>JBAWWV010000108.1:0-12038 GCA_037146575.1 Alcaligenaceae bacterium | reverse complement strand
ACGGCTTTAGCGAGCGTCACTTGAATGGATTGAGGGATGTTGGCGGGTGCCACCATAAAGTAGTCGCCCTGCACATCAAAGCCAGGGAAACCCGATTCGGCGATGGTTGGTACCTCGGGATGTTGCTTTAAACGATAGGGCCCCGTGATGGCAAGCAGCTTGAGTTTTTTAGACTCAACCAAGGGCATCATGGTGGCCGAGCTACCAAACGTCAAATCAACTCTGGCTGCAAGCATATCAATCAACGCTTGCGAGCCACCCCGATAAGGCACGTGCGTCATTTTGACGTGAGCCATGTATTGAAATAATTCACCGGCCAGATGCTGAGTTGAGCCTGTACCTGCAGAGGCAAAGGTCAACGTGCCGGGGCTCTTCTTGGCCGCCTCAATCAGGTCGTTTACCGAGTTGATCGGTGAATTGCCGGGTACCACGAGTACGTTTGGCGTAGACACCAGCATTGCAATCGGCGCCAGATCTCTGCGCCAGTCGTAAGGATTACGATTTAAAACAGCATTACTCGCGATCGGATTCGAGCCTAAAGCTAAGGTGTAGCCGTCGGGTGTGCTTTGTGCCAGGGCGTTCAAAGACACGATGCCACCGCCCCCTGGACGATTCTCAACAATAAACGTCTGGCCTAATTTGTCAGACAGTTTTTTTGCGTAATAACGCGCAATCGTATCCGTTGCACCGCCAGCAGCAAAGCCCGCCACCAACTTTACCTCGCGCGTTGGATATACCGCTTGAGCTTGAGTCTGCGCCTGGGCTGGAGCGCAAAGCGCCGCCAGGCTCAGCCAAGCAAAAACCACGACTTGTGTCCAGCCAAACATTTTGTCTCCTTCCTGACCTAGAGATTTCTTTGAATCTCGTTTTTTGTCTATAGTACAGGTAACCAGTCAATCTGCGAGACCGCCCTTCAATCTCGCTTCAATGACAGGTCAAAAAGCGAGTTCAATGTTGCATGAGACATGATCTGACTACGCGATCTTGAAATTCACATCAAAAAATTTCAACAACCAATTCGTCACCTGCTCGGGCGCCTCTTCGTTGACGTAGTGGCCACACGGCAAAGCTTCACCACACACGTTAGTGGCGCGCTCGCGCCAAATGCTTAACGGATCGGCAAACTGTTTACCAACCAAACTTGTTTTTCCCCACAGTGCTAACAAAGGCATCTCAAGCTTGCGCCCAAGATCGGCCGAGTCTAACTCGCAATCAATCGTGGCTGCAGCGCGGTAATCGCCACACGAGCCGCGAATCGTTTTTTCATTGAAGCAACGTACATATTCGGCCCAGACCTCGGACGGGATATGGTTTAAGTCTGCAGTCAGTTTTAATAATTTTTTACGTAAAAACCAATCGGCCGGAACACTACCCATCATCCTCTCGGGTAGATCAGCAGGCTGCGCCATAAAGGGCCAGTGCCAACCCAGCATGGCGCCCACGCGTCCCATCGCGTTCCACATATCGAGCGTGGGGACAATATCAATGACCGCGGCCTTGAGAATTTTTTCAGGATGATCGAGGCACATACGATGCACGGTGCGAGCCCCACGATCGTGGCCAGCCACGTAGAACTCGTCATACCCTAGTGCTTGCATCACCTCGACCTGATCCTGCGCCATCGCCCGAAAAGAGTAGTTCGCGTAATCGGGATCTTCAAGCGGAGCCGAGCTATCTCCATAGCCACGTAGGTCTGCAGCGACCACATGAAAGTTTTTCGCTAAGCGCGGGGCGACCTTGTGCCAGGCAACATGTGTCATGGGATTGCCGTGCAAAAGCAGTAACGGCGGCCCGTCGCCGCCATGGCGCAAACGAATTGTTGCCCCTTTGGTTTCAATATCTTTCAGGGCAAAGCCGGGCATGATCATGTTGAGCCTGTCTGTTTTAGGTTTTTAGTTCATTCATTTGTATATCAAGCCTCGGCCGAGCAGGCACGCGACTGGTAAACGCCAGACGTCTTTACAACGCAGCGTCACAAGCAGATGCTCAGTGTTAAACGCCCAGAGTTTGACTAACAGCTTATCGCACCAAGTCTGATTTTGGCAAAATCGATCTGGAAGTCGTAAAGCGCCTCGAACCGCAACTGGATCGAGTCGACTCGCCAGGCGCCCTAGGGTTCTCCCTAAACAAAATCCTCAACTACCCTCACTCAAGCGTAATGAATTGCCAATACACTGTACTTAACGTTTTTTTAATAGCTCGGAACAATAATGATGCCCTTCTTGCCAAACACGCTGACTCTTTCGCCCAAAAAGCGCTTTGCCCTGCTAGCTCTGACGCTAACGATTCTATCGGCTGGTCTCGCGAGCAGTTCTTTCGCACAAAGCGACTACCCCAATAAGCCCGTACGTTTAATCGTGCCCTTCACACCAGGAGGCGTCACCGACGCCAGCGCCCGCTTAGTTGCCGAGCAGATGAGTAAGCGCTTGGGGCATCAAATGATTGTTGAGAACAAGCCAGGTGCCTCAGGCAATATTGGCACCAGCCAAGTGGCGACAGCTGAACCTGATGGCTATACGCTGCTCTTGGGCTTCGACGGAACAATCGTCATCAATCCACATGTCTTCCCATCCATACCGTTTGACCCAGTAAAAGACTTTGCTCCAGTCGGAAAAATAGGTGACGCAATTTTAATTTTGGTGGCACACCCTAGCTTGGCGGCCAACAACGTTAAAGAGTTAATTGCCCTATCTAAAACCGAGCCTAATGGTTTGAACTATGGCACGTCTGGCTTGGGTAGCACCCCTCACCTGGCAGGTGAAACGCTGAACATCGTGGCTGGCTCGAAGCTGGTGCATGTGCCGTACAAAGGCGGCGGTCAAGCCATGATTGATTTACAGGGAGGTTCGATTCCGCTCGTCTTTACAGCTGTGGCAGGTGCCTTGCCGCATATTCAAAATGGACGCATTAAAGGGATTGGCGTGACAAGTGCTGCGCGCGCACCTTCTCTGCCAAATGTCGGGACGTTTATCGAGGCTGGTTTACCTAATTTTGTACTGAATTCATGGGTAGGGATTTTGGCACCGGCTAAAACTCCTCCTACTATCGTTCAAAAATTAAACACCGTCCTGAACGAAGTACTGAACGATGCAGATGTCAAAAAACGCCTTGACGTCATGGGCGTCACCGCTTCACCTGGCACCCCAGCGGTCTTTGGTGATCAGATCAAAACAGATCTGGCCCGCTATGCCGATGTGGTGAAGGCTGCGCAGATTAAAGCGAATTGATCTTAAAAAGTTGGGCGCTTAGTGTGCCATAGTGTGGCTTGCTCGTACGCAGCAGCCACTCTTAGCACCATCTTTTCATTAAAAGTTTTTCCGACTAATTGCATCGAGAGCGGCAAGCCTCCAGATGACAAGCCTGTCATTAATCCAATCGCAGGATGCCCTGTCAAATTGAAAGGCATGCGCGCTTGTCGGGTGTAGGTTCGCACAACTTCTGCTTCGTCATCAATCCGGCAGGCTGGATCCATTGAGTTTGCAACCAGCAGCACGTCATAGTCGTTAAACAAACGATCTACTGCATCGATCAAAATGCCGCGTCTTTGCATCGATTGAACATATTCACCACCCGTCACAAACGCGCCAGTCAATAGCTTACGACGCGATGTTTGCGAATAATCTTCGGGACGCTCGCGCAGCCATTTCTCGTGTACGGCCCAGCCCTCTGCCATCATCAAAAACTTTTGAGACACCAAGAAGTCATTGAGCGCAGGCAACTTAACATCGGTCACAATCGCGCCCAGCGAGGCCAATACTTTGGCAGCCTCATCCAACGCAGCGGCAACCTCGGGGTGAGCGATCTCATCGGTCTCGTGAAAATGCCGCACGTAACCGACACGCAAGCCTTTAACGCCACGCTGTACATCGGCAACATAATCAGGGGCAACATGATCGCCCTGTGGCTCAGCCATCGCGTTCAACAGCAAGCCAGTATCTTGAACCGTGCGAGCCATCGGGCCCACGTGGTCCATCGTTGAGGATAAGGTAAACACTCCGCGACGTGACACTAACTCGTAGGTAGCCTTTAAACCCACAATCCCGCAGCAAGCAGCAGGGTTACGGATCGAGCCGCCAGTATCGGTACCTAAAGCAAGCGGTACCAACCCCGCTGCCAAGGCGGCGCCAGAGCCCGACGATGAGCCGCCAGGGTGATGGGCTAGGTTCCAGGGATTACGCGCTGGAGGGAACGGCAAGTCAAAGGCGGGGCCGCCAATCGCAAACTCATGCAACGCGAGCTTACCCATAAAAATCACACCCGCAGCACGCAGCTTACGAATCACCTGAGCGTCTTCGCTTGCCTGATGTTTCAGCATGATATTCGAATGACAAGTGGTCGTTTGTCCTGCGATATCAATAATATCTTTGATGCCAATGGGCACGCCATGCAGCGGCCCAAGTGCGCGGCCTGAAGCGATTTCGTGCTCGGCTTGCCGGGCAGCTGCTAAAGCCCCATCATGGTCGACCTCAATAAACGCGTGGCACTTAGGGTTGAGCGCGTCGATTCTGGCTAAGAGATGTTGCGTGACCTCGACCGGTGAGAAAGCTTTCTTACGATAGCCCAACGCTAGTTCTGCTGCAGTCATCCAGTGCATGGCTTACTCCTTGACTCGCATTGGTGGCCAAAATTCAGTCAACGGGTCACAGGGGAGTGTCGTTGAAAGGCCTGAGGTTGAACGAGTTGAAGCGCGCAGCTTAGCAACCGTGTTAAATGCTACGGTCACGTCCTCGGGAAATGTCTCGAAGGTTTTTTCTAAACCAGTCTGCTTGACCCAAACGGCCAAGGCAGTGCCTTCATTTTCTGCAGCTTGTTTCATCATGTTCACCCTGTTTATCACCATTGCACGAGGCCACGACCAATATCCATCACCATTCTGGCTGACAAATACAAACGAGGCGAAATTGAATCAATAAAAATATATTCGTCGTCATTCGAATGTGCGCCGTAGCCGCGCAAGCCAAAGCTTTCAAGTACGCCACCCTTAGGCTTCAGTCCAGCTAACGCGGCATCTGTACCGCCACCGGTAGCAACCTCAGCAACTTCAAGGGGTTGACCAATCTCATTAAAAATCTCAACAGCGCGCTTCGCGATCACCCGTGAAGCAGGGGTCGCCTCAAAGGCAGGCCGGCTACGAAAAAAGCTCAGATCAATTTTCGTATCTGGAATCAGCTTTTCGGTAATCGCAGCCCTTAAGTCTGCCTCCATCTTATCCATGTCTTTATTAAACAAAGACCTTACATCCGCAATCGCTGAGGCTGAGGCCGGAATCACGTTACGCGTGCCACCACCCTGAATGACGGTCCAGTTGATTTTCAAACCCAAGGCTGGGTCACCGAAATTACGCGTTTTTAAGATTTGATGTGAGAGCTCATAAATCGCATTGCGGCCGGCTTCAGGGCGTGCACCAGCATGCGATGCTTTACCCTCAACCTTCATCTCTACGATTGCAATGCTGCTGGTTGCCAGACGAACGATATTTTTTTCGTAGCCCCCGCCTTCAAACGACAAGACGGCGTCGTAGAAGCCGCCCTTCTCTATCAGGAAAGCGCTTGAGCCTGGCGAACCGATTTCTTCATCTGCATTAATTGCGACCGCGAGTTCTTCGTAGTCTTGAAAACCAATCTCTTTCAACATACGTACGGTATGCACAATGAGTGCCACGCCATTTTTGTCGTCGGCGATACCTAAGCCGTAAGCACGATTACCATCGATACGGAAGGGTTGCTTCACGCCCATCCCTTTTGAGTACACGGTATCGCGGTGCGCGATCAGCAATATTTTCTTTTTACCCGTACCCATTTTGCGGGCATACACAATTGAGCCGAGTGTGGCACCTTTCAATTGCGGATGCGACTCAGCCGCCTTGGTAGGGATGATTTCAACCTGCATCCCTAAATCCTTTAACTCGCTCGCAATCACATCACCGAGCTTGGCCAAACCTTCAAGGTCGCGGCTGCCAGACTCGATCCCAACGTAAGTCTTGAGTGTGTCGAGCAAAGGAGCCACTGCAGCATCGGCCTTTTGTTTGACAGCCTGATTTAGGGCAGCAGCGTCTTGAGCGAAGGCAGAACTTGCAAATCCGGCTTGCACCATTAACATGCCTAAGGCCAATACAACGACGTGGCGTCGCACATCATTGACCCAAGGGAACAGATTCGTTTGTAAGCGCATGAGATACCTTCTTTAAAAAAACCTAGACTGTCTTGGTTCAACATTACCATATCAAGTAACCCTTGTATCCTCATGTTTTACCATTCGCGTTGTACCCAAGCGGTTCTCCCAACAATGGTCATATCGACCAAAAGACGTAACGTCTACACGGTCGCGAGCGCTCGTTTCAAGGAATGATGGCCACGGCAGAAACACCGCTCGCCATCAGCGAAAAAATCAAAGAGAACGACATTAAACTGCAAAAGGCAGCATAAATATGCAATACAAGGCTTTGGATAACTTAGCCTAAGCATCGCGACGCTTTTTGTGTCTGCATACCGATATAGTGACTCACGGTCACCGCTCAGCCCGTATCGTGCGCGCATACATTGGGCTAATAAGAGAGCCCTGAGCGTCTTGATGACCCTGCCCCGTCTAAGAATCCCATTTTCAGTACTGCTCATACTATTAATCGCAGCGGTCAGCGCCGCGTTGAGCCTTGTCGCGTATAAGCTAGCGAACGAAGCCAGCAATCTGACCGCGACCCAGCATACGCTTAGCATGTCGACGGATACCCTACAAAGCATCCGGCGCATGCTGGCCTCAGCTAGGCTCGTGACCCGCCTGACGTCTCACTCAACACTCACTCAACAAGAAGATCTTGAGTCAAGGCTCAGCCAACTTGGGTTTATAAAAGAGGCACTTTACGATTCGCCCACCATATCTGCCATCTTTATCGGCTATGCAACAGGCGACTTCTTCTTGGTACGGGTCGTACGCGATGAACGACAGTCTGTGGCTTTAAAGCTGCATCCAGACACCCGTTTTATCGTGCAAAGTATCGAACATACCGATATCGATCAGGCTACCGCGGGCAGCGCAGAGGCCAATGTACATGGGCGCTTTATTTATTTTGACAAAGATTTAAAACAGATTTCTCAAAGCTATCGTCCCGATTACGCAAAATCATACGATGCCAGAACACGGGGTTGGTATAAGTCTGCTTCTGCGACCAGTCAGCTTGTGACAAGCGATCCGTACGCGTTTTTTACTGACGGCAAGCTCGGCCAAACACTTTCAATCAAGTCTCCTGATGGGCAATCGATTGTCGGTGTCGATATCAGCTTAGATACGCTCAATGACATTATTGAATCAAAAAGAATAACACCTGGCACATACTCTGCCATCGTCAACGATGACGGCTTTGTCATCGCACTCGATTACGAAAAAAAGCTGTCAAGCTCAGCCAAGTCAGACAACCACATACCAGAGCCTAATTCAAGGGCCCAAAACTCAATCGGTAGCGCTTTGCAAACAAGCCTGGCGACTCCGCAGTTAACGAGTTTGCGTGAAATGAATATACCGATATTTTCATCAGTCATGTCCGTCTTTCCAAACCGAGACAAAACAAAACCGGTCTTGACAAATTTCACTGTTGACTCACGCGCTTGGCGCACCTCGACCTCTCCGCTACACGTTGAGGGCGCGTACCCGCTCTATCTTTTGATCGCCATCCCCGATCACGAATTGTTAGCCAATGCTCATGAAATTAGACGGCGAGGCATTTTTTTAGCAATTATTATTTCTTTATGTTCACTCCCAGTTGGCTATTTACTCATCTCTCGACCACTCAAAAAATTAACAAATAACATTCACAACATGATGGAGTTCAGCGAACACAGTGCCGCCATTAAAATCTCTTTTATCACCGAACTATCCACGCTTGGACTTGCGATTAATCGCCTGAGGCAAACGATTCTGGCGTTTACGGCTTACGTTCCTAGAGACCTGGTGCGGGACCTCGTTAAATCTGGTGCAGAGATCCAAGTAGGCGGTGAAAGCCGCTATCTCACAATCTTGTTTACCGATCTGAAAGACTTTTCAGCACTATCCGAAATCACGCCCTCGCGCGAATTGCTTCAGCGCGTCTCGTATTACCTAGAGTTAATGACCTTAGCAATCAAAGAGGAGGAAGGTACCGTCGACAAATTTATCGGCGACGCCGTCATGGCGTTTTGGGGAGCGCCGGTACTAGATCAAAATCACGCCTATCATGCTTGCGTTGCTGCGTTTAAAGGCCAGCGCCGCATGGTGACACTCAACGCACGTTTAACCTCAGAAAAAAAACCACCACTTACTGTGCGGATCGGCATTCATACAGACGCAGTGTTAGTCGGAAATATCGGTTCACTCGAACGCCTAAGTTATACCGTGATGGGTGATGGGGTAAACATCGCCTCTCGCCTTGAAGGCATTAACAAGATCTACGGCACAAAAATTTGCGTTAGCCATTCTGTCTACAAAGAGGCTGGCGAGCGTTTATGGTTACGCCCCATTGATAAGATTCGGGTCAAGGGCCGTGAGAGTGAATTTTTAATTTACGAATTATTGGGGATTCGCGATGGGTCAACAGAGACACAAGCAACTGAAGCCGAGCAGACCCTTTGCGAACTGACAGAGCAAGCCTATGCTTCTTATTCGGCCAAGCGCTACCAAGAGGCGCTCAGTACCTACCAAGATATCGCTGAACGCTTTGACGATACGTTAGCCAGAGTGATGAGCGAGCAATGTCAGTCCCATCTGACAATCGAGGGCTAAAGGTTTAGCCTTTAGGGTGAAGGATTTAGCCTTGAAGGTTAGGCGTTTATTCTGTAGGTCTACGCGTGTAGTGTTTTTCGTTGACGCATTAGAACCTGCATGTTACTTTTTTTGAGACAAAATACTGAGGTAGCGACTAAGTCGCCTTGACTTTCAAAAAAATAAACTCGCCTAATAATGAAAATAATTGCTATCGTCGTTCTCTCCTTACTAGCCATCACCAATCACTCTCAAGCTCAAGTTTCAGACTATCCCAATCGATCGATCAAGATTTTGGTGCCCTTAGCTGCTGGCAGCGGCACTGACAATGCAGCCCGATACTTTGGTCAACAGCTTGCTGGTTTAATCGGGCAGTCCGTTGTCATTGAGAACCGACCCGGGGCCAATGGCATGATTGCAGGCGCTGCGGTAAAAAGCGCTCCGGCGGATGGCTATACGATTTTTTTGGGAACATTGAGCCCGCTTGGTCTGAATCAACTCGTCATGAAAGGGCCTTTCCCCTACGATGCCATCACCGATTTCAAGCCAGTTTCAGGCTTAACGCGCGGCATGGGCGCGTTTGTTGTTCCGGGCAATTCACCCTTCAAAACTCTCGCAGAGCTTGTGACTACGGCTAAACAATCCCCTCGTCCGTTCAATGTCGGTACCTACGCAACGTCGTATCAACTGACGTTAGATTGGTTTAATAGCCTTTCCGGTGTCAAGTTCGTCGGGGTACCTTATAAAGGTGCGGCACCAATCTTTACCGATTTAATTGGTAATCAACTCGATTGGGCCATTCTGAACTTAAGCGGCGCATCCACCCTTTTGCTCTCTGGAAAACTTCGAGCAATTGCCGTCACGGGTGACACGCGTGCGCCAGAGTTTCCGGATATACCGACAGTGAAAGAAAGCGGCTACCCCGAATACTCTAACTATCTTTGGACCTCTTTATACGTTCGTACTGAAACACCCGAGCACATCACCAACAAATTAAGTGCTGCAATGCAACAAGTGTTGACCTCTCGTCAGGCACAAGAATATCTAGTGAGTACCGGCGGCGGTGAACTCATGCCTTATGGCCCAGTTGAGATGCGTAAAATGCAAATCGATGAGGTCGAAAGGTTTCGCGAAATCATCAAAACTTCAGGATTTAAGCCTGAATAACACATCAATAAATCGCCCGCGAGTCCTGCGTATCGCATCCCTTTCGCAGACTTCTCAGCACTTCAATTCAATCAGCCTCCTTTCCATTTAGCAATCGACATTAGATAAAAAGAAGCTTTCGAACCATGCGAATGCAACGTATTGAACAAGGCATGAGTACTGCCTACTACGCTCAACATCACGGCGATCAACCCGCCGTCATTGAAACAGATCGTGTCACCACTTTTGCTCAACTGAATGCGCGCGCCAATCAATTAGTCAGGGCTCTTAGACAACGAGGTATCAAGGCAGGCGATGCGGTGGCCTTGCTCTGTTCAAATCGACTTGAATTTGTTGACGTGGTCATTGCACTCGAGCGCTCGGGGTTACGCATCACGCCCCTTAATACGCATCTGACTGGTGACGAGGTTGCCTACATTCTTGATAACTGTGAGGCAAAGGCCTTTATTGCAGAGGCTCGCTATGCCGCGCAAGCGCAGGCTGCAGTCGATCTTGCCGAGCGTGCAGAGGTTAAGTTTGCTATCGGCGGAGATATTGCCGGGTTTGAGGCGTACGAACAGGCGCTTAAGTCTTGCCCAGACCACGACATCGAAGACCCAACTCTTGGCAGCAGAATGCTTTATACCTCGGGCACTACCGGACGCCCCAAAGGTGTATACCGTGACCCAGCGTACGCCCTACCTTCTGTGATGACATCGGTTGAGCTGGCTAACGCGTCTGGCTATCAAGTGGCGACAGGTCAGTTGCACCTTTGCGCCGGGCCTTTGTATCACGCAGCACCACTTGGTTACTCTTTAGCTCAACCGCTTCTTGCCGGTGTGGGCCTAGTGCTGATGAACCGCTGGAATAGCGAAGACGCTTTACGCTTAATTCAACAGCATCGCATCACGCACACGCACATGGTGCCAACGATGTTTCATCGCTTGTTGTCGTTACCGCAACAGACTAAAGACAAGTACGACCTCTCGTCGCTGCAGTTTGTGATTCATGGCGCCGCCCCTTGCTCGGTGCAGCTCAAAAGTGCCATGATCAAATGGTGGGGGCCCATTCTGTCTGAATATTACGCAGCCACTGAAGGCCGTGCGGTCAACGTCACATCCACCGATTGGCTGAGAAGGCCGGGCACGGTTGGCAAACCGAATCCGCTCGAGCACGTTCGTATTTTCGATGAGCACGCACAACAGCTACCACCAAATACAGCCGGCACGATTTATATCAAAGCCCCATCCGTTGGGCGCTTCAATTATTTCAAAGACGACGGTAAAACCGCTAGCTCTTATCGAGGCGATTACTTCACCTTAGGCGATATCGGTTATTTGGATGAAGACGGTTGGCTATTCTTAACCGACCGCAATGCTAATCTGATTATTTCGGGTGGCGTCAATATTTATCCAACAGAAATTGAGGCGGTTCTGCTCACACATCCCGCAGTCGGCGATGTCGGTGTGATTGGCGTACCAAACGAAGAATGGGGCGAAGAAGTCAAAGCGGTCATTGAACTTCAAGCAGGCGTGTCAGCTTCGACAGAGTTAGTGAACGAGCTATTGGCCTTTTGCAAAAACCATCTTGCAACCTTTAAGTGCCCTCGCAGCATTGATTTTTCTGAAAAACTACCTCGTCTAGATAACGGTAAACTGTACAAACAGGGCTTGCGTGAGCAATATCGTGCAGCGATAGCCAACAAGTAAAGAGAGAAACAACATGACTGAGTTTGCAACATACGCAGTACAGGGCGAGATCGCCGTCATCTCAATGAACAAGCCACCCATTAACGGTTTAGGCGCAGCGCTGCGCGAAGGGATTGGGGCCGGTTTGACTCAGGCTTTCAATGACCCAAATGTGCGCGGTATTGTTTTGATCGGTACCCCTCGTGCTTTTTCGGGCGGTGCAGACATTACTGAATTTGGTACCCCAAAGACCACCCACGAACCGACTCTTCGCACTGTCGTTCAGGCGATGGAAGCCGGCAATAAACCCGTGGTTGCAGCCATTAGTGGCTTTTGTCTGGGCGGTGGTCTTGAACTGGCGCTTGGCTGTCACTTTCGTGTGGCCTTGCCCGACGCAACCTTAGGATTGCCAGAAGTCAAACTCGGCATCTTGCCGGGCGGTGGTGGCACTCAACGTTTGCCACGCTTGCTTGGCTT
>JBAWWV010000107.1:0-12250 GCA_037146575.1 Alcaligenaceae bacterium | reverse complement strand
TCGCCGCCTATATCGACCTACTTGAACAAGCCGGCCATCAGGTTGTCGTAGCCTGTAGTGCCACAGCCAATCCAAGCGGACGTGTTGCCGCGCAGGCCTACACCCATCTGTCTGATGTGATTGTGGCGGCCGCGGCGGGCTGTGATGCCATTGCGCTCGATCTGCATGGCGCCATGGTGGCCGAAAACTCTGATGATGGCGAAGGTGATCTACTCGAGCGTTTGCGGGCGGCCTTGCCCAAAGCCCCCATTGCGGTCGCCTTTGATTTGCACGGAAAAATCACTGAAAAAACAATGGCGAACAGTGACATCGTCGTCAGCTTCAAAACCTATCCTCACATCGACATGTACGAAACCGGCGCCCACGCCGCGCGTTTGCTGATCGATATGCTCAACAAAAAAATCAAACCGGCCATGGCTTGGCGCCGTCTGCCCTTGCTCTCGCACACGCTGTGCAGCCGCACCGATATTGGCGCCATGCACGAAGCCGTCGAACTCGCACGCGCCACTGAGGCTGCGGGCATGCTGGGCGTGTCGGTGTTAGCGGGATTTTCTTTGGCCGATATTGCCGCCCCCTGTATTAGTGTGGTGGTGATTAGCGACGCTGACAAAGAGGCTGCCGAGCAATTTGCCGACCTCGTGGCTGGCTTCATCTGGGATAACCGCGAGGGCTTCGTCTACAAAAGCGAAACCTTGGCGGCCTCGATCACTCGGGCACAAGAGCTTGCCCAACAACCAGGCGCGGGGCCTGTGCTGCTGCTCGATCACGGTGACAACTGCATGTCGGGCGGTACCTGCGACGACATGAACGTCTTGCACGAGGCTTTAGCGCAAGGATTGCAAGATATCGTTGTCGGGCCGGTTTGCGACCCTGAGGCCGTCTCGCTCATGATCAAGACTGGAGTGGGCGCTACGATTTCAGTGGCCGTCGGCGACAAAGTCCCTTTAACCCAGCTTGGTATCACAACGACACCCCGCGTGTTAACTGGGGTGGTCTTGCGCATCACCGATGGCGAGTATGTCATCAGCGGCCCCACCTACACGGGTCAACGCATTTTCATGGGGCGCACAGTCTTGCTGCAGTTGCCACAGGCTCTAGTGATGGTCACCGAGACCCCTCAAGAGCACTGGGACTTAGGCATTTTCAGTCACATTGGCATTGATGCCACGGCACACCGCTTTGTGCTGCTCAAATCCAGAATGTATTGTCGGCCGGTGTTTGTGCCGATTGCCAAAGCCGTAGTCGAGTGCGATGGGGGCGGTGTCACAAGCTCTGACTATTCGCGGTTTCCGTATAGCAAGCTTGCTCGGCCGGTGTATCCGTTTGATTTGAGTACGACGTGGGAAAGCCAGATGTAAGCTACGTTGTGTGTCACAACCAACGGATAGCCGGTGGTTCGTTCTAACCTCAAGAGTTCTGAGCTCAAGAGCAACCAACCGACACAAAGCAAAGAGCCCCGCAACGCTATGCTGGGGGGCTCTTTGCTTTGGCGCTGAGCAGTCGAAAATGCTCGGCTACCTTTTGGTTAGTCTAAGATCAGACAAAGATCAGACAAAAACAGTCAGCTGTGCTTCGAGGACAAAGTGCAGTTCAGGCGCAGAGAATATTTCGCTGCGCCTAGACTGGAATTTACCCTAGACGGCTTTCAAAACCCGCTTTGATCTCAAGCAAGCTTGGTGGCAAACCATGCGCCAATTTCTCAAAGAGTTCAGCATGCAACTCAAATTCTTTGCGCCAGGCCGCTTTATCGATTGAAGTGATCTTGGTGAATTTTTCGAGAGAAAAATCCATGCCAGACCAGTCAACATCTTCATAGCTTGGCGTAATGCCAAACACGTGCTCGTTACCTTTAGCCTCGCCTTCGATGCGACCCAACATCCACTTCAACACGCGGGTATTTTCGCTAAAGCCGGGCCAGACAAATTTACCGTCAGCGTCTGTACGAAACCAGTTGACGCAGAAGATACTGGGCAATTTTGCACCCGTGGCTTGCAAGTGTTCGCCCAACGACAACCAGTGCTGAAAGTACTCGGCCATGTTGTAACCACAGAAAGGCAACATCGCAAACGGGTCACGACGCACTACACCTTGCTCGCCCACTGCAGCAGCTGTGGTTTCAGAGCCCATGGTGGCCGCCATGTAAACGCCTTCAGACCAATCACGCGCCTCTGTCACCAAAGGCACGGTGGTCGAGCGACGACCGCCAAAGATGAAGGCATCAATCACAACACCCTCAGGGTTATCCCATTCAGGATCTAAAACAGGGTTTTGCGTGGCAGAGACGGTAAAGCGTGCATTTGGATGTGCCGCTTTAATGCCTTTCTCTTTTGCCTGCGCAGGTGTCCAATCACGCCCTTGCCAATCGATACAGTGTGCAGGTGGAACCTTGCTCATGCCTTCCCACCACACGTCGCCGTCATCGGTCAACGCCACGTTTGTGAAAATGGTGTCTTGGGCCAAGGTGGCCATACAGTTAAAGTTTGATTGCTCGTTGGTACCGGGCGCCACACCAAAGTAACCCGCTTCAGGGTTAATGGCGCGCAGGTTACCTTTTGCGTCAGGTTTGATCCAAGCGATATCGTCACCGATAGTGGTGATCTTCCAGCCCTGCTCGCCTAAGCCCTTGGGTGGGATAAGCATCGCAAAGTTGGTTTTGCCACAGGCCGACGGAAACGCCGCAGCCACATGATATTTTTTGCCCCAGGGTGCAGTCACGCCCAAAATCAACATGTGCTCTGCCAGCCAACCGGGTGAGGTTGCGCTCGCTTCGCTGCGGCCCATGTTTGACGCAATGCGCAAAGCAAAACATTTTTTGCCCAGCAGCGCATTGCCACCATAACCCGAGCCGTACGACCAGATTTCGCGTGTTTCAGGAAAATGCACGATGTACTTGGTGTTATTACAAGGCCAAACCACATCAGCCTGACCTGCAGCCAACGGCGCGCCCACTGTGTGAACACAGGGCACAAACTCACCAGTTGGGCCAAGCACGTCGTACACTTTTTTGCCCATGCGCGTCATCATGCGCATGTTGACCACCACATAGGGCGAGTCAGACAACTCAATGCCAATTTGTGCAATCGGTGACCCCAACGGGCCCATCGAAAACGGGATCACATACAACGTGCGGCCAGCCATCGCACCCTCAAATAACTCATCGAGCTTGGTACGCATTTCTGCTGGCTCAATCCAGTTATTAGTGGGGCCAGCATCAGCCTTGTTTTTGCTGCAAATAAAGGTGCGGTCTTCGACGCGCGCCACGTCATCAGGTGACGAACGCGCTAAGAACGAATTGGGTCGTTTAGCTGGATTGAGCTTAAGCAACATACCCGACTGCACCATTTCGGCGCAAAGTCGATCGTATTCTTCTTGTGAGCCGTCACACCAAACAATCTTGGCGGGTTTAGCTTTTGCTGCGATGTTAGCCACCCAGTTTTTTAAACCGTCGTGACGAACGTAATCAGGTGCGTTTAGGGTCAGATTCATTGGCATGTTTCGATTGGATTGCAACAGTCATACATCGGTAGCCTGAAATAGTAGCACCGTGCGTGCTCTGACAAAAATTCGAGCTATTTTGGTGCCAAACATATGCATGTTTTGCTCAAGAATTGCGCATTTAGTCAAATCTCGCTAATAAAGTCACCAGTCACACGGCAGATTTGCCTAACTTTCGAAGGTCGCCGTACTAGGCTTGGTTATTGACTAATATTTATTTAGCTTATTTATTATTGACTCAAATGAGGGTTATTGTTGATTCAACCGCAGCGCTAGGTGCTGCTGCACTCGGCTAGCTGCCTCATGATTGACCAAATGTTCGGGTAACTGACCACCCAAGATCTGTCTTGCCTGGCGCGCCACCGAACTACCCATCGCTCTTAAGCTGTCGTCCGTGACCCCAGCCATATGGGGCGAAAGCAGCACATTTTCCATTCCGTACAAGGACGACTCAATCGGTAGGGGCTGCTGGGTAAACACATCGAGCGCCGCGCCCGCAAGGCGCTTTTCAGTTAACGCCTCAACTAGGGCCTGTTGGTCGACCACCGCGCCCCGTGCCACGTTAATCAAGTACGCCGAGGCTTTCATTTTGCCCAGCAACTCACGGCTAATTAGACCCTTGGTTGAGTCGTTCAACGGGCAAGCCAGCACCACAAAATCCGCCTGCGCCAGCACCTGCTGCAGCGCAGTGACCTCAATAAAATCTAGCGAAGCACGGCCACTGGGTCGATAGCCACACACACTCATCCCAAAGCCAAAATGGCACATTTTTGCAACGGCTTGGCCAATCGCACCTAAGCCCACCAATCCGACTTTTTTTCCGGCGAGCTCTAATCCGTCATCCGCCAAAGAACGCGCGCTCGCCCAACCGCTTGCCCGCATACGCTGGTTGGCCGCGGCGCTACGATGGGCAAGTGACAACATTTGCCCCACCGCGAACTCAGCGACGGTGACAGCGTTTGTGCCGGGCGCATTCGCAACCGCGATACCGCGCGCAGTGGCCTCGGGAATCGGGATCATATCGACCCCCGCCCCATGACGAATCACGCCTAGCAAATTAGGAGTCTGGTCATATAGCGCAGCGGGGATGGGCGTACGCACCACCACAATCGAAGCTTCGCGCGCCCCCGCAATCAGGTCTTCATCGCGAGTTGACTTCGCCACCGACACCCGCGCGAAGGTTTCCATTTCAGCATGCACGAGCGGATGAATGGGGTTTGTCAAAAAAATCAGTTTTGAGGTCATAAGATATAACAAATCGAATTGTTAAAAAAATCCATTTTAAAGTCATGGAATTTTTGCTGAAAGGAGTATATTTATTCTTGGGAACAACGAGTGCGCAAGGCCAAGAGCGCTCAAAGCTCTGAAAATAACGAGAGACACAAGCATGACCATAACATTCAAAAAGCTTCACCCCACTTTTATGGCAGAAGTTAGTGCGCTTGATTTGCGTCAGGTGCAAGACGAAGCCAGTCTTGAGCAATTACGCGCTGGCATGACTAAATTTGGCGTCTTGGTCTTTAAAGGGCAACAGTTTTCAAATCAAGACCAACTTGATTTTGCACAACGCCTCGATGGCGAGTTGCATGCAAAAACCTCTTCTTCGGTCTTGGTTAAAAATCGCTTTGGTAACGAGGCGCTTACCGATATCTCAAACGTGGGCCAAGACGGTGCCATCTTAGGTGCTGAAGATCGCCGCCGCATCAACGGCATCAGCAATCGTATCTGGCACACGGATGCCTCGTTTGAAAATCCGGCGGGGCGTTATTCAATGCTTTATGCGCGTAACCTTCCGCCCGTGCGCGCCGATACCGAATTTGCGGACATGCGTGCGGCCTATGAGTCACTTGATGATGCCACGAAGGCAACCATTGCCAATCTACACGTGCATCACTCAATCGCCTATTCACGCCACACAATGGGTTTTGATTTTTCGCCTGAAGAAAAAGCCAAACTGCTTGGCGCGACGCATCCTTTGGTGCGCGTGATTGAAGGCTCGCCTCGCAAATCGCTTTATCTTGCCTCGCATGCCGAACGCGTGGTCGAGTGGCCAGTGCCTGAGGGCCGTTTGCTGCTGCGCGACTTAATCGAGCATGCGACACGCCCTCAGTTTTTAAGCCACCATGAATGGACCTTGGGTGACTTGGTGATTTGGGATAACCGCACCACCATGCATCGTGCGCGTCCGTTTGACGACAAACTGTATAAACGTGAACTCACTCGCGTAACCACGTTAGATTTGCCGCGCAAAGCGGCCGTTGCGCAAGCGGCTTGAATGAATGCGTGTTAGGTGCCAACCTTAAAGCTGGCCTGCATTTTGCGCAACATCGCAATGACGCTTTGCGCCACAATTCGACCCGTTTTTGGGTTTTCAGAAGGAATGTTTTCCATGGTCATGGTGAACTTCGCTGAGTCTGAATCCACCACAATGCTGTGAGTGTTGCGCACAACCGTTGGATCGGCCCAAATTTCAAGCAAGGTATTTTCAGGGCCAACACCGGCCAAGGCCAACGCCACCACCACGTTTAAGTTTGCCGGAAACCCTTTGGCCGCGGCACGTGCATTACCTTCGAAGACTTTTTTGGGCTCGGTCAGACCTTCAACGCTAATATTGTTCTCGATTAAGTGCGGTGCACCCGACAGCCCATTAGGCGGCTTACGCGTGACCATCCGCACCGAATGGATCTTGCCCTCGGCGGCCGCAATCATAGCATCCAGACCAATCAGTGCGCCAGTTGGTACGTGAATAATACCGCCCTCTTGCTGGGCCATCTCGATCAAATTCTGATTGAATAAAAGCGCGCCTACCGACAAAACGATCGCTTGTTTTTTTGCCTTTAAAAAAGGGGTCACGATTTCAGCCAA
Source organism: Alcaligenaceae bacterium (assembly GCA_037146575.1). Lineage (GTDB taxonomy): Bacteria > Pseudomonadota > Gammaproteobacteria > Burkholderiales > Burkholderiaceae_B > Zwartia. The sequence continues at coordinate 5,890 of JBAWWV010000107.1, read as the reverse complement.
AAGCGCAGCAGGGGCGCACTCGATGACCAAATCGGCTTCGGGTTCAAGTTCGGCTAACGTCAGTACTTTTACGGGTACCCCAAGGCTTGCAACAAACTGCTGCGCCTTGTCGTAATGTTTAGCCGAAACAGCGCTCAGTACAACGCCAGGCACGCCCCCTTTAGCCAAAGAGGTGGCGATCGATTTTCCGATGGCACCCAAGCCGGCAATTGCAATACGTAACGGTTGTTTGTTGATCGTGTTAGTCATTATTGTGCTCAGTCAATTTTCATATTCGAAGTTTTTACGAGTCGACTCGAATTATCCACCAAAGCCACTCGGCAGGTGAAAGCTCCAGAACGTTGCATTCAGAGCACCGTAGCAGCCAGCCATCACGACTAATGCACAGGCACCCAACACCAGCGCCTGCCTCTCGGTTTTAGGGGGATATTTGCGCAACATGCTGCGACCGCCAATCGCTGCGAGCGCGATGCCATAGAGCAGACTGGCGATACTGACAAAGTCAGAATTTTCGGTTGAAAAGCCCAACATGAACAGGGCTGTTCCTACGATAAAGCAAGGCAAACCGACAATGAAGCCTAAGGCTAAAAACAACATAATTCCATCAAAATCGACATTTTCGGAGGGGATTTTCTCGTTTTTTGGCATTTTTGAACCCGTTCGATAGAAATAAATAGTTTCAAATTGTGTTTCTGCCTGAGCAGTCTAAAATAGACTCAGGGTGAGGTAACGTTTACTTACACCGGTTACATCTGCAATCTGAAGGAATCATGATGAATAAAAAACTTGCTGTGTTTTTAATGCTAACCGCTTTTGGGTTGGCTCAAGTTGCGCCGGTTGCCGCGCAATCGGGCGCAACAACACCTGCGCAAACGACCCCAAAGAAAAACACCACACCCAAAAAGACGACGAACGCTAAAAAGAAGACGCCAAAAAAATCAGCAAAACCAGCCGCAGCTAAGCCGAAAACAAGCTCGGCGGTCGTCTCTTCGGCAATCGGTTAACCCGCGGCAGTGCTTGCGGATCAATCAAATCGTATACCCGCCTTTTGAATCAAACTGCCCCAGCGGGCATAGTCGCGATTGATTTGCTCTGAAAATTCGGCTGGGGTGCTGGGCGATGCGTTCGAGCCCAAGGCAGTGATCCGTTTTTGGACTGTGACCTCAGAGAGTACTGCGTTGACATCTTGGTTCAGCTGGGCAATCAGAGCCACTGGAGTCAAAGCAGGTACTGCCAACCCATACCACTCCGGCACGTCCCCAAGTTCAGGATAACCCGCGTCGATTGCGGTGGGCGCACTTGGCAAAACCCCCACTCCTTGCGAGCCAAAGAGAACCAGGGCTCGAAGTTTACCGGTTTGAACATGCTGCGCCACAGAAAAAGGGTTAGCCACCAGCAAATCGATATTTGCGCTTAATACATCAATCACCGCAGGGCCTGCGCCTTTGTAGGCAACATGCAACAAGTCAGCGCCAGTTGTGAATTTGAATAATTCAACTGCAAGTTGCGGGCCAGCCGCACTTGAGCCATAAGTGAGTTTGCCGGGCTGACTTTTTGCTAACGCCTCAAGTTCTTTGAGTGTCTTTGCCGGCACTGAGGGGTGCGCTACGAGTACGAACGGTTGCTGCGTCAGGCGCCCGACCGGAGCAATGTCTTTTCTGACATCAAAGCCCATGTCTCGGTAGAGGTGAGGATTCACCGTCATCACGCCCTGATGCGCAATCATCAAAGTATGCCCATCGGGCGCTGCCTTGGACGCATACGCTGCGCCGATGTTACCTTGTGCACCGGCCTTGTTTTCGATGATGACCTGTTGCTGCCACAACTCAGTGAGTCGCTCGCCCATAATTCGAGCAACTGCATCGGTGCCGCCTCCGGGCGGAAACATCACCACAATTGTGACGGGCCCAGTCGGTTTAAACGCAGACTGGGCAAGCGCCGGCGTACCCATCACGCTACCGGCCAAGACGCAGGCCGTGGCCACGCTCACCACTGTTCGTGCAAACCAGCGTCGCGCGAGCCTCGACCTACCAGTGACGTTAAGCATGGTTGATATCTCGCTGGGGTTAAGCATCTTTGATCTCTCGGTGAGGTTAAGTATCGTTAATCTTTATGTGAGGTGCAGTCTCGTTAATCGCTACGCGGTGCGGTCTCGTTTATTTCTTTCAAACTCAGATTACGACTGTGCTCGTCCGACAACGCGCTGCATCAGTTGCCCGATGTCCACCGACCGTTCGATTGACCAGACAGCTTCAATTAATGGTTCAGGATCGCAGCCCGAACCGCCATACTCGCATAAGGTGCGAACTTTGTTTTCAATATCCTGGTCTGAAAGCGGCTTGGCCCGAGCCCCGCGTGCAATATCGATGGCAACTTCTAGCGTCTGCCCACGCTGCAAGTGCAATCTGACCGTCGCCGCTTCGACCGCAAACGAGGCATCATCAACGAAAGAGATTTTGCGACCCAGAGCGCGCAAGGTCGTATCGGCTACGGCCTGATCGCTAAATTCGGCCAAGCCCGCCTTGCCCCGCGTTAAAGCAACGGCGACCGCATGTTGTGCGCTGACCTGCGACTCTCGGCCCGTCGCAACACCTGGTCGATCGGTGCGTTGTCTTAACAAGGGATGGCCAATCAACTCGATACGTTCAATCGCACCTAAACCTTGCCGCAACAGTTCAGGATGTGTAGACAAGCCCAAACACGCTTCAAGCACCGGATTCAAGACCACACCACACGGAAACGGCTTATAGGTGTTATTGAGAATTTCCCAACGCGAGCCTAACTCACTGACGATACTCTCGCAGTCGGGTGCGTCAGCGGTAACATTTAAAAACCCACGCATGCCCTCAAGCGGTCGGGCAGGACCATCAAAATCTTGTTGTGCCAATAAGGCCGACAGCATGCCGTTACGCGCGGCGTTACCCATACTGACACTTTTGGACATCGTACCTAGTGTCTCAACCAAGCCCGAGGACTGGGCAGAAGCGGATCCCAATGCCCACACCAGTTGCTGTGCGCTCAGGCCAAGTAACTTACCAGTGGCCAGTGCCGAACCAAACACACCACAGGTTGAAGTAATGTGCCAGCCTCGGGCATAGTGCCCAGGCGACACAGCGTTGCCGATTCGACACTCAGCCTCGACACCCAAAATAAAACTCAGCAACAAATCGATGCCGCTTGTGCGCTGCGTTTCGGACAACGCAAACACTGCAGGGGCAACCGGCGCGGTCGGATGGATGATCGTTGGAATATGCGTGTCGTCAAAATCAAAGACATTGGCCGCCATCGTGTTGAGGGCAGCCGCCGTGAGCATATCGAGCCGTTGACCACGACCAATGACGGTCGCCTGCGGACCCACTGAAAAGCGTCCGTAAACCTGTGCGGCGCGTTCAATCGTTGGATCAAAACACGCCGATAAGGCCGTCGAAAAATAATTTAACAACGAGCGCTTGCCCTCGTGCCGCACAACTTCTGGGATGTCGCTCCAGTGACAGCTTTGAATAAATTTTACTAAAGGAAGCGAGACGTCTACTGTTTGGTGAAGGGTTGTGTTTGTCATTGAAGGATTGCGTCGAAAATAAATACTATGGTGGCGATCAAGATAAAAACTATGCAGCTGTGGCCGGTGCAATCCCCGCGGCGTGCCGTCGACTCAGCCCTGTATACCGACTTTAGCAGAGATCACCAGCTGCCGGCCGTACACCACCTGGTCAGACAGCGCCTGACGCCAGAGCTGTGCCACCGCAGCCGATTGTGCTGACTTGATTTTTTTTCGGGCATAGCCCTTAATCAACCAACCGATGATTCTTTCAGACTGGCGCCGCGGTTTTTTTTCGTCAACATCGTGCACAGTAATGTCAGTGAAACCATTTAACCCGAGCAACAGCCAGAGCTGAAACAAGCCCAGAGTGAGCCAAGGCATATGAGGCTCGGCCGTATCATTTTGCGTAAACCACGAATACGAGCGTGGAAACCCTTGGATCAAATGATTGAGGCGCGCCCCCGCATAATTGGGGTTTGGCAGCGACAACACAAACGTGGCACCCGGTTTCAAATGCGCGCGCACACTTTGCAAAAATAGCCCAGGATTTTGCAAATAGCCCATCGCCTCACAACAAACCGCGGCATCGTACTGCCCGAAGGTTTCAGGTATGCCAAGATTGAAGTCAGCCGTTTGAAACTGAGCATAACCAGGTGGCGCCTCTGCGTAAAAATCGATCCCATGCACAAGGGTTGGTTGCATCAGCGCGTCGGGCAACCAACCATCGCCGCAACAGATATCGAGCACCATTTGAGGTTTTAACGCGTTGAGCACACCGGCAACGGCAAGCCGATGCGCCTTGTTCTGATTGACGTTATCGCCATTGCTGACGCTCTGACCACCCTTCCTGTCCTCTTGGTTGGTCACGCGAAGCGAGCTCATTGAATTGTGAAACTGGTCACGCTGAACTGCACTTTCGAGCGACAGCGCTCAGCGCTACAGACCATATCATCGACGTTAACCACGCCTTCGTAGCTGGTTTTTTTTCCATCTAAAGACACCACCACGGTAAACGGGATAGGTCGACGATTTTGCATCAATTCATTCGCGCTAAATAAAGCAACCTTGACCTCATAACGTCCGCTCGGGGGTTTTTGATTCCAAGAGATATTTTCAATCGGCTCGTCTCGGTAGGGGCAACCCGACATCGCTTCGCAAATGTTGGCATCAATATCCAGGCTGCCGCCACTGGGCGACTTTCTCGTCCCGTCGTCATATGTACTAATTTTGACGCCATTAGGTTCGATGACTAGCAGATCCAAGTCGGCACGATCGGCCCAGGCCAGCGAGATGTTGACGAATTTTCCTTGCGTGACTGCATTTCGCTCTAAGCGTTTGTCGATCTCAGCCGAACTCACCGTCGCCGATGGCTCGGGAGCACTGAGTGGCGCAGGCGCAGGCGTGGGTGCAGGAGCCGGTGCAGGCGTCACGCGCGCTGTGGGCGGAAAACAAACCCCAGCTTTATCGCCAATTTTGTCCCATAACTGAGCGATCCGCGCACGCAAATCATTTTCGACCTCGAGCGTGGGCGCGGGTGCAATCACTGCCAACCATTGCTTGTGAAACAAACCAACCACCAACAATAACGTTAGTAAAGCAAGAACGAGCCAGCGCCACCAGTTGTTGGGCCCCGTCACAACAGCTGCCGAGGCAATTGCTGCATTCTCAGACGCAATCACTTTTGCACCGGGCGCAAACGCCTTGGAAAACTGTTTATCTAAATCAAACGTCCCAGTTTTTTCGCCGTAGGGCATGCAGCCCCATTGAGCGATGACGAGCTGCTCGCCGACCACCGGCGGGTGGTCGACGCCGCCGGGTACGGCGTGCCGACGCTGTTCTTCCCCGACGGTCAGTGTCTGTTCGGGCCGGTGCTCATCGACCCGCCGAAAGGTGATGCGGCACTGCGACTCTGGGACGCCGTGGTGGCGTGGACGGAGTTCCCGCACCTCTATGAGCTACAGCGGCCCAAGACCGAGCAGGACGGCCGGCTCATCACCGAGACCTTCCGGCCCTACCTCGAAGCCCGTGACTGGGTGTCGATCAACCGCGGGGAAGTCATCAACTTCCCGTCCACGTGAGTCGTTCGATCTATACGAACGCTACGACGCCGATGAAGCTGGGACTAGACCGGCGAGTTCGGAGTGATCTATTCGACCGGTGCGCGCGTCCTGGCTGTGGTGTCTCACACCGTTGTGCAGTCGTCCCATCTGAAGATCGGTTCGGACTGGTCTGACCCCTTTGCCTGCTCCGCGGTATTAGGCCTCCTGGGCCCACCTCGGCGTTAATCTGAATCGCCGCGAATTGCAGGGCCGAGCCGAGCAAAGGACGTCGATGAAACTCCTCGCTGTG
>JBAWWV010000106.1:0-12315 GCA_037146575.1 Alcaligenaceae bacterium | reverse complement strand
CTAACAAGGAGTTGTCATGTCCAACGTCGCTCTCGTTGCTCTCGCTTGCGGTTTAATCATTGGTTTAGGTGCATTGGGCGCCTGCATCGGCATCGGAATGATGGGTGGTAAGTACCTCGAGTCTGCTGCACGTCAGCCCGAGTTGATGAACGCCCTGCAGACCAAAATGTTTTTGTTGGCTGGTTTGATCGATGCGGCATTTCTGATCGGCGTGGGTATTGCCATGTTGTTCGCCTTTGCCAGTCCGTTCGGCAAGTAATGTGTGTACCTGCCGGCTTCGTGATGAAGCTGGCGAACCCACCGTTTGCATACTTGTTGGCGGTGGCTCATTGATCTGTGCTCTTAGACATTTTGTCGACTGGGCGCAAGTTGTAATAGGGAAACGACCGTGAATCTGAACGCGACGATCTTTTTCCAGATGATCGTGTTCTTTGTCTTGGCGTGGGTCACGATGAAATTCATCTGGCCCCCTTTGACGAAGGCAATCGACGAGCGACGCCAAAAAATCGCTGAAGGCTTAGCTGCTGCCGAAAAAGGCAAAGCAGACTTGGCTCAGGCTCAGGCGCGAGTTGGTTTGATCGAGGCATCTGCGAAATCTGAATTACATGCACGCATGACGGATGCTGAGAAGCACGCAACGCAGATCATTGAGCAGGCGCGTGCTGAGGCTGAAGTTGAGCGTGCGCGCATCTTGGCGCAAGCGAAGCAGGATGCCGCCCAAGAAGTCACACGTGCTCGCGATGCCCTGCGCAATGACGTAGCCAATTTGGCTGTGAAAGGTGCCGAGCAAATCCTGAAGCGTGAAGTTAACGCAAGTGCTCACGCCGAGCTGCTCACGCAGCTTAAGGCTCAGCTTTAAACTCAGGGACACGCCATGGCAGAACTTTCCACCCTCGCACGCCCTTACTCTGAGGCCTTGTTTGCTGTTGCTAAAGGTAACAGTAATGGTCTGGGCGTTTGGGCTGAGCAAGCACAACGCCTATCGCATGTGGCTGCTAATAGCGATGTGCGTTCGGCGATGGCCGATCCGCGTTTAACTGATGTGCAGCGCGCCGAAATATTTTTAAGTCTGGTGCAACCGGCAGTCGACAAGCATTTTCAAAACTTTGTCGAGTTGCTAATTGCTAATGGCCGCTTGTTGCTTTTGCCACAAATTGCAGAGCAATTTCAAGCCCTCAAAGATGAAGCTGAGGGTGTGGCGCAAGCAAATATCACTAGCGCATTTCCGATGTCTGAAGATCAAGTCTCGCAACTTATTGCGTTGTTAGAACCGAAATTCGGCCTCAAGTTAAAGCCCCACGTAACCGTTGATGCTGCCTTAATTGGTGGTGTTCGCGTCCTCGTGGGTGATCACGTACTCGACACATCCGTGCAAGCTCAGTTAGTACGCATGCGCGACACGCTGGCGGCTTAACGTCAGTCAAAAGATTTCAGGAGTCTGAACATGCAACTCAATCCCTCAGAGATTAGCGAAATTCTCAAGAGCCGAATCGAAGGTCTGGGCACGTCGTCCGACATTCGTACCCAGGGCACGGTCGTTTCCGTGACCGACGGCATCACCCGTATCCATGGTTTGTCAGATGCGATGCAGGGTGAAATGCTTGAGTTTCCAAACAATGTGTTTGGTTTGGCCTTGAATCTCGAGCGCGACTCTGTTGGCGCCGTGATTTTGGGTGACTACACGGGCATTTCTGAAGGCGATCCAGTTAAAACGACTGGTCGCATTCTTGAAGTCCCAGTTGGTCCCGAGCTGTTAGGTCGCGTGGTTAACGCCTTGGGCGTGCCGATCGATGGCAAGGGCCCCGTCAATGCGAAAGAAACCGACATTATCGAGAAAGTGGCGCCTGGCGTTATCGCACGTCAGTCTGTGTCGCAGCCAATGCAAACTGGCTTGAAGTCGATTGATGCCATGGTGCCAATCGGACGCGGTCAGCGCGAATTGATTATTGGCGATCGCCAAACAGGTAAGACCGCCGTTGCTGTTGACGCCATCATCAATCAAAAAGGTAAAAACGTTAAGTGTATTTACGTTGCGATTGGTCAAAAGGCGTCCACGGTCAATAACGTGCTGCGTAAGCTTGAAGAACACGGCGCGATGGAGTACACCACAATTGTTGCTGCTACGGCGTCTGACTCGGCTGCAATGCAGTATCTGTCAGCCTATGCCGGTTGCACAATGGGCGAGTATTTCCGCGATCGCGGCGAAGACGCCCTGATTGTTTATGACGACTTGACTAAACAGGCATTTGCTTACCGCCAAGTGTCACTGCTGTTGCGTCGGCCACCAGGTCGCGAAGCTTATCCAGGCGATGTGTTTTATCTGCACTCACGCTTGCTTGAACGCGCTGCACGCGTGAACGAAGCGTATGTCGAGAAGTTCACCAAAGGTGCCGTAAAAGGCAAAACTGGTTCGTTGACTGCCTTGCCAATTATCGAAACCCAAGCAGGCGACGTGTCTGCTTTCGTGCCGACTAACGTGATTTCGATTACTGACGGTCAGATCTTTCTTGAAACAGACTTGTTTAATGCCGGTGTGCGACCTGCTATCAACGCTGGTATTTCGGTATCGCGTGTGGGTGGTGCGGCTCAAACTAAGATCATTAAAAAACTGTCTGGCGGTATCCGTACCGACTTGGCCCAGTATCGTGAATTGGCGGCTTTCGCGCAGTTTGCGTCTGACCTTGACGATGCAACGCGCCGTCAGCTCGAACGCGGTAAGCGCGTGGTTGAGCTCTTGAAGCAGCCGCAGTACCAGCCCCTGCAAGTCTGGGAACTGGGTGTGATCTTGTTTGCTGCGAATAATGGCTACCTTGATGATGTTGAGGTTTCAAGTGTCTTGCCGTTTGAGAAAGGTCTGAAAGATCACCTCAAAAACAAAAACGCTGCAATGATCGAACGCATCGAAAGTTCAAAAGAGTTGTCCAAAGATGACGAAGCTGAACTTGTCACTGCGTTGACTGAATTTAAAAAGCACGGCACGTTCTAACGAACCCGCTATCGGATCATCGCTGGCAATTGCTGCCAGAGGTGATCCAAAGCAAATGGTCTGATACCTGAATGCAGGTCTGACACAGGAAGCGAAATGGCAGGAATTAAGGAAATTCGTAACAAGATCAAGAGCGTGCAAAACACGCGAAAGATCACAAAGGCCATGGAAATGGTGGCCGCTTCGAAGATGCGCAAGGCGCAAGAGCGTATGCGTGCGGGTCGCCCATATGCAACAAAGGTTCACGATATTGCCTCGCATTTAATGCAGGCAAATCCCGAGTACACGCACCCCTACCTGGTTGAGCGTACAGAGCTAAAAGCTGTCGGCATTGTTGTTGTGTCAACCGACAAGGGCCTTTGTGGTGGTCTGAATACCAATATTATGCGTTTGGTGCTTTCGCGTACGCGCGATTTCAACGACAAAAATATTCGTACACAATTCACGGCTTTTGGAAACAAAAGCCTTGGCGTGTTAACTCGCATGCGCGCTGAAGTTGTGTCGCAGGCAGTTGGGCTGGGCGATAAGCCTGAGCTCGATCGCCTCGTTGGCGCGGTCAAAGTGCAGTTAGATGATTTTTTAGCGGGTCGCATTGATGCTCTTTATATTGCGACTAATCGCTTCGTTAACACAATGAAGCAAGAACCAACTTTTGTTCGTTTGCTGCCGTTACCTGGCAAATTGGCAGATCCCTATAACTTGGCTTCGGCGACTGCCGCTGTAAACAGCGAAAGCACAACGGCAGACCACGGCTGGGATTACATCTACGAACCTGATGCTCAAACAGTCATCGACGAGTTGCTGCAACGCTACGTCGAAGGCCTTGTGTATCAGGGTGTCGCAGAAAGTATGGCCTCAGAGCAATCTGCCCGAATGGTGGCAATGAAAGCCGCTTCGGACAATGCGAAGAAGGTAATCGGTGACTTGCAACTTGTCTTTAATAAGACTCGCCAGGCTGCTATTACGAAAGAAATTTCAGAAATCGTGGGGGGCGCCGCGGCCGTCTAGTGGTTTAGATTGCTTCCCGGTATCCCATCAGAATTTACAAAGTAAGGATCAGACATGAACAACGGAACCATCGTTCAGTGCATCGGCGCAGTGGTGGATATTCAGTTCCCCCGCGATCACATGCCCAACATCTATGAGGCACTTCGCCTGACAGATGAGTCATCAGCGTTTGCTGAAAAAGGCTTGACCTTTGAGGTGCAGCAGCAGCTTGGTGACGGCGTCGTCCGTACCATTGCGCTCGGACCAAGTGACGGCTTACGTCGCGGAATGGCCGTAGCCAAAACTGGCGCACCGATTTCGGTGCCTGTCGGTGTGGGTACGCTAGGTCGCATTATGGACGTGCTCGGTCGCCCGATCGATGATGCGGGCCCAATTGATAGCAAAGAACTGCGTGCTATTCATCAAAACGCACCAAAGTTTGATGAACTGTCACCTTCGGTTGAATTGCTTGAAACCGGTATCAAAGTGATTGACTTAGTTTGCCCCTTTGCTAAAGGCGGTAAGGTCGGTCTGTTTGGTGGTGCCGGTGTAGGCAAAACCGTGAACATGATGGAACTCATCAATAACATCGCTAAACAGCACAGTGGTTTGTCTGTGTTTGCTGGTGTGGGTGAGCGTACTCGTGAAGGTAACGACTTCTATCACGAGATGGAAGAGTCAAATGTTCTTGATAAGGTCGCGATGGTGTTCGGTCAGATGAACGAACCACCAGGCAACCGCCTGCGTGTGGCGTTGACCGGTCTGACAATGGCCGAGAAGTTCCGTGACGAAGGCCGTGACATCCTGTTCTTCGTTGACAACATTTATCGCTACACCTTGGCCGGTACAGAAGTATCTGCGCTGCTGGGTCGCATGCCTTCAGCTGTGGGTTATCAACCAACTCTGGCCGAAGAAATGGGTAAGTTGCAAGAGCGCATTACCTCAACGAAGCAAGGTTCAATCACTTCGGTACAAGCCGTTTACGTGCCTGCCGATGACTTGACCGATCCTTCGCCTGCAACAACGTTCCAGCATTTGGATTCAACGGTTGTGTTGTCGCGTGATATTGCTGCGCTTGGTATTTATCCTGCGGTTGATCCACTCGATTCGACCAGCCGCCAGCTTGATCCACACGTGGTGGGTGAAGAGCATTACAACGTGGCGCGTGGCGTGCAGCAAACCTTGCAGCGTTACAAAGAATTGCGCGACATTATTGCTATTTTGGGTATGGATGAGTTGTCGCCCGAAGATAAGCAAGCTGTTGCTCGTGCTCGTAAAATTCAACGTTTCTTGTCACAGCCTTTCCATGTGGCCGAAGTGTTTACGGGTTCGCCTGGTAAATATGTTCCGTTGTCCGAAACCATTCGTGGTTTCCGTATGATCGTCGAAGGCGAGTGCGATGCGCTTCCTGAGCAGGCGTTCTACATGGTCGGTTCGATCGACGAAGCCTTCGAGAAAGCCAAGAAACTCCAATAAGGATCTATCATGGCTACCATCAAAGTCGACGTCGTCAGTGCAGAGAAATCTCTGTACTCAGGCGATGCTAAGTTTGTAGTACTGCCGGGTGAGGCGGGTGAGCTTGGCATTTTGCCCGGGCATACTCCGCTGATCTCTCGCATTCGACCTGGTTTGGTGCGCATTGTTCTTGAAGACAATTCTGAAGAGAGCATTTTTGTGGCAGGCGGGCTGCTAGAAGTACAACCAGGGCACGTTACTGTGCTGTCTGATACTGCAATCCGTGGTGACGAACTTGACGAAGCGAAAGCCGATTCGGCTCGTCTCGCGGCCCAAGAGGCGTTGCGTAATGCAAAAGATCAGGCCAGTATGGATGTTGTCAAAGCAGAACTCGATATGTTGGCAGCGCAAGCCTCTGCCGCTCGTCGTATTCGAGAGTTGACTAACAAGCATTAAGCGCAGTCGTTGCTGTTGATTTTTGCAGCTTTTTCGTGATCATAAAAAACACCCCAAGGGTTGGATTGATGTCCAACCCTTGGGGTGTAGTTCATTCGGGCGTGTTTTTTAATCGGTAAAGGTTTTGTCTCCCAAGCGGCGGGGCAATTGAGCTTTGGTCGTTGCCCTTGGTCGTCGATACTTGGCAGGTAACAGAGCATCGAAAGGTGTCGAACCGTCACGTGTCGTAAACATGCTGATGCGTGAACTCCGACTATTCTTCAAGTGACAACAAGCCTAGCCTAGCGGTTTTTGCTTGGAGAAAAACAATGCGACAACAAATTGACTGCGCAGTATTGCGGCTAGCGGCTCATCGGGCGTGGCTTGAAGAGGTACTACATGGGGCGGCACCTGCTTTGGCTCGTGTGAGGCTGCACCAGCTTGAGTGGGAAGCAGGGCAAGATCTCGAGGTCAGCACCCAAGAGGCCGTGACGCTGCCGGCACAGGCGCTTGCCCAGGCTGGTGTTAGTCTTAGGCGCTTTGACCTGTGCTTGCTGCCGGTCTCTGTTGAGACGCTGGCCTGGACACGACAAGCACTCGCCTTGATCCCGCGCGGCCCGTTTTTACCGCTTGTTGGAATCTTCCAAAACTTGAAATCGGCAGCGATGCAAGATCTGCTCGAACTTGGCGTGTCCGATTTTGTAAGATTACCTCTGTGCCTTGATGAATTTCGGGCACGCGTTCTTACGACTGTCTCGCGGGTGCCGCGGGCAGGCACTTTGCGTGAGCCCGAGGTTGCCTATACTGCACCAGAGTGGCCAAACCGAGAGCCTGAACCAAGCCACAAGTCGTTGCTGATCAAACATAGCCAAGCCGTGCTTGGTCGCTCGGTTGAGCGAGCGTCTGGCAATGAATCGCGGCTATTTATGAGCGCCAAAGCGGTCAAGGCGAGCGCCAGCCGGAGTCCTGAGCATCAATCTCTTAAACGTGCAATCGCTTTTAACACCATGCACCATCAAGCTGATCCACTAACCTCATTTCGCGAGGCTAAAAATAGCCTTGTGAGAAATTTTGAGCGAACCTACATTACCCAAGCGCTCATTAAGCACAGTGGAAACATCGCCATGGCAGCGCGAGCATCCCACAAGCACAGGCGAGCTTTTTGGGCATTGATGCGTAAACATGATATCGCCGCTGAGCCCTATCGAGCAGACGACGGTGAAGAGTAAAATAACTGACTAACAATCGTAAACGCCGGCATCCCGCATGCTTTGTGCGCGACTCTACAAAGGATTTCTGTGGGCGTTACACCATTACAAAACGATGTATTTTTGCGCGCGTTGAAACGTGAATCAGTGCCCTATACCCCGACTTGGTTAATGCGACAGGCTGGGCGTTACTTACCCGAATACAACGCGACACGGGCGCGTGCAGGCTCATTCATGAGTCTGGCCCAAAACCCAAGCTATGCGGCTGAAGTCACACTTCAGCCGCTTGAGCGTTTTAACCTTGATGCGGCGATTTTATTTTCTGACATCTTGACGGTTCCTGACGCAATGGGGTTAGGTCTCTCATTTGCTCAAGGTGAGGGTCCTAGGTTTGCGCATCCGGTTCGAACCGAACAAGACGTGAATAAGCTCGAAGTGCCTGATCTAAGCAAGCTGCAATATGTTTTTGATGCGGTAAGTTTAATCCGAACTGAACTAGCCGGGCGCGTCCCTCTCATTGGTTTTGCGGGTAGCCCGTTTACCGTTGCCTGCTATATGGTTGAAGGCCAAGGCAGCGACGATTACCGTCTAATTAAAAGCATGCTCTACGCGCGTCCTGATCTGTTACACCGAATTTTGCAGGTTAACGCCCAAACGACTGCGCACTATTTAAATGCCCAAATCAAAGCGGGCGCACAGGCTGTCATGATTTTTGACAGCTGGGGTGGTGTGCTCGCTGATCAACTGTTTCAGCAATTTTCGTTGCACTATACCCGTCAGGTGCTGCAGCAGCTCATCAAAGAGAACGAAGGGCGCGCTGTTCCATCGATCGTATTCACGAAAGGCGGAGGGCAATGGCTAGAGCAAATAGCAGCTTGCGGAGCCGACGCCGTAGGTCTTGATTGGACCGTCGACCTAAGTCGCGCACGCGATAGGGTTTCTGATTCTGTCGCCTTTCAAGGTAATCTCGATCCCATGGCACTTTTTGGGGGTGAAGCCGCGATTAGGGCAGAGGTTCGTCGAGTGCTTGAAGCATTTGGTGAGGTTGGACGTGGTGGCCATGTGTTTAATCTTGGTCATGGAATTTCACAATTTACTCCGCCCGAAGCAGTTTCTGTGTTGGTAGACGAAGTTCGTTCCTACAGCCCGAAGTTTCACGCCACTTAGCGTATAAGCTAATAACGGCGTGCTTTTCGAGGCGATTTTGCTCGAGAACCCTTATGAATTAATGATATTTTTGGCAAGTTATGCACAAAATTTGCAAAATTAGCAAAGCCTACCGAATATTAATAATCACTTCGTGTATATCTTCTATCCTATTGAATAACAAGGATAAAAATGAAAAAATCAGAAATCATAATGCTGCAATGCAATTCTAAATTGTGCAATAAGTATTTTTTATGATCGAGTTTTCCCCAAAGTTATCCACAGGACCTAAAAATTATTTCTAAACCCAAGTATCTCAGTGCTTTAGTGCATTAAAAGAGAAACCACTTTAACTACATGACTGATATCAATCCTGCGCAATGCGTCCAAGCGAGCGTCACGACGCAGTGGGTTCGGGTTGCGTTAGACGTTCCTTTGGCCGATTTATATGATTACCGGTCTACAGAGCCAATTGACGTGGGGGATCGAGTGATTGTCGGCTTTGGGCGCCGGAACATGATTGGAGTGGTCGTCTGCTTGCCTGAGGTACCTGGGTGCGAACCAAGCAAAGTGAAAGAGGTGCTGGCGGTTTTGAAAGATATCGCGCCTCTCAGTTCAAGTTGGTTGCATTTCGCGACGTTTGCGGCTGAGTATTATCAACGGCCATTAGGTGAGGTGATTTTGCCGGCCCTGCCGATGCCCCTGCGTAGCGTGTCTTCGTATCAGGGCAAGCGCTCGGGCGCTGGTCCGGTCGCCCGCCTTGCCACGCGCCGCGTGGTGAAGCAAGAGGCAGCCCAACCATCGTCCGCACCACAATTGAATAGCCAGCAAGAGCAAGCCGTCACGGCGCTCGTTGCTGCAAAAGGCTTCAAAACTTTTTTGCTGTACGGTGTGACCGGAAGCGGCAAAACAGAGGTATATCTGCATGCGGCAGCACAGACCTTAGCGCGCGGCAGACGTGTGCTGATGTTGGTGCCCGAGATTAATCTCACCCCACAATTTGAGCAATCATTACGGGCGCGGCTTGAACCTGTAGCGGGTGTCAATGGGGTGGCGGTTATGCACAGTGGGCTCTCAGATGGCGAGCGCTTACGCGCTTGGTTGCGCGTGCAAAGTGGTGAAGCCCGCATTGTGCTGGGCACCCGACTCGCTATTTTTGCCCCGCTTGATGATCTAGGGTTGATCGTCGTTGATGAAGAGCATGATCCCTCATATAAGCAGCAAGACGGGTTGCGCTACTCGGCACGAGACCTAGCGGTCTGGCGGGCACATGACCTAGGTATCCCTGTAGTGCTGGGTTCTGCGACCCCCTCACTCGAGAGTTGGGCTAACGCTGAAAAATCAATCTATCAAAGGCTCGACCTGCCTGCGCGCGCGCGCGCGGTGACACTCCCCTCGGTGCGCTTGGTTGATACGCGCCGCCTACAGATGGATCACGGTTTGTCTCCCCATCTTTTAGACGCAATGCGCGTGAGGCTGGCAAACCACGAGCAGGTATTGATATTTTTAAACCGAAGGGGCTACGCACCTGCGCTACATTGCAATTCGTGTGGCTGGGTAAGTCAGTGCACGCGCTGTACAACTTTTACGGTGCTACACCGACTGACGGCGAAACGCGCACAGTTGCACTGTCACCATTGCGGCTTGGCACAAAATGTACCCAAGGCTTGCCCAGATTGTGGTGACCAAGACTTGCAGCCGATGGGTCGCGGCACGCAACGGGTTGAAGAACATCTCGCCGAACTGTTTCCTGAGGCACGGGTGGTGCGAATCGATGCTGACAGCACTCGTAAAAAAGGCTCGGCCCAAGCGCTCTTCGCGAGCGTGCATGCAGGAGAAGTCGATATTTTAGTGGGGACGCAGATGGTGGCCAAGGGCCATGACTTTGCGAATCTTGGCTTAGTCGGCGTGCTGAACGCTGATGCGATGTTGTTTTCGCAAGACTTTCGTGCACCAGAGCGTTTGTTCGCGCAGTTAATGCAGGTTGCCGGACGGGCCGGGCGCCATAGCGGGCACGGTGAGGTCATTGTACAAACGGGTTATCCAGAGCAGGCGGTTTATCAGGCGTTGGTGAAGCACGATTACGCTGGCTTTGCACGACACTCGCTGCAAGAGCGTCAGGCCGCTGCCTTACCCCCCTTTTCGTATCAAGCCCTGCTGAGCGCCGAGGCGCGTGAACTGGCGGCTGCGCTTGATTTTTTACGTAACGCTCGTGAGCTAGCAAGCGAGTTATCCGCGCACTACCAGACTGAAGCGGTACTGACGTTATACGACCCAGTACCGTTGCGAATCGTACGTGTCGACAACATGTGCCGTGCGCAGTTACTACTTGAATCTACCAATCGCCCCGCGTTGCAATCGTTGTTGCGGCATTGGCTTAAATTACTACCTGAGCAGCCTGATGCACGTCGCGTGCGGTGGCAGCTTGAGGTGGATCCACTCGAAATCTGATCCGGCACTATGTCAACCTTTGCAACAAATGGCTTGAACCCAACACAGCGCGAAGCGGTGTTATATCTCGACGGGCCTTGCCTAGTCTTGGCAGGTGCTGGCTCAGGGAAAACGCGTGTCATTACACAAAAGATCGCCTATCTGCTGCGCGACTGTGATTACAAGGCGCGTAATGTTGTGGCCCTGACCTTCACGAATAAAGCTGCACGTGAGATGGATGATCGCGTCAAGCGCCTAGTAGACCCCGCGCTGGCGAAGGGGCTCACAATTAGTACCTTTCATTCGCTTGGCGTACGCATTTTGCGCGAAGAGGCGCAGTACGCCGGTCTTAAACCACAGTTCTCTATCTTTGATTCAGATGACGCTATGGCGATCGTGCAAGATCTCTTGGCGACGACGGATCGCGCACGCTTGCGCTCTGTACAGCAAACGATTTCGCTTTGGAAGAATGGCTTGATTGACCCAGATGCAGCGGCTGTCATGGCAGCCACCGCCAGCGAAGTCGAGGCCGCACGGGTCTATCGTAGTTACAACGCGACGCTCGCTGCTTATCAGGCCGTAGACTTCGACGATTTGATTGCGTTACCCGCGCAAATTTTTGAACGTGAAGCCGAGGTTCGAGAGAAATGGCAAAAACGCGTACGCTACTTGCTGGTTGACGAGTATCAAGATACAAACGTCTGTCAGTATCGTTTGGTTCAATGGTTGACGGGCCCTCGCGCCATGTTCACGGCCGTGGGTGATGATGACCAGGCGATTTATGCGTGGCGTGGCGCAACCATTGAAAACCTTGCGAAGCTCACAACTGATTATCCTCAAATTCGTTTGGTGAAACTTGAGCAAAACTATCGCTCAAGTCAAAGTATTTTGGGCGCTGCGAACCGCGTGATTGCCAAAAACCCCAAACTGTTTGAAAAAAAATTATGGTCAGAGCATGGGACAGGCGATGCGATTAGTGTGACAGCCATGCCCAACGATGAGGCTGAAGCTGAAAACGTTGCGATGAAAATTTCGGCAGCCCGCTTTGAAAAACAAGCTTCGTGGAAGGATTTTGCGATTTTGTATCGCGGTAATCATCAAGCCAGAATTGTTGAGCAAGCGATGCGCAATTTACATATCCCGTACTCGATTTCGGGCGGGCAAAGTTTTTTTGACAAGGCTGAAATACGAGATATTTTGGCTTACTTGCGCTTGATTGCTAACGAAGAAGATGACCCCGCCTTTATTCGCGCAGCAACGACGCCTAAGCGAGGGATCGGTCAGGCAACGCTGCAAACACTTGGCCAATATGCAGGTGAGCGCCAAATTTCATTGTTTGAAGCTGTCTTTGAGATGGGCCTTGAGCCTCGCTTAAATGCGCGCCAGCTTGAACCTCTACGTCATTTCGGTGAATTTATCGTCAGGATTCAGCACCGAGCCGGACACACGCCAGCGGGGCAGCCGGTAAAAGCCGCCGAGCCCGCCGGTGTGATTCTTGATGATTTGCTGGGTGCTATACAGTACGAGCGCTATCTCTATGACACGCTCGACGAAAAGCCCGCTCAAAATCGTTGGCAGAACGTGTTAGAGCTAGTAGGGTGGCTTAAGCGCAAGGCTGAAGCAGATAGTATGGGTTTGCTCGACTTAGTGCAGCACGTTGCCTTGGTG
>JBAWWV010000105.1:0-12322 GCA_037146575.1 Alcaligenaceae bacterium | reverse complement strand
GTCGGCGCACCATCGGCGTGCCAGGCGCCATTGCGCAGCACTTCGTCAAGCGGTCGCACATACGCCATATGACCGCCCAGTTTTTTAAAATCCTCTGCGCGCATACTGAACTCGAAAGGTGCGACGATCGCTGGGGTGGGTACCGTCCCGAAGCTGTGATCTGGCATGCGCAGCACATCAACCATCACAGTAATTCCGCCCCCGGGCCAAACATAGGCGGGTGCGCCGCCGCAGGTGACGTTCACCAAGGCTTGTTTAATCGCACGCGTGAGCAACACTGGGTTGTCTGTGACGCCGGCACGCAGACTACCACCGGCCCCACCCAAGAACAGCACCGTGGTCATTGAGGGTTCACAGTTCTCACCGATACGGTCAATCACTGTCTGCACCGCGGCCGGAATCTCTTGTTGTTTGGGAACCAAATCCTCGTCGAGCACGAACCAGGCAGCATGCTCACCAGTGGTTGAGGTCATCAGTAAACGTAAACCGGGCCAAGCACGTTTTGGATCCCACTTTTCAATGATAGCCAACGGATCTGAAATGTCGGTGCCACCCCAACCGGTGCCGGGATTCGCCACTTGAAAATAGCGTCCGGGGGTTGACCGGCGCCCTCGAATCGAAATCCCCGACAGGCGCATATTCAAACAACCCCCTGCCTGGTGCTCGGTCAAGATACCCGTGATGTGATCATCGACCACCACGACCTCGTCGGCCAACTCAAAAAATTGTTGTGCAAAGATACCAATTGCGGCCGAACCGCAACCGACACGCATGCGTTGCTCGACGACACCATTGACAATAGGCGCACGCCCCGCCTGAATCACTAAATTTGCCCCGCCCTCGATGCTCAACTCGGCCGCTTCTTTATTACCGAGCGTTTGCATCATTTCCATGGTGACGCGCCCTTCTTTTTTGCTGCCCCCCGTTAGATGGTGCACGCCCCCCAAAGAGAGCATTTGCGAACCGTACTCGGCTGTGGTCACGTGCCCCACAACCTCGCCGCGGCACAGCACATTGGCCTGCTCAGGCCCCAGATAACGGTCGGTATCAATTTTGACTTTTAAACTGCAGTAGCTAAAGATGCCTTCAGTGACAACGGTCACCATATCGACACCATCAATTTGCGAGCCCACAATAAACGGCGCCGGCTTGTAATCTGGGTAAGTGGTTGACGAGCCAACACCCGTGATGAAAATATCGTTGGCGTGCACCAGATCACCGGCCCAGACGCACTCAGAGGCGCCAGGCGCAAAGGGCACTAATGCAGCCTCGGCAGTTTTCAAAGCACGGTTCAGCACTAACACTGGATCCACCCGAATGAGCACACCCTCTTGGTTGGCGTAGCGGTCACAGGCCCCGCTGCGCCCCGCACTGATCTGGCACAAGACCGGACAGGCATTACACTCAATTTTCGCGGCGCCTGCTGGGCGCGCTTGAGTGACGGGAGCGCTTTCAAGAGCCTCGGCCGCCACGGTGGGCGCCTGGGCTGAAAGTCCGTCGGTTTTCGTGTGTTCAGTCATGTGGGGGGTTAAAAGCTTATTGCCTTTTAGTCGTTGCCTAAATTACACCACAGGGGTTAACATAAATGTAGCATTTGCTACAATTTAGTGTTGCATTCACTACATTTGCTGTTTAATTTAATGCATCCCTCGCAAGCTCGCAATGTATTTATTGGGCCTGCCCCTGACTTAAAAAGATTTTGATACCTAAGCCGACCATGAGCGCCTTCAACGAAGAAACCGTTTTATCTGTACACCACTGGACTGACCGCCTGTTTAGCTTCACCACCACCCGCGACCCCTCTTTGCGTTTTAGTAACGGTCACTTTACGATGATTGGGCTGCGCGTCAACGACAAACCCTTGCTACGTGCCTACAGCATCGTCAGCGCCAATTACGAAGAGCACCTCGAGTTTCTAAGCATCAAAGTCGAAGACGGCCCGCTCACTTCAAAGCTGCAACACATCAAGGTAGGTGATTCAATCGTGGTGGGGCGCAAACCAACCGGCACGCTGCTGATCGATTATTTATTACCTGCCAAACGTTTATATATGTTCTCGTCCGGCACAGGCCTAGCGCCGTTTTTGAGCGTCATCCGCGATCCGGAAACCTACGAGAAATTTGAAGAGGTGATTTTGGTTCATTCGGTGCGCGATGTCGCCGAACTCGCTTATCACGACTACCTAACCCAAGAACTACCCAAACACGAGTTTTTAGGCGAGATGGTAAGCAAACAATTGCGCTATTACCCCACCGTCACGCGCGAGCAATACAAACAAATGGGGCGCATCACGACCCTAATCGAAAACGAAAAACTCTTTAAAGACTTGGGTGTCCCAGCACTCGACCGCACGCAAGATCGCATTATGATTTGCGGCAGTCCTGGCCTGTTGCGCGATCTGAAAACCATGCTTGAGCAGCGTGGCTTTAATGAAGGCAATACCACCAAACCGGGCGATTATGTGATCGAACGGGCTTTTGTCGAGCAATGACCACCCGCCCCTCAGCCCCTCTCAAAGCGCCCCGCAAAACCGGGGTGCGAGAGCGTTCGTCTGAGACCACGCGCGAGAACATCTTGCGCGCCGCGATCAAAATCTTTGCCAAGCATGGCCTAGATGGTGGCAGCATCGACCAAATATCCAAAGCGGCCAACTCGCATGACCGTATGATTTATTACTACTTCGGCAATAAAGAGGGCTTGTTTGTGGCCGCCCTTGAAGAGATCTATCGACGCTTTAACGATGCCGAAGCGGCACTAAAGCTTGACACCGCCCAACCACTCGTGGCGCTGAAGCAAGTCGTGCAATTCATTTTGCAGTACTACAAAAAAAATCCAGAATTTGTCACCTTGTTGAATAGCGAAAATCTGCACGGCGGTAAGCATATCGCCAAGTCGAGCAAAGCCCGCGAATATTCATCACCCGCCATTGGGGTGGTAGATCAAGTCTTGGTCTGCGGTGTCGAACAAGGCGTATTTCGAAAAGACCTGTCGTCACGCGATCTGTACATGATGATTGCTGCTTTGGGTTATTTTTACCAATCAAATCGTTTCACGTTGTCTGCCTTTTTAGGCGAAAATCTAGAGGCGCCCTCGACCTTTAAGCAATGGGAAGAGTTTGTGGTGGATGCAGTACAACGAACAGTCGTGCTGTAACTTTGGTCGGCATGGTCGCAAACATACGAAGCTAAATAACAAATTAATCGAAGCGGTCAGGAGACCAACATGGCAGAAGTCGTTGCAAATGAAAAATCAGGCAAAGTCGTCATCAAAAACATCGGCTTGCTTTTATCAGGCGATCTAGACCAGCCGATTCTGTCTGCGGATACGATTGTGATCAACGATGGACTGATCGTTGCCGTTGGCAAAGAAAAAGACTGTGATATTGCACACGCTAAAACAATCATCGACGCGCACAACACGTGCGTCACGCCTGGCTTGATTGATAGCCATGTACATCCTGTGTTTGGCGATTGGACCCCGCGCCAAAATCAAATCGGCTGGATCGAGTCGACCCTCAACGGTGGTGTCACAACAATGATTTCGGCAGGTGAGGTGCATTTGCCTGGCCGGCCTAAGGATATCGTCGGACTCAAGGCCTTGGCGATCACCGCTCAGCGCGCGTTTGATAACTTTCGCCCGGGTGGCGTCAAAGTCTTGGCCGGCGCGCCGGTCATCGAACAAGGCATGGTCGAACAAGACTTTAAAGAGTTAGCCGAGGCGGGCGTCAAACTGTTGGGTGAAGTAGGCTTAGGTTCAGTCAAAGCGGGTGAAGAAGCCAAAAAGATGGTGGCGTGGGCACGCAAATACGGAATTCAAAGCACCATTCATACTGGCGGCCCCTCGATCCCGGGCTCTGGCCTGATCGATAAAGATGTCGTACTTGAGGCCGATGCCGATATCATCGGTCACATCAACGGCGGTCACACGTCGTTGTCTGAAGCCCACGTCTGTGAGCTGTGCGAAAAATCCTCACGCGGCATTGAGATCGTGCACAACGGGAACGAAAAAATCGCGATCGCTGCAGCCCAAGCGGCCATGCAACTGAAGTGCCCCCATCGAGTCATCCTGGGTACCGACGGGCCCGCAGGCTCGGGCGTGCAACCTCTAGGTATCTTGCGCATGATCGCCTTGCTTTCTAGTCTAGGCAACATCCCCCCAGAATTGGTATTCTGTTTTGCTACCGGCAACACCGCACGCATGCGTGACTTGAACTGTGGCCTGATTGAGCCGGGGCGTGCAGCCGATTTGGTCTTTATGGATCGCGCGCAACACACTGCGGGGCGCGATCTGCTAGACAGTGTCAAGCTTGGCGACCTACCGGGCATTGGCATGGTGATGATTGATGGCTTGGTGCGTTGCGGGCGCAGTCGCAATACGCCCCCTGCCACCGTGGTCCCGAGCGTTGTTCATCACTAAGATCATCATCCCAGAACAAGCGGATTGAATTTGTCGTTGCGACTCGCAGCGCCTCTGTCGCCAACACGTTATCCGTGAATGGCGTGAACTTCTACAATTTGGATACATAGCATGACCGAAATTTGGGTAGTGAGACACGGCGAAACGCCATGGAATGTCGTACGCCGTGTGCAAGGCTGGGAAGATATCCCGTTAAACGAAAAAGGCATCGAGCAAGCCCGGGCGCTGGGTAAGCATCTTGAAACGCTCAAGGCAACGGGTGATGGCGTTGATGCCATCTATACCAGCGACCTCAAGCGCGCGCACCATACCGCTAGCATTTTGGCTGACGCCCTTGGCCTACCCCTCAATGTCGAACCCGGTGTACGCGAGCGCCACTTCGGTGTCTTGCAAGGGTTGATCTATGGCGAGATGGATCAACACGCGCCTGAGGCCGCAAAAGTTTGGCGCAGCCGCGATCCCGATGCTGAACTGCCCGGCGGTGAATCGTTAGGATTTTTTCATCAACGCGTCGTGCAAGCGATTGATGACATCGCAGCAAAACATCTTGGTCAACGTGTGATGGTAGTCAGTCACGGTGGCGCAATGGATATCATTTGGCGCCACGCCACCCAAGTCAGCCTGCGCGTACCGCGCGAGGCGCCGTTGCTGAACGCTAGCCTGAATCGCTTAAGCGTTTCAAAAGACGGTTGGAAACTCATCAACTGGGGTGATGTGCGTCACCTAGAACGTGGCGCAAGTGATGACATTACGTCGTCTTGACCTTGCTGCGCTCAACACCAGTATTTGATTGACTCGATCGGAGTAACGTCCTCGCTTAGTGGCGACTGAAAGAGCGAGACAATCTTATCTCGCACCCTTTGAATTGCAATTGAGCGCATGATAAAAACCTTGGCTGAATGAAAATTTTGTTTAAGGTTTGTCATGACATTCGAGCATGTTGGGTGGTTAGTCGTTAACATCTTGTTACCATTTTTCTTACCCCTACTCGGTATCTTACCGTTTAAAATACTGCCACTACCCCCTGGGGTAGAAGTTAGATTCATTGCTTTGGTCAAAGATGGGCAGTTGTGCTGGGCAGCCATCGCCATGGGGGCCTCCGCATTATTTGAATACCTCAACGCGTCTCGTGAAAACCTTGCGGCTTTCTCTTACAACGGCTCATCACTTTTTGTGCTTAGCCTAGCGATGTTTCTTGCACTGGGCTTAGCGGCTGGCGGAGCAATTTCAATACTGAATATCTCACATCCCAATACTCTCTTAAAAATTGGATGCGTCACTATAAAACACTGATTGGTTCGTTCATTGTCAGCGTCTTGACCGCTATATTTTCTTCCGCTTTACATTTTGTTATTTAAATTTTACAAGAAGGATTTCTATGTTGAGATACATCACATACCGGTTCAGTGACGCAGAAAGAGCAAAAACAACGATGTTCGTCATCACACTCATTTTTAGCGCTTTCGCCTTATTGACCTTTATTATTGCCAATGTCGTTAAACGACTCATCTAGCAAACAGACCGATGATCCTCAGCCTGCTTGCCTAGGTTTGCGAGGCCCATTTACGGCCAACCTGTCGTAAAGCCAATTAGGCAGCAGGCGCATCAGCTTGCCCACCACGCCCATCTGCCACGGGATCACCACATAAGATTTTTTTTGCTGAATCGCCGCGAGCGCTTTCACTGCAAACACTTCAGCATCCATCAAAAACGGCATATGGTAAGGATTTTTTTCGGTCATCTCTGTGCGAATAAAACCAGGCGCAATCGTCACGACGCCCACGTTGTGGGGCTTGAGCTCTAAGCGCAGGCTTTCGCAATAAGTTGTCACTGCCGACTTTGACGCACTGTAGGCCCCAGCACCCGGCAATCCTCTTACACCTGCGACGCTCGCAATACCCACAAGCGTGCCGCCTTGACGCTTGATCATTTGCGGCACAAAGGGCTCAAACGTCGATACAGTGGCCATCACGTTAGTTTCAAAGATCGCTTTGAATACACCGAAATCATCGGCTTCTTCAGTTAGCGTGCCTGCGCTGATGCCCGCACAGGCGATCACCACATCCACCTCACCCACTTGTTCGATAAAGTTATGTGCAGCAGCGTGAAGTTCATCGCGATCTTGCACATCGACCACATACAGGTAGTGGCGACCTGGCAAACTCGCAGCGAGTTCATGCAAACGATCGCGCCGACGCGCCAACAAGCCAAGCGTGTGACCTTGCAGCGCAAACTGCTTGGCGAGTGCCGCACCCAAGCCGCTGCTGGCACCGGTAATAAAGACCGCCACTTAATTGGCCTTTGCACCCGAGGCGCGTACGATTTTTTCCCACTTGGCAAGTTCGGTTTCGTTGTATTTGGCAAACTCGGCCGGGGTTGAACCGACGGGCTCGGCGCCCATGCCTGCATACTGGTCTTGCACCGATTGCAACTTTAACGCTTGGCTAGCGGCTTGAGACAACTGATTAACAATGGCTGCTGGTGTACCTTTTGGCGCCCAGAAGCCGTACCACGTTGCCACATCAAAGCCGGCGTACCCCGATTCGGCAATCGTAGGCAGCTCAGGCAGCGCTTGCGCCCGCTTAAGCGTTGTGACTGCGATCGCGCGTAACTTACCTGCCTTGATGAACGGCATAGCCGAAGGCATTGAATCAAACATCAACTGCACTTGCCCTCCTACCAAATCAGCCAAAGCGGGTGAACTGCCTTTATACGGGATGTGCTGCATTTCGATACCAGCCGCGACCTTAAATGATTCGCCCGCCAGATGTTGTGCCGAAGCACTACCAGACGAGGCAAAATTGAGTTTGCCTGGATTTTTTTTACCGTACTCAACTAAATCTTTAATTGACTGCACAGGCAAGCTGTTAGGCACAACCAACACCAAAGGCACCGCAGCCAATTGCGTGATCGGCACAAAATCTTTTAGCGCATCAAAGCGCATGTCTGGATACAAATGCGGATTGATCACATGCAACGACGCATTGGCTAAAAAGGTGTAACCATCGGGCTCTGCACGCGCCACCACTTCAGCGCCGATCATGCCGCTGGCACCTGGCTTGTTATCGACGATGATCGACTGACCGAGAGTTTTGCTCATTTCTGCCGCCACCACGCGAGCAGTCAAATCCGTTGGGCCACCAGGTGGGTATGGCACGACCATACGAATGGCTTTGTTTGGATAGGTATTCGCTTGCGCGAAAGCGACTGGCGCACCGACGATGCTGGCGACGCAGCACAACTGCAACACTAACTTTATGCTCGACAAAGAGGCCATACTTTTCAAATGATTCATAGTTTTGACTTCAAATTTAAGGCGTTTTGAAAATGGATTACAGTCGCACGATGGTTCGCGAAATTTAAAAGATTGCGCCATCACAGCATTGACTCATGTATTCTTTGAGTCATCGACAAAGAGTCAAACATTAACCCAGTGCCGGCGCCTGAGTCACAACACCGGAATCAAGTAACTGCTGAATCGCGTCGGCACTCAAGCCAGCCTCGGTCAACGCCTGAATTGAGTTTTCTCCGATACGCGGAGCACTAGTCACTGGGCGATGTAGCGGATGCGAAGGCAAACCAATGTAGGGCAGTTTGCCGACACCGGCCTGCTCGAGTTGTTGCGCCAAGTTCAAATGCACGGCTTGAGGGTGCTCAAGCACTTCAGTGTAATTGCGCACTTGTGCATGAAGCACATCATTTTTTTGCAACAAAGCTACCCAATGCGCAGTGGTGTTTTGCTTGAGGATTTGCGCCATGTCGGCGTGCAATATTGCACGATTATCAAAACGAATCGCGTTTTCAAGATAGCGCGGATCCGTGATCCACTCTTCGCGGCTAAGCGCCCTGCACACTCGATGAAAATGTTCGGTGTTTACCGTGACCACCGAGATTATTCCGTCTGAGGTTGCAAATACTGCATTAGGTGCACTAACGGCGCCAAAGGGTCGCTTGCCTGCAATGGCTTGCTCGATAAAGCAAGCCCCTTGAAAAGCCGCACAGGCTTCAAACAAACTGACTTGTACGTGCGTGCCCAACTTATGCGCCAAACGCTGATACAGCGCGGTGGCAGCGCCTTGCGAGGCGTACAAGCCTGTCATCACATCGGCGGCCAACAACCCAACACGCCGAGGCGTGCCGTGCTCATCCTGATTTGAAAACATCAAACCACTGTCCGCCTGCATCACCGAATCCGTTGCGGGCGAATCAGCATACGGGCCGGTTTGCCCATAGCCACTAACCGACACATAGACCAGCTCAGGTTTGATCTTTGAAAGCGTGGTGTACCCGACGCCTAAACGATCGGCAACTCCTGGGCGAAAATTTTGCACAATGACATCGGCTCGCAGTGCGAGATCGAACAACACTTTCTTACCTGCCTCGGTGCGCGCATCTAACGCCAAGGCTTGCTTACCCGCATTAAACTGAATCGCCAATGCGCTTAACTCACCCTTGGCGACACCGATAAAGCGAATCCAGTCACCCGCTGGTGGCTCGACCTTTAACACGTGCGCTCCTTGCTGCCAGAGTATGTGGGCGCAATAGGGGCCGGCGATGCCCTGACTAATGTCTAAAACTCGCAGGCCAGCGTAAGGGAGTGGAGTTGGTGTCATATCGCGAGTGACTTATGCAGCTCTTGCAACGAATACACCTTAATCCCAAGCCCTTCGCGCAGATACTGCATGCCTTCAACTGCAGCGCGTGCACCAGCGATCGTGGTGTAGTAGGTGACCCTGGCTGCCAACGCTTGCGTGCGAATCGCACGCGAATCGGTGATGGCGTTACGGCGCTCTTCGACCGAATTAATCACCAGCGCGACTTCGCCATTTTTAAGCATGTCGACAATATGCGGGCGCCCCTCTGCCACCTTGTTCACAATCGTGACAGGGATGCCGGCCACTTTGATCGCGGCGGCGGTACCGCGCGTTGCCACCACTTTGAAACCCAAGCCATGCAAACCGCGGGCGACTTCAACCGCCTTAGGTTTATCTTGATTTTTGACACTAATAAATACCGTACCCGATTCAGGCAAGTTCACACTTGCCGCCATTTGTGATTTCACAAACGCTTCGCCAAAAGTCACGCCTACACCCATGACTTCACCCGTCGATTTCATCTCGGGGCCAAGAATCGTGTCTACGCCCGGAAACTTCACAAACGGAAACACCGCTTCTTTAACCGAGAAGTAATGCGGCACGACCTCTTTGGTCACTCCTTGCGCGGCTAAGGTTTGGCCAGCCATCACACGCGCCGCAATCTTTGCTAATTGCAAGCCCGTTGCTTTAGACACAAAGGGAACCGTACGCGAAGCACGCGGGTTCACTTCAAGCACGTAGACATCACCTTTTTGCACGGCAAACTGTACGTTCATCAAACCCGACACATTTAGTGCCCGTGCCATCAAGGCGGTTTGACGTTTGATTTCAGTTGTCATTTCGTTTGACAGCGAAAACGGTGGCAAGCTGCAAGCCGAGTCGCCTGAATGCACGCCCGCTTGCTCGATGTGTTCCATCACGCCGCCAATAAACACCTCTTGACCGTCGCACAGGCAATCGACATCAATCTCAATCGCATCATTCAAAAAGCGATCAAGCAACACTGGCGAATCATTGCTAACCTTCACGGCCTCGCGCATGTAGCGTTCGAGGTCACCTTGTTCATGCACGATTTCCATGGCGCGGCCACCCAGCACGTAGCTTGGGCGCACTACCAGCGGATAGCCGATTTCTTGAGCATGGGCCAAGGCTTCGCTTTCAGTACGCGCAGTGCGGTTAGGCGGTTGGCGCAGATTGAGCTTGGTTAATAACTTTTGAAAGCGCTCGCGGTCTTCAGCCACATCGATTGACTCGGGGCTGGTACCAATAATCGGCACACCGTTAGCTTCGAGCGCACGTGCAAGCTTTAAGGGCGTTTGACCACCATACTGCACGATCATACCTACGGGCTTTTCAATATGCACGATCTCAAGCACATCTTCGAGCGTGACCGGTTCAAAATACAAACGATCCGACGTGTCGTAGTCGGTTGAAACCGTTTCAGGGTTGCAATTGATCATGATGGTTTCGAAACCATCTTCGCTTAACGCCAACGCGGCGTGCACGCAGCAATAGTCAAACTCAATGCCCTGGCCGATACGATTGGGGCCACCACCCAGCACAATGATCTTTTTACGATCGGTGGGTTTGGCTTCGCACTCTTGCTCGTAGGTTGAATATAAATACGCCGTATTGGTGGCAAACTCTGCTGCGCAGGTATCCACCCGCTTAAACACAGGGCGCACATTTAATTGATGGCGCAGTTTACGCACCTCGGCTTCAACAGTATCCAACAAAAAGGCTAAGCGGCGATCAGAGAAGCCACGGCGTTTTAGTTGCCACAGTGTTTCGTAATCAAGATCTGCAATGGTACGTTGCTCAAGTGCCAATTCAATATCGACAATTTCTTTAATCTGCGCCAAAAACCAAGGATCAATCTTGGTGAGTTGATGCACTTCATCCATGGTGAAGCCTTGTGCAAAGGCATCGCCCACATACCAAATCCGCTCGGGGCCTGGCTCACCAAGTTCGACTTGGATCTTTTCACGATCAGTGGTTTTTTGATTGAGGCCATCGACACCAACCTCTAGGCCGCGCAGGGCCTTTTGGAAGGATTCTTGAAAGGTGCGGCCAATGGCCATGACTTCGCCGACCGACTTCATTTGCGTAGTTAGGCGCGCATCCGCTGTCGGAAATTTTTCGAAAGCAAAGCGTGGCACCTTGGTGACGACATAGTCGATGGTAGGTTCAAACGAAGCCGGTGTTGCACCACCTGTGATTTCGTTTTTAAGTTCGTCTAAGGTGTAGCCCACGGCCAAACGGGCTGCAACCTTGGCAATCGGAAAACCAGTGGCTTTTGACGCCAAGGCTGACGAGCGCGACACACGCGGATTCATCTCAATGACGATCATCCGACCATTGAGCGGATTGACGGCGAACTGTACGTTTGAACCACCCGTATCAACGCCAATTTCGCGCAAGACGGCGATTGAGGCGTTACGCATGATTTGATATTCTTTATCAGTCAGCGTTTGCGCCGGTGCGACGGTGATCGAGTCACCGGTATGCACGCCCATTGGATCTAAGTTTTCGATCGAACAAACGATGATGCAGTTGTCGGCGCTGTCGCGCACGACTTCCATTTCAAATTCTTTCCAGCCAAGCAACGACTCTTCGATTAAGAGCTCGCTGGTGGGCGAAGCCTCAAGGCCACGACGGCAAATGGTTTCGAACTCTTCAGCGTTATACGCGATACCGCCGCCGCTGCCACCAAGCGTGAAGCTTGGGCGAATCACTGCCGGAAACCCTGAGGTACCGATTTCAATGCCGATACGACGCTGAACTTCCCAGGCCTCTTCGAGCGAGTGCGCAACGCCTGACTTGGCAGATTCAAGACCAATCGCGGTCATGGCGACTTTAAACTTTTGACGGTCTTCTGCTTTTTCGATCGCGTGCGCGTTGGCACCAATCAACTCAACGTTATATTTTTTAAGTACACCATGCTTGTCGAGATCGAGCGCGCAATTCAAGGCCGTTTGACCACCCATGGTGGGCAGTACGGCATCGGGGCGTTCTTTCTCGATGATTTTTTCGACAACTTGCCAGGTGATTGGCTCGATGTAGGTGACATCGGCCGTTTCTGGGTCGGTCATGATCGTGGCTGGGTTGCTGTTGACCAGTACAGTGCGATAGCCCTCTGCTTTGAGGGCCTTGCAGGCCTGCGCGCCTGAGTAATCAAACTCGCATGCTTGCCCAATCACAATGGGGCCAGCGCCAATAATCAGAATAGTTTTTAGGTCGGTACGCTTGGGCATGGTGACTCTTTATTTGTTGCTGGCCATCAGGCTCATGAATTGATCGAACAAGACAAC
>JBAWWV010000104.1:0-12324 GCA_037146575.1 Alcaligenaceae bacterium | reverse complement strand
TCGAAATGGCCGCAGGCCTCGAAATCGAAAACGCTAGTCGCTTACGCAAACAAGAGTTGATGTTTGCCATCATGAAAAAGCGGGCTAAACAAGGCGAACAAATTTTTGGCGATGGCGTACTAGAGGTCTTACCCGATGGGTTTGGCTTTTTACGCTCGCCCGACACCTCGTATCTGGCCAGTACCGACGATATTTATATTTCGCCCTCACAAATTCGTCGCTTTAATTTGTACACTGGCGATTCGATTGAGGGCGAGGTTCGCACCCCTAAAGATGGCGAGCGCTATTTTGCGTTGGTGAAAGTCGACAAGGTCAATGGCTATGCGCCTGAGGCAATCAAACACCGCATCATGTTTGAGAACCTGACTCCGCTGCATCCCGATAAAGTCATGCCCCTCGAGCGTGATATCAAAAGTGAAGAAAACCTGACCGGTCGTATTCTTGATATCTTTGCACCAATTGGTAAGGGACAGCGCGGCCTAATCGTTGCAAGCCCGAAGTCGGGTAAAACAGTGATGATGCAGCATATCGCTCACGCCATCACTGACAACTTCCCTGATGCGGTCATGATCGTCATGCTGATCGACGAGCGACCAGAAGAAGTCACCGAGATGCAACGTACCGTGCGCGGTGAAGTTGTGGCATCGACCTTTGACGAGCCCGCGACCCGTCACGTTCAAGTTGCTGAGATGGTCATCGAACGGGCTAAGCGCCTAGTCGAAATGAAAAAAGACGTTGTGATTTTGTTGGACTCGATTACTCGCCTAGCGCGCGCTTACAACACGGTAGTGCCGGCCTCGGGCAAGGTGCTAACTGGTGGCGTCGACGCCAACGCACTGCAACGGCCTAAGCGCTTTTTTGGTGCCGCACGTAACCTTGAAGAAGGTGGTTCACTGACCATCATTGGCACCGCCTTGATTGAAACTGGCAGCCGCATGGACGAAGTCATTTACGAAGAGTTCAAAGGTACCGGTAACTCGGAAATTCACCTTGAGCGTCGTTTGGCTGAAAAGCGCGTCTACCCGGCCATCAATTTGAACAAGTCTGGCACCCGTCGCGAAGAGCTACTGATCAAGCCCGATTTGTTGCAAAAAGTCTGGGTGCTACGTAAATTTATTCACGACATGGATGACGTCGAATCGATGGAATTCATCTTGGATAAAATGCGTTCAACCAAGAACAACAATGAGTTTTTTGAGTTAATGAAGCGCTAAGCCAGCGAAGCACTGCTAGTTTGTCAAAGCGAGGGAAGTGTTAGCTATGGCAGGCAAGCGCTATTCACGCTGCTAATTTGCCGGACTAGGGGAGGCGCGCTTAGGCGTTGACGCTGGTTCGGGTGCTCCGCGTAGTTCAAGTTTGGGATCATCCCAAGGGCCAGTGACAGAGTATTTAACAGTCATTGCCTTCTCAATTGGATTACGCAACAAAAACTGCGTAACTAAGGCACTTAAACCTGCGATAGGGTTAACCACAAAGGCGGTCGCGAGTGCCGCACCGCTCATATCGAACTGCGGCCTGACGTCGGCCTCCATATCCCACAGCTTTTTGTCCAGATCCGATTTGCCCACTAATAAAATACTTGCAATCGGACTACTAATGGTCAAATCCTTGGTGTCGACTACGCCCTTGGTGAACACAAAACTTCCGGCCAACGCACTCCAGGGAAAACCGTCTTTAAATTCATTGCCAGGCCTAAAATTGAAGCTCAAGATCCTTTGCAGGGACTGAAGCGACAAGAGCTCTAAGAGTCGAGCGCTGCGTGAGTTCACATGCTCGAACACACCGTTTTTAAAGTCGACTTTGGCAGAACCATTCAAGCCCTGATAGCTATACACCCACGGGAAATTCACCCAATCGATTTGCGCTTGAATCGTGCCACTGCCACCCTTGACTCGCTCGGGATGTCCCATTTGTGTTGAGAATTGGCCAAAGTCACTAATAACGATATCTGCGTTTAGCCGTACGCCACGCGTGGGTCCCTTTAGGCGCCATTGGCCGGTTGCAGTGGTCGTAGCAGCCGCACTCTGAATAGCGAGTTTTTCGATGTTCCAGAGTTCAGTGCGTTGTTGATTAGAGCCAATGAGGCGTAACCTACCTAATTGGCTGCCGTACAACGTGAAGTCGTCAATGGTGAGATCGATTGCCGGAATATCAGACCAGCGCTGTGTTTCAATCACATCGATCTTCAACGCTTCGGTTTGCCCATTATCGGGTGCCCCAAGAGTCAGCTTTGAAAACCTTGCCTGAATACGTCCGTCGAGCGCACCAGCCGCGGCATGCCAGGCGGCGCTTCCTTCGGTTTCTTTTGACATGATCCGAGCAGCCCACTGATTAGAGCCGTCTTGTGTTGCTGTAAGGTCCAGATCCGTGAACGTTAGATCAGACAAAATAAAGTGCGGCGAACGCAGCCGTGCCGTCGCCAAACTCGGAAACACTCTGAACTCTGCTTTTGACGCACGTTTAGGTTCTTGAGTCACTTGCTCAAACAAATTGCTCCAATCGCTAAAGTCGACGCGGTCGAGCTTAAGATCAAGTGCCAAGCCACTAGAAGGTAGTTGCAGAGTCTCGCCCATCGCAATCGCAGCACGCGAAAAATAGGGAGAAGGCCGGGCACCGGCAGGCCGTTCAAAGCGGCCACTGAGCAGGTTGGTCACACTCACCGACAAGGTCTCGCGAAAATCGTTTTTAACCGGCGTCGCTGTCCAGCGAACCGTCGCTGACGCGCGTGTTTGAGGCGCCTTGCCCAAGGGCGCGGGCAGGTTCACTGCCAGACCTTCAAGTGTTGAACTCACTACGGCCTCGTAACCCCGGTCTTTTGTCGGTGCGAGTCGCGCCTGATAGCGAGCCTGCCCAGTGAACGGCAATAACGCTTTAGCGCCCGCTAACTCTTTCAGTGCTGCGACCGTGATCGAGCCCTCTGCTTGCACGCTTTGGGCGCTTTCGCCCCAGGCACCGCGCAGCAACGATTCGCCGCCTAAAAACTGAACACTCAAGTTATCGGTGCGTACGGACTGCTCAGAAAACTCGAGCACTCCTCGAGCCCTCTCAAGGGCAGGAAAATCGGCCCCAACTCTAATTGTGCTATCCGCAAGGTTGACTCGACCTTTGACCTGTGGAATCTGATCGCTGCCTAGCTTAATCTTGAGCGACAAAGGCACTGTTAACAAACCATCAACCTCAAGGCGCTCGAGGGTGGGTTTGAGCGCGCTGGGCAACGGCGCTGCGCGCAAGACGGACAGGAAGGCTTTCGCTTGACCATCCAGCACCCCATCCAGCGAAAGTTCAGGCTGCAGTTCAAAGTCAGGAACCTTGAGCGCAAGTTGACTCACCTGCACACGATCGCCATTGGGATCAAGCATTAGTGCGCGAGACGCACTCAGACTCAAAGACAATTTGTCTAGTAGAACCGTGCCCTGAGCCTGCGTCAGTGCAGGCCAGTGAGGCTGCCCTGAGCGAATCGGATCGTAATCAACATTCAGCCCACTGTACTGACCCTCAACCCGGAACACACCTGACACGCCCCCTTGATTAAAAGGAAAATGGTCAAGGTTACCTTTGAGCGTCACAGCCGTTTGAGTGAGTTGCCCTTGCGTGATAGCAGAACGCAAAAACTGACGCGCCTCAGGGGGCGCAAACGTAGTCACATACTGATGAAGTTTGTTAGCAGGCGCTTTAGCGATCAACCCCGTCATATCCACTTGCCCAGCTCGGTTCGCTCCTGCCGACACCCACGCCCCCTGTAACTGTGCAGCAAGCTCGCCCGACTTCAGGTCAACTTGTGCCGAATTTATGACGAGCATGTCCGTCGCATTTTTAGACACTTTTGCACGCGCCGTGACCTCGCCAAGTTCAAGCGTAGGCGGCTCAAACAGGGCACTCTCAAGCTTCAGTTCAGAGGCCGTCGCACTTAGTGTGAGGCCTTGCTGACCAAGACTGCGTGCCAAGACAGGCCAGTGCCCTTCAGGTAACAAGTCGGCGAGCCAACCCGTCAACCTGAGTTGGCCGGTCTGTGCAAAAAGTGCAGGTTGGCCATTCAGGACTAGAGGCGCGGCGATTTTTTTTGCTGAAACCTCAAGTGTTGTTTGGCCCAGGAGCCCGTTCTGCACATCGATCCAGGCACGCGCAGCGATGTTTCCGGAGACCGCTGGCATATCGACCCAGGGCGCTAAGCCTGCAAGATGCACGTCTTGAAGCTCAATAAAAATTTCAGCTTCGCGCGTCGATCCAGGCGCGATTTGACTCAGAATGTTTTCAGTTCGCATGACGAACTCAATACGCTTACCCACCGACTCGGGCAACGCTGCGGTCAACCGTAGCTCGTGACGAAACAAGCTATTGCTCAAGCGCACATCGATTTGGGACAGGTTTAATTCAGGCGCCTCGCGCAACTGGTCAAGCCAGCGAAAGCTCGCCTCGCGAATGACGATTTCACCCTGATCCCAGAGCCAGCGCACAGCCAAGGTGTCACGGTCTAGCTTAAGTTGCTCGTTGGTATGGGGCTCAAGGCGTTGACCTGCAATAGACACGCTTCCGTCGCCATGACGCGTCGCTGACAAATCGATGCCTTTAACTTCTAAGCGACTGAGACGCAGTTCGAGATCCAAGAGACTGCGCCAGGACACTAGGGCAAACGCCTCAGGCATTTGTATCAACACGTCGCCATTGACATCGTTGACAGCAAGGTCGCGCACTGCAAGGGTTGGATTGAGCCCGGACCAATCTGCCGAAATATTTGCGATTGACACTTTAGTGCCCAAGGCAGTGGAAATCTGCTGCTCGATGAGCGGGCGCCAATCGTTAATACGCGGCAACACCCAATAACGCACCGTCAACATCGTCGCAGCGGCTGCAAAATAAAGCAGCAGCAGACTCAAAAGCGCAAGGCGCAATAAATATTTGACGGGTCGCAAAGCAGACGAATTAAAAGGATTTTGTGAAGACCTATTCTATAGGGTATTGTGCAAGCTTGTCGCCCAAGCCGCCCTCTTCCCGTGATGAGGCGGCGTCCTAGCCCTCAAAGTATGTCTGAATCTGATTTTTCTTCTGCCCTCGCCTGGTCTGGATCGTTACGTCGTCTGACGCAAAGCGATCCAGCGTTTTCGCGCTGGCTAGAACAAGAGTACGCGCGACCGATCACCACCGGACGCCTGCATGACTGGTTTGCTGAACTGGCCGGCGCGCCTGTTGGTCACGCCGTTCTTGAACTCAGCGCGTGTCGTCAAGTACTTCGTGCCTTGCGTAAGCGAACCTTTTTTTTACTCATGGTCCGGGATCTTGCAGGGCTCGCCACACTCGATGAGGTGGTTGGTACCATGACCACCCTGGCAGATCGTTGCATCGAACAGGCCTATCGAACGATCATGCACGACATGATTGCCCTACATGGTCGACCCAAAGACGCACTGACTGGCCTCCCACAAGAAATGTTGATCATTGGCATGGGGAAACTCGGGGGCGCCGAACTAAACGTTTCGTCAGACATTGACTTGGTTATGCTTTACAACGAGGAAGGCGAAACCGAGGGCCCCAGGCCATTGAGCTATCACGAGTTTTATGGTCGTCTGACAAGACGCATGATGCCCGTGCTCTCAGAGCTTGACGCCAACGGGCAGGTCTTTAGAACCGATTTGCGCCTGCGCCCAGATGGCGATGCGGGTCCGCTGGCCTGGAGCCTGGACGCGTTTGAACAGTATTTGTTTACACAGGGTCGCGAATGGGAGCGTTATGCTTGGCTCAAGGCACGAGTGATACCCGCTCGCGCGTTTGATGACAGTGACTCAACCACTCAAGAGCGGCAGTTTGAAAGCCTACGCCAACCCTTTGTATATCGAAAATACTTTGACTTTAGTACCTTGGCTGCACTGCGTACCCTTCGTGAGCGCATCCGCTTAGATTTACAGCGAAAATCTCTAACTCGCCCAGGCTTAGAGACACAACTTAACATCAAGCTGGGCGAAGGTGGAATTAGAGAAATTGAGTTTGTTGTGCAATTAGTGCAACTGATCAAAGGCGGACGCATGCCCGCCTTGCAGCAGCGAGGATTATTGCCCGCGCTTGAGGCGCAAACCCGCGCGGCACTGATACCAAACGCAACCGCCGAACAATTAGCGCAAGCCTATCATTTTATGCGACGTACCGAACATGCGTTGCAGTACGCCGAAGACGAGCAGACACATCAACTGCCCGCGCAGCGCGAGCGTCTGGGCGAACTCGCGAGAGCTATGCGTTTATCACTGTCAGAGTTTGAACAGACCTTGGCCAAACACCGTCTCTTTGTTGCCGAAACCTTTCGCGATTCGTTTCGGATTGCCGGCTTAGGTGATGGCTACAATGAGGCCGAACGCGAACTACAAGAAAAATCGGCACCAACTCTATCGCTTGAAGCCAGCATACTTGCGTTTGGCGAGCACTCTGCGGCCTTGGCGTCGCGGGTCGATACGTTTTTGGAGGGTCATCGAATTCGGGCTTTATCGACCTCGAGTCGTAACCGTATCGACACGTTACTGCCCCTGGCGTTGATCGCAGCCCAACACACCACGCAGCCGTTGACGGCGGCCTTGAGACTTTTGGATTTAATTGAAACGGTCGCGCAGCGCGGCGCTTATCTAGCGTTACTTGCCGAATATCCAGAAACAATGGCGCGTATCGCTCGCATGATGACGGCAAGCCCGTGGGCCGCGCAATACGTCATTCAACATCCGTTGGTACTCGATAGCCTGATCGCCTGGTCCACCTTAATGGAGCCGTTGGATATAGCTCGCGTGGCAGCCGCGATGCACGAAGACCTTGATGCATGTCTTTTGCCCGACGGCTCGTTTGATATCGAACAACAAATGAACCTGATGCGCGATACTCAACGACAGGTCAGCTTCCAACTGTTAGCGCAAGATCTTCAAGGGATCCTAACGGTTGAGCGTTTAGCCGATCAATTGTCGGCCTTGGCTGACACTCTTTTACAAGAGGCCTTGGTGAGAGTCTGGCCGCAGGTGTGTCTGCCTGATGCCGCTGGCTGCGAGGTTGAGCCACAATTCGCAATCATTGCTTACGGACGCTTAGGCGGCAAAGAGCTTGGCTATTCTTCTGATCTGGATCTTGTCTATTTATACGATGACCCCCGCGACGATGCGCCAGAGCTTTATGCGAAACTTGCGCGACGACTGACCTCGTGGCTATCGACCATGACGTCTTCAGGCCGGCTCTACGACATCGACCTGCGCCTGCGGCCCGATGGCGATTCGGGCCTGCTGGCCACCTCGCTCGAATCTTTCAAACAATACCAGCAAAGTCACGCCTGGCCATGGGAGCATCAGGCGCTGACTCGCGCGCGCTTTTCTGCAGGCAATCAGCGCGTCGGCGTGAGCTTTGAGCAAATCCGACACGAAATTTTAAAACGTCCGCGGGCACCCACTCCTTTTGCACAACAAGTGCGCTCGATGCGCGACAAAATGACAGCAGGCCATCCAAACACCACTGCCCTGTTTGATCTGAAGCACGACCACGGTGGCATGGTGGATCTAGAGTTTGTCACGCAGTATTTGATTCTGGTGCATGCGGGCCAACATCCAGAGCTGCTCAAGAATTTAGGCAATATTGCGTTGTTACAGCTTGCTGGCAATGCTGGACTCATCCCCATTGCGTTAGCGCAGCGCGCCAGCGACGCCTACCGCAACTTGCGACGGCGTCAGCACGAAGTGCGTTTGCAAGGCGCAGACAAAGCGCGCGTCGCGCATGACGAGCTGCCTGCAGAGCGTCTCGCCGTGCAAGAGTTGTGGAAGGTGGTTTTAGGCGAGGCATCCCAGACCACTGGATCACAGTAAGCCGCGGGAAGCCAGACTCTAACTGCGAGGCCTCTCACCCTCTGCAAAGCAAGCATCTTCCCGTCTGCGTCAAAGTAAGAGATCGGTCGCACTTCTTGTTAAACTTGTCAATTATTGACCAGAATGTGCGTCACCCCTACACACTCGTGATATTCGGGGCGTCACCACTGGACACCTTTTCTTAACGTTCAAGTGTCGCCTCTAGACATTTTTAAAAAATTGGATTGGATCGTGCCCGACGCTCTACGCCCTAGCTTTTCATTGCCCGAAGGCAAAACCAAGGTGCTACTGCACTCTTGCTGTGCGCCCTGCTCGGGCGAAGTCATGGAAGCCATGCTGGCTGCCGGGATTCAGTACGATATCTTTTTTTATAATCCCAACATTCATCCCGTTAAAGAATACGAAATCCGAAAGAATGAAAACATCAGGTTTGCCGAAAAACACGGCATCCGCATGATTGATGCTGACTACGACGTCGACAATTGGTTTGAACGGATTAAAGGGCTTGAAAACGAGCCCGAGCGCGGCGAACGCTGCACACAGTGTTTTGATATGCGCTTTGAGCGTACCGCTCTGTATGCCTACGAGCATGGCTACGACACCATCACCAGCTCGCTGGGGATCTCGCGTTGGAAAGACATGAATCAGATCAACGCAAGCGGTGAACGCGCAGCCGCCCGTTACGAGCAGTTGCTGTACTGGACCTATAACTGGCGCAAACACGGCGGCTCGGCTCGCATGATAGAGATCAGCAAGCGCGAAGAGTTTTATCAGCAAGAATATTGCGGCTGCGTCTATTCGCTGCGCGACACCAATCGGCATCGCCGTTCGCAAGGTCGCGAGCGCATTGCCTTAGGCGTTAAGTTTTATGGCCGTGCTGAGTTAAAAGCGTTGACAGACGAGTAATCTGCAGGCCGCGCTGCTGCAAACTTGCAGCGAAAGCGTCACCCGACAGTACTCGATACTCTTCTACGCGATCAGAACCAAACGCTAAGACAGAAGAGGAATAGGTGGCCGGATGCACCATAAACAACATGTGCGAAGAGGCTTGTTCGAGCCAGGCGCTCAGCATACTTTCGTACGCAGGGTGCGGGCGATCAAAATCATAGGCCCCGGCGAAGCCTTGGTTGCATTGCATACCTGCCTGTTGCGCCAGATGCACCAAGGCTGACGCACCCAACACCCCAATCAGCCGCGCTTTTAAGCGTTGCATCAGAGGCAAATCCTCAGACAGCAGGGCCGCGCGCGTATCGCGAATCCAAGGCAATTGATTGCCATAACGCCGTTGCACCGCCTGCACTAAAAGTTCACGCACAACCGGAAACTGATGCACATGCAAATGCCCGTCGATGAAATCTGGCGTCTGGCCAACGTGTTTTTCAAACAAATCAAGCTGAGTCTCGATCTGCTCGGCGACTGCCTGTTTAGAAATCAGCCGAGCGTAGGTGCGCCACAATAACTGACCGAGCGGCAGACGCAGGCCAGTTTGGCCAAGAGGCTCGGTCAGGTTGAAATGCAGCCCGAGATCGATCGGCAAGCCCTTGAGCGCCGGCGCAGCTTGCGCGAAGTTGGGTGCTTGCACTAGGCAACCCGTCGCGCTGATGCGCCCACGCCGGGCAAGCGCAACAATTGCCTGATCGACTCCGGCTTCGAGTCCAAAATCGTCAGCACAAAAAACAATGGGAGTCAGCGCAGGGGTCGTGCCCTGCTGCGCCGCATTACTCACGAAAACGACGCCCGCTTGAGCTACGCACAATATAAAGCGGCCGCCCTTTGACTTCTTCAAAAATTCTTGCAATGTACTCGCCGACAATGCCGATTGAAATCAGAGTGATGCCAGAAAAAAACAATAAGATCGTTACGATGGTGGGCCAACCACTGACCGGATTTGAGAACAGAAAATATTCGCAAATAATATAAAGCCCATACACGAACGAGCACATCGAAACCAGAAAACCAAACAGGCTCACGGCGCGTAACGGCCAGGTGGTGAAGGAGGTCAGGCCTGCAAGCGCGAGGGTCAATAACTTGAACGTGCTGTAGTGAGTTTGGCCATGTTCGCGTTCGGCAGGCGTGTAGATGATTGGCTCGGAATCAAAACCTACCCAAGCGTAAAGACCCTTCATAAAACGATTGCGC
Source organism: Alcaligenaceae bacterium (assembly GCA_037146575.1). GTDB lineage: Bacteria > Pseudomonadota > Gammaproteobacteria > Burkholderiales > Burkholderiaceae_B > Zwartia. Next base: position 2,368 of record JBAWWV010000104.1, on the reverse strand, counting down.
TCGGGAAGCTGGCACAGCGCGTCGACGACGGCACGATCCATTAAACGAAAATCACCGGCATCGGGTGGCACCTGAACGCCTCGCGAACCCGCCAGCAAAGAGTAAAACAATTTAGTGCCCCAGCGCTTACCTGCACTTTCGTCAGCACGAGTGTCTCTGACCGCATAGACCATATCCACGCCGGCCTGCCAGCGCGCCAGCATGGCGGGCAGCAACTCTGGCGGATGCTGTAGATCTGCATCCAAGATCATCACCACGTCACCCGTCGCGGCCTCGATGCCGGCCGTGATGGCTGGCTCTTTACCGAAGTTACGTGACAGTTGCACTAAGCGAAAACCAGGGTTGCAGACCCAGGCGGCCATCAGGCTTACCGTGGCATCCCGACTGCCATCATCGACCACAATGACTTCCCAGTTGGCCCCGGTTTGAGCCAGCACCGCCTGCAGACGCGGCAGCAACAGACCTAAATTATCGTGTTCATTGAACGCCGGCACCACGCAGCTCAGGGTTGCACGGGCGATATCGCGCCCCAGCGCGTGCGAGCCTGACTCGGCTGCCGTGCGAGGGCTAGAAGGTGAAGTCGATGAGGTCATCCCCGAATGATAACGTTTAACGCGCCTTTTGCAGAGCCAGACTGGCGCTGAGTATTGTCAAAATGATGAGTGCTGCGCCTAGCAACGTCCTCGCAGAGGGCTCTTGACTGAAAAACCACCAGGCAAAGCCAATTGCGTAAATGGGCTCGAGGGCCACGACAAGCCCGGCACTGCGAGCCGGCAAATGGCGCAAGCTCGACACAAACAAAAGCTGCGCCAGGCCAGTACAAAGTACCCCCAAGGCTGCCACCCAGAGCCAATTGTTCAGACTAATCTGACCAAGCGAGCCCACCACCCAAGGTGCCATAACCAAAAACACCACGGTATTTTGCAGACCTGCCACGGCAAAGGCGTTAACCCCAGACAAATAGCGCCGGTTGAGTACCGCAAGCACGCCAAAGCTTGCCCCTGACAATAGGCCCCACAATAGGCCCTCTGTCCCTAAATTTGAAAGTTCAAACGACGGGGTGATCAGCAACAACCCCAGGCTCACAAGCCATAACCTGACCCACTCGGCCCGCGTGACCGACTCGCGCAACAGACCCCATTCAATCAACGTAATAAAGGCGGGAAAACTGGCAAAACCCAAGGTCGCGATGGCGATCCCACCCATTTTGACGGAGACGAAAAAGCTCACCCAGTGCAAAGCCAGAACTGCGCCAGAGCAAAGCAAAGCCACCCAGCGCCCATGGCCTAGCAGGCTCGAGCGTGGGTGCACAAGCAACAGCCGCCCGAAGACAGTCAGCGATACGACAGCAAATGCCGCCCGGCCCCAAGTAATAAAGGCAGGATCGGCCGTAATCAATTCACCCAACACACCGGTCGCGCCGAACAAGACGGCCACCAGGTGCACCGCCCATAAAGACTGTGTGCGGGTCAAGCGGGCCAGCCCAGCGGAGCCGCCCACCCTGTGTAGGTTTTAGTTAATGGTTGTGCGTAATCCCCAACTTTGCTTGTCCCTAAACCCAGAGCGGCCAAGGCCTCAGCAAATTTGACGGCAACTGCCACGCCGTCAATCACAGGCACCCCCAAGCGCGCGGTGAGCGTGTGACACAGGGCGGACATCCCGGCGCAGCCCAGCACAATCGCGCCACTGCGATCGCGCGCCAAGGCAGCGCGCGCTACCTCTTCAATTTGGCGGGTCATTGCCTCACCACCATCTTCTAGGTCTAACACCGCAATATCGGTGCCGTGCACCCCACGACACTGATGTTCAAACCCGTAACGTTGCACCAAGCGCTCGGCAATAATGCAAGTACGTGTCATTGTTGTAACAATTGAAAAGCCGGTAGCCAGCATGCTTGCGGCATGAAACGCTGCCTCAGCGATGCCCAATACTGGTGCGCGCGTGGCTTCGCGGGCGGCTTCAAGCCCCGGGTCGCCAAAGCAGGCAATCACAATCGCATCTGGACTTTGTGGCTGCGCGAGTCGCACCTGTTCGGCGACACCCGCGGCAGCAAAGGCTTCGTCGTAGTGTCCTTCAATAGAAAGCGGACCAAAGCTGGGATGCACCGCAATAATTTGCGTGCCTGTCGCGGCAACCGCTTGAGCACTTTGGGCGATCCCCACAGTCATGGAGTCGGAGGTATTAGGGTTAATAAGGAGTAGTTTCATTTTGAAAGGTCGGTTAACTTTCGTTACAAATGCAAACAGTGTGTTGCACCACAATGGATAAAATTGCCCCAAAATGCATCTTTTTACGCACCAACATGTTGCACCAAACAAAAATCATCCCGGAGCGGGCGTTTGGTTTGACCGAGTGCGTACCCATAAAT
>JBAWWV010000103.1:0-12334 GCA_037146575.1 Alcaligenaceae bacterium | reverse complement strand
GCTATTGATGCGACGTGACATCGTGCGCCCGTCTTTCAAGGCAACAATGACTTCGGCGCCAAATTGATCAGGAGAGTCGTCGGGCATGTCAGGGTGTGGCATCGCGGTGGTTTTTGCCATAATCGCACGTACCTTGCTATCAAAGTGCGCGTCTCCCTCAAAGTCGTCAAGACGTACGGCACCATCGACGAGTGCACGAGCAACGGCATATTGCACCGAGAACTTGGCGGCAAGCGGTGTTTGAGGATCTGGGTTGTTGGTGTGTGGCAGGCGACGACGCTGCGGCAGGATATCGACCTTTTCAATATCTTGTGGGCTGCAGGTTTCTTGTTGACGCAGTTGCAGCGCCATCGTGACCGCGGGATGAGTGCTGCCGCAGCAGGCAAACTGCTTGAGCCCCATGCTCGGGCTTAAGACCTCTAAGGGGTTAGCCCAGTTTTCAAAAATCAAGCTTGCGTCGTAATTGCCTTTGCCGTTAAACGCATTGAAAAAGCCTTGATGGTGCTCAAGCGCCTCAGGATTGGCATCGTAGCCCGCATCGGCCATCAGTACAGCAAGTAAACCGTTGCGCGCGCACTGGCCAACATGAAGGGGCTTGACCATCGTGCCAAAGTTAGCCTTGATCCCCGAGGCAAACGAGGCGGCAATGGCGAGTGCGATCGCTTGTTTTTTGGCGTCAAGCTTGAGCAAATGTCCTGCAGCTGCAGCTGCACCAAAGACACCAAGCGTGGCTGTCGGGTGCCAGCCTTTATCGTAGTGATAGAAGTTGACTGCGCGTGCCAGGCGGATTTCAGTTTCAATCCCCACGACATACGACTGCAGTAGTTCAAGGCCTGACGCGCCGCGTTCTTCGGCCAGTGCCATAAGCGGAGCGACTAACGGTGCAGACTGATGTCCACCCATCGGTTGGCTAAAGTCATCGTAGTCTAAAGCGTGCGAGGCAGTGCCGTTGATGAAGGTGGCATCAAGCGCTGAGGTTCTTTGCGCCGTACCAAAAATAGTGCAGATACCGGGCGCTGAGGCGACACCGGGTGTGCGTAACAAGTTTGTGGTGCAGGGCTCAATCGCCCCAGCAAGTGTGACGCCTAGCGTGTCGATAATCGCTGTGCGCGAAAGCATGATGGCTTGCGGCGTGATGGCCTTGAGATCAAAAGACACGATACGGTTGGCGATTTGCTCAAGCACAGTTTGAGTGGCGATTGGCTGGTTCATGACTGAAATCCTGTTATTTCTAAGTAAGTGGCGATATGTTGACTGGTAGGTGCTGGAATTAGGTCGTGCAGCCCTTTGTCTGACGGTATTGAGCGGCGCCTTGGCTTGACCTAAGCGCCGTACGATACGTCAATAGAGTTCGACGCTTAGGTGTTTTGAGCGAGGCGTTGGTATGAACGATACGCATATTTTTCGTAATCAGTGGCTTGCGTAGGTTATGCGCTTAACAGACGGCAATCGTTGGCATGAAATGAAATTGTAATCCTGCTGCCGCTTTCGAGGGGCGTACGCGAAAAGGCGCGTAATTCAAGGCCTGCTACGCTCACTAAATGTTCGATGTGCTGACCCAAAAAAACACTGCTAAGCACCGTTCCGGTGATCCGATTGATATCTGGCTGGGTCTGCTCAGCAAGACCGTGCTCGACTTGTATCGCCTCAGGTCGCACAAGCGCCGTCATCTTATCGCCTTGCAGATGCCTAGTCTCTGGGCAGACTGACAGAGCGGTGCCATCCGGTAACAGCCACTGCGAACCCTGTTGTTGCACCGGCAAGAAATTCGCGTTGCCAATAAAATCTGCCACAAAGCGATTCACAGGCTCGTGATAGATTTGCTTGGGCGTACCATCTTGGATGGTTAACCCAGCGCTCATGACAATCACTCGATCCGACATCGAAAGTGCTTCGGTCTGATCATGTGTCACGTAAATGGCCGGCACTTTGAGTTCGCGCTGGATTCGACTGATTTCGGCTCGGGTGCGGTCGCGCAGTCGGGCGTCAAGGTTTGAGAGCGGTTCATCAAAAAGCAGCACCTGCGGTTTGCCAGCGATGGCACGGGCCAGCGCCACACGTTGTTGCTGACCGCCAGACAACTCAGAGGGGCGTCGGTTGGCAAGTTCATGCATACCTACGATATCGAGCGCCCACTTGACGGTTTCAGACGTGTCGCGCACGCCCCTAACGGTCAGCGGAAAGGCGACATTTTGCGCAACGGTCAGATGTGGCCAAACTGCGTAAGATTGAAACACCATGCCTAAGTTACGCTCGTGAGGGGGCACGAATACCCCCGTCGCGGTGTTCGACACAAGCTGTTCGTTAATACGAATTTCGCCGCCATCAATAGTGTCTAAGCCTGCAATGCATCGCAAGGTGGTTGTTTTTCCACAGCCGCTGGGGCCGAGTAGCGTGACAAACTCGCCGTCGGCGACATCAAAAGAGATGCCTTTGATGACGGTTGATTGCCCGTACACTTTAACAAGGTCTCTGACCGAGATGCCCATTAGCCTAGTCTCATATTCATTGTGTTATCGCTGACGCGCACCGGGCATGGCCCAAAGCAGCGTTGACATGATTCCCATCATTAAAATCATGGCCAAAATTGATAGGGCACTGGCCATTCCCCAATCCGCTTGCTCGAAGTAAGACCAAATCGAAACAGACAGCACTGAGGTGGAGGCGGTAAAAATCAAAATGGTGGCAGAGATTTCTCTGAAAAAGGCCATGAATAATAAAAAGTAGCCGCTTTGCAGCGAGGGCAAGCTTAAAGGTAGAACGATACGCCAGACTCCTGTTTGTCGGCTGGCCCCGGCAGTCCAGGCAGCCTCTTCAAGGCTTCGGTCAAGCTGAACAAAGCGAGCCCCTGCGGTCTCGGTGGCATAGGGTAAAAAGCGTGTGACGTAGGCCAGCACAATCAAGGTCATCGTGCCGTAAAGTGGTAAAGGTAAATAAGCGTAAGCCCAAAGCAAGCCCAAGCCTAAAACGACTCCGGGCACCCCAAAGGGCAGCATGACCAGCATGTCGAGTAGTCGATACCCCGTGGGTTTGAGGCGCACGGTAAAGTAACTGCACGCCGCACCTAGCATCACCCCCACCAAAGCACCACCACCCGAAACGAGTAGGGTGTTCAAGGTGGCAAGCTGTGTACCTTCTGACTCCCAGATGCTGATGTAGTTACGAAACGTGTAGGCGGCCGTCAGCGGATTGCCAGTAAAAAATTTGATCAGAGAGGTGTAAAGCAAAATGATGGTTGGCAAAATTAAGCCCATCAAAATATACCCACCACAAAAAATGTTGGCAGGCCAACGCCAGGCCCCTAGTCGAATCGGTGTGATGCGACCCGCCTTGCCAGTGGTGGCAACCGCTTGCCCGCCGCGCGCGAGTCTGCGTTGAAGCAAAATTGCGAGGGCTGTGATGGCGGCTAGCGTCAAGCCGATCGCTGCTGCGAGCCCGTAAGCGGTGGGCGGAAATCGGCAAAGTAAATATATTTGCGTGGCCAATACGGTGACACGCCCAGGTACGCCAAGCAAGACTGGAATACCAAACTGCTCAAGCGACATCACCAGACAAAGTAAGGTACTCGAAGCGAGCGCGTAGGACAGCATGGGCAAGGTGACGCGCCTAAGCATCGTAAAAGCTGAGGCGCCCGACGTGCGCGCAGCTTCTTCGTAGCTTGGGTCCATCCCTAATACCGGGCCACGCATGGTGAGGTATACAAAGGGCACCTGATGAAGCACCATGACCAACACAATGCCTCCGACGCTATAGATGTCGAGGTTCGCCTCAGCATCAAATAGTTCACGCACAAGGTCATTAATCAGGCCGCCGGGCGAGCCAATCACAATCCAAGCCATGCCTAAAATGAAGGATGGAAAATAAAAGCTCAACCCGAGTAAACCGGTCATCGCATTTGGCCAACGGAAGTCGGTACGATGAATGATCAGGGCCAACAAGGTACCCAAAATCATTGAAAAGAAGGTGGTTAAACACGCAACTTGTATGGTTGTGAGCAGGGTGTCGATCACGCCGGGCGAAGCCAGGTTCGCCCAGTTTTCGAGAGTCCAGTTGCCAGGTTGCCCCGGTGGTGAATCGCGCAGGCTACCCAGCACCAGTGCCAAGACGGGCACCAGCGCCATGAGAGCGACTGAGGTAAAGACTAGAGCGTAGAGGGGCGTTAAGAAATTAAAACGATGTTGCGCACTCGTATTGTTCTGGGTCAACCGGTTCATCGAAGTTTAGCGAATCCCAAAAACTTCACGCCAGGTGTTGATCGACTGGGCTTGCTGCGCAGTTGATGAAATGACAAGTGAGTCGACAACATTTGAAAGCGAAGACGTTGCGGGGACAAATTTTGGTGGAGCGATGCCAGGACGTGTTGCGGGTAGGCCTCCAATTTCTTGTAAAACGGCCTGCCCAGGCGCTGACATGATCCAGTTGGCAAACAGTTTTCCTGCATTCAAATGCGGCGCTTTGGCGGGCACCATGATATAGCCATCGTTGATGGCAGTGCCTGATTTTGGGTAGACAAAGCCGATCGGTGCACCATCGACTAAACCTGGCTCGAGAGGAAGGTCTGCCAACGTTCCTACCAGCGCATCGCCTCGCAGTACGGCCTGAAACACCCCAGCCGAGCCTTCAAAAAAACGAACGTCGTTCGCTTTGAGTTTTTGTGCAGAGTCACTCAGACCAATGTTGCTCCAGTGCGCGATCAGGCCTTGCACGGCGATCGAGCGCCAGGGCGGGTCCATCGCGACTTTACCTTTCCATTTAGGATCCCAGAGATCCGTCCATTCTTTCGGCGCGTCTGCGGGCTTGTCTCGCTGTTTGTTCCAGATAATCACGTTGCGCGAAGTGTGCACGGCAAACATCTTGTTACCGCGATTGATTTCAGGTTTGAAGGCGCCAAGCTCTGGAGGCGTCCATTCGAGGGCCCAGCCGCCGGTATCCACGCCTTTGAGCATGGTTTCGTCTGGAAACGTGATGACCACATCTGCAAGATTGCGGCCTGCGGTGAACTCGGTGGCAAAGCGCTCAATCAATGGCGCGCTGCCCAAGCGCATTTGCTCAGTTTTGATGCCAGGGTAGGTTTTGCGAAACTCGGACAACAGCTTTTCGATCCCTGAAGGGCGCAGGTTGTGATAAAGGCTAACGGTGCCTTCTTTTTTTGCAGCATCCTCGACGGCTTTCCACGAGCCATCCGTTTGGGCGAAAGCACTTGTCGCCAGAACAGACGCTGCGATGGACGAAGAGATCAACGCTATTGGGCGATGCAGCAGATCGTGCTTGCGGCAGTGCGCCCACAGGCGCCGTGCCTGCTCGGTAAAAGCTGTCATGCAGTCTCCAATTCTTTTTTTTGCGGAGTGACCGCATTGATAAAATCTTGTTAGACAGTTTGTGGTGAATGACTGAGTGAGTCGATTAGGGATAACCCTTTGTTGATGTCTTGAATGAAAGAGATTCCAAATAGTGGAGTTTGATCGGCTTCGGTTAGCCAAAATTGCGAGAGAATGAGCAGGCGCAAAACAACCGAGATGCACCTAAAGTGAACGCGACAACCCAGACAAATGAATTGACCCGCAGCTTTGTAGATTTGTTGCTCGCTTGGCCTGCCAATGACCCTGTGCTTGAACGTCAGTGCCGTTTGTTGCTGTTGGATGGGCTCGCTGTCGCGATAGCGGGGGCCCACGAACCGGGCCCGAGCATCTTAGCCAAACTCGCACAACGAGATGTGCCCATAGGGCCCGCACGCGTAATTGGCAAAGGATTTTCGACCGGCGCGGTGCAAGCGGCGCGGATTAACGGGGCATCAATGCATGTGCTTGATTTTGAGCCGATGTGGAACCCGCCTAACCATGCGCTGTCGCCGTTGCTGCCTGCGTTACTGGCGGTCGCGCAGTGGCGCGAGGCAAACGGTGATGGCGTGCAGGGCAAGGCGTTGTTGCGCGCCTTAGCCAAAGGCGTCGAAGCCCAGGGGCGGTTGCGCCTTGCCTCGGGTCAGATCGAACCGAGTAAGTTGACGATGCATCCGCCGGGTGCGGTGGGGCCTTTGGCTGCGGCACTGGCTTGTGCTGATTTGATGGCTTTGCCGCACGAGCAAGCGGTTGCAGCAGTCAGCATGGCAGCCTCGCGCTGTGGCGCTGTGCTGGCCAACGTGGGCACGATGACCAAAGCATTGCATTGTGGCGACGCTGCGGCTAATGGTGTCGAGGCCGCAATGTTAGCTGCAGAGGGGTTTACGGCGAATGTGGATGCGATCGGTAGCCCAAGAGGGTGGGGGCCTGCTTTGTTCGGCGCAACCTTTGAACCTCACCACCTGACTGCAGCGCTTGAGACTGCTCGTGCGTTGCAGCCAGGGCCTGCCTGGAAATTGTTTCCGTCGCAGTTTGCGACACATTTTGTGATTACCGCAGCACTAGAGTTACGCGCAAACAATCCTGCGGTTGACTGGGGCGAGCAGGTCGAGCGGATTGAATTACAAACACCGATCATGCATTACATTGATCGTCCCAAACCTGAAACGGGTTTAGACGGTAAGTTTTCTTGGCAATATACGACTGCAGTGGCACTGCTTGACGGTCTGGTCGAACCCAAGAGTTTTACGCAAGAGCGTCGCTTCTCTGCGGATGTTGTCAGTTTGCTTGAAAAAATTAACCTTAAGCGTGACACGACGATTTCAGGTCGTTTGGATCAGATGCACGTTGAGCTAAAGGTTGTCTTGCGCGATGGCCGTGAATTGACGCAACGCTGCGATGCACCTTTAGGCAGTTGGACGCGCCCCGTCGGCTCTGAAAAAATTCGCGACAAGGCGCGCGGACTGATCACTGAGGTCTGCGGTAGTGAAGTTGCAACTCGTGTCGATGCAATCGTAATGGGTACTGGCGATTTTGCAGTAAAAGAGTTGTTGGCATTGATCTGATAACGTGTTGTGAGGCAATAATATGATCTTAAATTCTTTGAAGCATCCCTCAAACTGGCGTGTTGCCGACCTTGAGCGCGATCAGCGATGGGTGTTCAATATTGATGAACCCACTCGTCAAGAGATGATTGCCGCAGTATTGAAAGTAGAAGACCCCAACAAATCGTTGCTTGATTATCGGCGCACCGATTTTGCGTTAAGCAAGACCTTAGTGACGTTGAATGCCGCACTTGAAGAGGTCAAGTCTGGGCTAGGCGTTGCCTTGATTAAGGGCTTGCCAAGACAAGCGTTGACGGCCAAACAGTTCGAAATCTTGACGTGGGGCTTGGGTCTTTATAGCGGCGTTCCTCGTCCTCAAGGAAAAGACACGCACTATATTTCAGCGGTTAAAGACGCTGGGATGACTTACCGCACAGGAACAGGCCGCGGCTATTCGTCAAACGCCGAGCTTGATTTTCATACAGACTCCTCTGATGTCATTTTTTTGAGTTGCTTTAATCAGGCGGTGTCGGGCGGCAAGACCATTGTTAGTAGTTCAATGGCTGGGCACGATGTGATGGCGCGAGAATATCCCGATCAACTGAAGTGGCTGTACGAACCGATTGCGTTTAGTCGACAAGGCGAAGGCGCACCCGACGAGGGCCCCTATGTGATGCAGCCAGTATTTTCGCAACAAGGCGACAAATGGTTTGGTCGCTGGAACTGGAACCGCGTGCGCAGTGCCCAAAAAATCGAGGGTGCTCCGCAAATCAGTGCTGAACATTTTGCGGCGCTTGAACAGTTTGATCAGGTGGTACGTCGCCCTGAGATCGCTTACGAAATGTGGCTAGAACCAGGTGATGTGCAAATCGTTAACAGCCACGTGACACTGCATTCACGCACTGAGTTTCAAGATCACGAAGATCCAGCGCTTAAGCGTTTGTTATTCAGGCTGTGGATTGCACCACCAGATAGCGCCGTGTTGCCAGAGTGTTGGCGAGATCTCTATCGCGCCTGCGAGTCAGGGACTGTGCGCGGAGGGATTCGAGGGTTTAAGTACGACGAGACTTGCGCGCAGTTTGAGGCGCGGCAGGCACAAGACTGTGCCATGCGCGCTTAAAGAGCCGCGAGTTTTTGACTAATCGCAACGATGCGCTGCGCGGCGTATACGATTGGGTAGTCAATAAACTGCCCATCTAACTGAATCGAGGATGACCCAGCCGCTTCGGCTGCTGCAAAGGCCTCAACAATTTTTGTGGCGCGTGCAACTTGCGCCTCAGTCGGCGTGAAGGCTTTGTTCACGACCGGAATTTGATCGGGGTGAATACAAAGCTTGCCCTGAAAACCAAGGTCGCGAATCTTGTTGGTTGAGGCTTCAAAACCTTCAGCATCTTGCAAGTCAACCCAAACCGTATCAATTGGGGGTTCTTTGTCATGTGCACGCGACATCAAGACCACCTGATTGCGGTAGGCTAGTAGTTCAGTCTCGTCACGCGACCATTTCAAATTCAGATCCAAGGTAAAGTCGCCAGCGCCAAACGCCACGCGTTTGATACGCGAGCAGTTTGACAGGATTTCGCCTAAGTTCGCGATACCTTTGGCTGTTTCAATAATTGGGATCAGGTCGATCGCGCCTAGCGGTAAGCCTCGTTCGCGCTCAAGCTCGGTCATGAGCCAGTCAGCAGTTTGAGCCTGACTTGCATTTTCAACTTTTGGCAAAATTAAGCCGTCGACCCCAGACTGAACCGTTGCAACTAAGTCGCCATAAGCGTAGATCGTAGACATCGGGTTGACACGGATATAGCCCAGACAGTTTCGTGGCCGTTGCATGGCTTGCACGGCCAGAGGACGACTAATGACTTTTTCGGAGACGGCACAGGCGTCTTCTAAGTCAAGAATGACGGCGTCAGCACCAAGCGTAAACGCTTTTTCGGTGCGGCGTGGGTGATTGGCGGGTGCGAACAAAAATGTTCTAAAAGTCCCCATAGCTGTTTCCTGAAATAAAGTTTAATTTTTGGCACTACTCAACCGTCAACTTAATCTGCTTAAGCAGCGCCGCAAAGCTGTCGAGTTCTTTTTTAACTTGCGCCGACATCTCTGCAGCAGTATTGCCAATAGGTTCGGCACCCGTTGCTAATAATTGACTTCTCACCTCTGGGATATTGACGATTTTCGTCACCTCAGCACTGAGCTTGTTCACAATATCGCTCGGAGTTTTGGCAGGCGCCATGAGCCCAAACCAGGTGCCTACGTCGAAACCCGGCAAAATAGTTTCGTTCAGTGTCGGCACATCGGGTAAGGCAGACGAGCGTTTGGCCGTAGTAACGGCTAATGCACGCGTTTTGCCCCCAGTGACTTGTGGCAAGCCAGCAGTGATCGTGTCAAACATTAATTGAGTTTGGCCGCTCACCAAATCAGAGATTGCGGGCGCACTGCCTTTGTAAGGGACATGGACGATATCTGTTTGTGCCTGCAGATTAAACATTTCGCCGATGAGATGGTGAGCCGTGCCCGCGCCCGCAGAGCCATAGTTCAGCTTGCCCGGTTGCGCTTTGGCCAAAGCCACAAATTCTTGAATGGTATTAGCTGGAACTTTTGCGTTCACCACAACCATGTTGGGGATCATGGCAATGACGCTGACTGGTGCAAGATCACGGCCAATATCGTAGGGCAGATTTTTAAAGACATTTTGAGCAATGATGTGGTGTGTGGCAGCCAGTAGCAGGGTGTAGCCATCAGGTGGTGCTTTGGCAACTTGGTCGGCCCCCAGCGTTGCACCTGCGCCAGGCTTGTTCTCGACAATCACAGTTTGCCCCCACTCGGAGGTCATGCGCTGTGCCACCAAGCGTGCTAACTGGTCGCTTGAGCCGCCCGGCGCAAACGGCACCAGAATTTTGATCGTGCGGTTCGGAAAGTTAGCCGCTGTTTGCGCGACTGAAAGCGAGGCGCAACAAGTCAGAACGGCGGCGACAAAGATCTGAGAAAAAGTGGTCATTTTGTGTTGTCTCATTTTTTGTGATGAACGCGAACTTATTCAGGCTCTTTGAAGATACCCATGTCTTCTAAAAGTTCTTGTACCAGATCAAGCCTGAGCCTAGGGTTTTCCATGGTCAGAAGGTGTTGCTTTTGTTGCGAAGGTAAATCGAGTAGCTCGGCGCACCGGTTAGCTACCCACGCACAGTCTTGTAACTGATAGGGCTGGATGATCGGTCGTTGGTCTGGGGGGATCCCTTGGTCTTCAAGCGTACGAATAATTTTAGTCAATGCATCTGCAGTGGGTAAGAGCTCAGGAGGAATCGGCACGACCTCATCCGGAGCAATCAGCTCAACCTCGGCGCGCCACAGGCCGTTTGCCTGAAGTTCTTTTTGGTGAATTTTAAAGCGCTGCCCTCCCTGGCAACGAACCATAAACAAGCTGGGCTGCACGGCCTCGAAATGAATGATCGTGGCGAGGGTGCCAATGTCAGCGAATTCGATTTGCTTGCCAGCCACCTGCACTTCGGCCCCTTGGTCGAGGGTGATGATCCCAAACGGCGCGTTATCGCGCAGACATTTTTTAGTCATGTCCAGATAGCGCACTTCAAAGATTTTAAGCGCCATCATGCCATCCGGAAACAAGGTGGCCCCTAACGGAAAAATTGGGATACTTAACGTCTGCATGGTCTTCAAACAATAAACGACAGCTTCGATACTAGCTATTGTGCCTGAGATTGACGCTAAGCTAGCGACCCTATAACATCGCCAAGACTAAAAAATTAGCAGTCTGAAAGGTATTTAATGCTTGCCTACACCCTAAGGCGTGTGCTTTTGACGCTGCCCGTCATGCTGTTTGTGGCATTGTTCGTTTTTGGCCTGCTCAGCCTGACTCCCGGCGACCCCGCCGTTTTGTTAGCCGGCGAAGACGCGACTCCCGCCGATATTCTTCGCATTCGCCAGACTCTGGGGCTAGACCAGCCCTTTTTAGTGCGGTTTGGTGACTGGCTCTGGAAAGTGCTGCATGGCGACCTCGGCGTTTCGTTGTTTACGGGGTTGCAAGTCAGTCAAATGATTGGTCAACGCCTTGCACCGACCTTCAGTTTGATGATTATGACGCTCATTTTGTCGGTGACGCTGGCCGTGCCGCTCGGCGCCTTGGCGGCTTGGCGGCATAACAAGTTTTATGACCGCAGCATCATGATGATGGCCGTGTTGAGTTTTTCTATCCCCTCTTTTGTCGTGGGGTATCTGTTGGCCTATGCCTTCGGTTTAGAGCTGCGCTGGCTGCCGGTGCAAGGCTATGTGCCCTTTTCTCAAGGCTTCTGGGCCTCAATTCGAACGCTCATTTTGCCGACCTGTGCACTGGGAAGTGTGTACGTGGCACTGATCACGCGTATCAGTCGGGCAACGCTGCTCGAGACTTTGTCTCAAGATTACATCCGTACCGCGCGCTCAAAAGGCGTCAGTAACAAAGGTATTTTGTTTCGGCACGCCCTAAAAAATGTGGGGGTCCCAATTGTGACGGTGGTGGGTAGCGGGGTCGCGCTATTGATTAGTGGGGCGGTCGTGACCGAAACGGTTTTCTCGATCCCTGGGGTTGGCCGGTTGACTGTTGATGCAATCTTGCGGCGCGATTATCCGATTATTCAAGGCGTGATCCTGATGTTTAGTTTTATGTATGTCTTGGTGAACCTGACGGTCGATCTTTTGTACCGTGTCTTTGATCCAAGGATTAAGTACTGATGGCCAGGTTCCTTCAATTTTTTAAGCGACACCCGACGGTTGTTGTGGGCGGTTTTTTGTTAAGCCTTTTATTTTTAATGGCAATTTTTGCGCCTTGGCTCGGTACTGTCGATCCGACGGCGTTGTCGCCGATCTATCGCACCAGGGTGCCAAGCGAAAAGTTTTGGTTTGGTACAGATTTGCTTGGTCGTGATGTGTATTCACGGGTGGTCTACGGCGCACGGGTGTCGTTGACGGTTGGGTTTTCAGTAGCGATCTTGTCGGCGGTGATTGGTACCGTGATTGGCTTGGCAGCCGGCTTTGTTAAATGGATTGATGCGGTCGTGATGCGCATCATGGACGGCTTTATGTCGATCCCGACGATTTTGCTGGCGATCGCTTTAATTGCTTTAACGCGAGCCTCTTTGCAAAACGTGATCTTGGCTGTCACGATCGCTGAAGTTCCAAGGGTGGTGCGCTTGGTGCGAAGCCTGACCTTATCGTTACGCGAGCAACCTTACGTTGAAGCGGCTGTGGCCGCTGGTGCTGGGCGTCTGCGGATTGTGGCGAAGCATATTTTCCCAAATACGATTGCGGCCTTGACGGTGCAAACGACCTATATCTGTGGCCTGGCGATTTTGGCTGAGGCAAGCCTGTCGTTTATTGGCGCGGGCGTCCCCCCCTCGATACCGTCGTGGGGAAACATCATGGCAGAGGGGCGGGCACTGTGGCAGATCAAGCCGCATTTGATTGCGT
>JBAWWV010000102.1:0-12335 GCA_037146575.1 Alcaligenaceae bacterium | reverse complement strand
CTCGGTGCGCAGCACTCTTAAGCCAAACTTTATCTTTATGACGCTATGCCGCGCTGCGGCAGCGATCTCTTCGGGGCTCCAGCCTCCTTCCGGGCCGATCAACAGACTGAGGGCTTGAATTGGTTGTAGCCGACTTGTCTGAAGGTGCTCGGCGAGCGTGTGCTCTGCTTCAGGGTCGCACAGCCAGCGTTGTTCGGTTGCTGTGGCTGCGATGGCATGCTCGATGGTTTGTGGGGCCTCCAGCTGCATCAACCGGTTGCGGCCGCATTGCTCGGAGGCCGAAGTGATGATCCCGCGCCAGTGTTCTAGGCGCTTTTCAAGCCGAGGTCCAGAAAGTTTCAGCACGCTACGTTGCGCCGCAACAGGAATGATCCGATGCACCCCCAGTTCGACGGCTTTTTCGACAATCCAATCCATTTTGTCGCCCGAGGGCAATGCCTGGATTAAAGTGATTTCGCCTTTAAGTTCTGCCTCTTTTGGGTTGTGTCGACCAAGCAAAACAGAGGCCGTCTTACCCGTAAAGCTCAGCGTGCCAGCCACCTCGCCCCCGCGACCGTCAAATAGCACGACCCTGTCGCCCTGCGCCAAGCGTCTAACGCGCACGTGATGCGCGACAGACGCAGGTAATTCGAGTTCTTGCTCGGCGAAAACCGGGTTGGGGCAGTAAAAGCGGGGGTCAGCCATCGGGTCGCTCAGAGTGAGTGTGGGGGGTTATACGGGTGCTAAACTCCTACGTTTTGTAACCTATTTTTCCTGTGCTTGTTCGGGCGGGACACATCGCATGAACTCAACTACTGCTGTCCCCGTTAAATTGGCCGATGCTATTCGAGCTCTTGCTATGGACGCAGTCCAGCAAGCGAACTCTGGACATCCGGGTGCCCCCATGGGAATGGCTGAAATGGCGCAAGCGCTGTTTACACGCCATTTGGGTCACAATCCAGCCGATCCGGCCTGGGCCAATCGCGACCGGTTTGTGTTGTCAAACGGTCATGGCTCGATGTTGATTTACGCCTTGCTGCACCTGACCGGCTACGACCTGCCGATGGACGAGTTACGCAAGTTTCGCCAGTTGCACTCTAAGACGCCGGGTCACCCCGAGGTTGGTATCACTCCTGGTATTGAGACAACCACAGGCCCCTTGGGTCAAGGGTTGGCTAATGCTGTCGGGATGGCGCTCGCCGAAGCATTGTTGGCCGCTGAATTTAATCGCCCTGAACATAAGCTTGTTGATCATCACACCTACGCGTTTGTCGGCGATGGCTGCCTGATGGAAGGTATTTCGCACGAAGTGTGTTCGTTGGCAGGTACCTTGCGTTTGGGCAAACTGATTGTTTTGTATGACGACAACGGGATTTCGATCGACGGTCAAGTTGAGAACTGGTTCGCCGATGACACGGCCACACGCTTTGAGGCCTACGGCTGGAACGTCCTGCGCGTGGCTAATGGCCATGATGTTGCTGCGGTGGATCAGGCCATCAAACAGGCGCGCCTGACCGGCGCAGCACAGGCCCGCCCGTCTTTAATTATTTGTCGCACAGTGATTGGTAAAGGTGCACCGACTGTGGCTGGCACCGACAAAGTTCACGGTTCCCCTTTGGGCGCAGAAGAAATCGCTCGTACCCGCACCGCGATTAACTGGCCGCATGCGCCTTTCGAAATCCCTGAAGCCGTCTACCAAGGTTGGGATCAGCGCGTCGCCGGTGCGCAGGTGCAGGCTGCCTGGCAAAAAAAGTTCGATGCTTACTCGACCCAGTTTCCTGCTGAGGCGCGCGAATTTACACGCCGCATGCGCGGTGAATTGCCTGCTGATTTCGCCAATGCCGCACAAACGCTTTTGAACGCAACGCAAGACAAAGCAGAAACGGTCGCTTCGCGCAAAGCCTCTCAGCAAGCGATTACTGCTTTGGTTGAGTTGTTGCCCGAGATGCTGGGTGGTTCTGCCGACCTGACGGGTTCGAACTTTACTGACTGGAAGGGTGTGGTACCCGTGCGTGCAGGCGTCGCAGGCCTTCAGTTTGGCCGACACATTAATTACGGCGTACGCGAGTTTGGTATGGCTGCCATCATGAATGGTATGGCCTTGCACGGTGGCTATCTGCCCTTTGGCGGCACGTTTTTGACGTTCTCTGATTATTCACGCAACGCGCTGCGCATGGCGGCCTTGATGAAGCAGCGGGTTGTGCATGTGTTTACGCACGACTCAATTGGCTTGGGTGAAGATGGTCCAACCCATCAGTCGGTTGAACATGCCAGTAGCCTGCGTTTGATTCCTAACTTATCGGTGTGGCGCCCGTGCGATACCGTCGAAACCACCGCGGCCTGGTTGGCAGCTGTGAGTCGCCCGAGCAGTATTGGGATGGATGTTCATGCAGGTGGCCCCACTGCGCTGTTGCTATCGCGTCAAAACTTGCCGTTTGTCGCGCGCAGCGCTGAAACGCTAAAACACGTGGCGCGTGGTGGTTACGTGTTGCAAGATGCGTCCAACGCCAAGGCTGCAATCATCGCCACAGGCTCAGAAGTTGCAATCGCGATCGATGCACAAAAACTGTTGGCTGCCGAGGGCATTGCGGTGCGCGTGGTTTCAATGCCAAGCACCGATGTGTTTGACCAGCAAGACGCCGCGTGGCGTGCGTCGGTATTGCCCAAAGGGATGCCGCGCGTCGCTGTCGAGGCGGGCGTCACCGGCTTGTGGCATAAGTATGTTGGGCTTGACGGTGCAGTGATTGGCATTGACACCTACGGTGAATCAGCACCCGCTGGGGTGTTGTTTAAGCATTTTGGCTTGACTGCAGAAAAAGTTGCGCAAGCAGTTAAAAATCTTTTGTAAATTTCAAATAATCAGGAGCTCGACACATCATGACGATTCGCGTTGCTATTAACGGCTATGGCCGTATCGGCCGTAACATTTTGCGTGCACATTACGAGGGCGGCAAAAAGCACGATATTCAAATCGTAGCCATTAATGACTTGGGTGATCCTAAGACCAACGCCCATCTCACACAATATGACACCGCCCACGGCAAGTTTCCCGGCACGGTCGGCGTTGAAGGTGATTTCATGGTGGTCAATGGCGACAAAATTCGCGTTTTAGCCAATCGCAATCCGGCTGAATTGCCCTGGGGCGAACTCAAGGTTGACGTCGTGCTCGAGTGCACCGGCTTTTTTACGACTAAAGAAAAAGCCTCGGCGCACATCAAAGGCGGCGCTAAAAAAGTCATTATTTCTGCCCCTGGTGGTAAAGACGTTGATGCAACGGTTGTTTACGGCGTCAATCATGGCGTGCTCAAAAGCGCAGACACCGTGATCTCGAATGCGTCTTGCACGACGAACTGCCTGGCCCCGTTGGTGCAGCCGTTGCACGAAGCCCTTGGTGTCGTAACCGGTTTGATGACTACGATTCACTCGTACACCAACGATCAGGTGTTGACCGACGTTTATCACGAAGATTTGCGCCGTGCGCGTTCGGCCACCATGAGCATGATCCCGACTAAAACGGGTGCTGCTGCTGCCGTGGGTTTGGTGTTGCCTGAGCTCAACGGTAAGCTTGATGGTTTTGCGATTCGTGTACCCACGATCAATGTGTCGCTGGTTGATTTGTCGTTTATCGCTAAGCGCGACACGACAGTCGACGAAGTCAACGCGATTTTGAAGACGGCTTCTGAGGGCAAGCTCAAAGGCATCTTGACGTATCAAACCGAGCAGCTCGTTTCGGTTGACTTCAATCACAATCCAGCCTCAAGCAACTTTGACGCGACGCTGACCAAGGTGTCAGGTTCATTGGTTAAAGTTTCGTCTTGGTACGACAACGAGTGGGGCTTTAGCAACCGCATGCTCGACACTACAATTGCGTTGATGACGGCAAAATAATTGTCACGTACGAACAAGAGGCCCTTCGGGGCCTCTTTGCTTAGGTGTCACCTGAAACCAGTGCATATTGTCTAGTACGCTTTGCATGTTTTGTGGCTGATATTTTTTGTTCTCTTTATGTTGGGTCTTATGACGACTGTTCAAACACTCTCTGGACTGGCTCAGGCCGGCAAGCTCGCTGGCAAGCGCGTGTTTATTCGCGCTGACTTGAATGTACCGTTTGACGATGCGGGCAACATTACCGAAGACACTCGAATTCGTGCGTCCGTGCCCGGGATTCGGCTGGCGCTAGCTGCCGGTGCCGCTGTGATGGTGACGTCGCATCTGGGGCGTCCGACTGAGGGCACGCTTAATCCTGAAGATTCACTCGCGCCGATTGCTAAGCGCTTGACTGAGTTAATGGGGATGCCTGTGACCCTCGTGCAGAATTGGGTGGACGGTGTCGCGGTTGCCCCGGGGCAAGTGGTGTTGCTTGAAAATTGCCGAGTCAACAAAGGTGAAAAAAAGAACGACCCCGCGTTGTCTAAAAAAATGGCCGCGTTATGTGACGTGTATGTCAACGATGCGTTTGGCACCGCGCATCGCGCTGAAGCCACCACGTACGGCATTGCACAGTTCGCGCCTATCGCGTGTGCAGGCCCGTTGCTACAGGCTGAACTAGAAGCGCTCGGGCGTGCCCTGTTAGCCCCTAAGCGCCCGTTGGTTGCGATTGTGGGTGGGTCTAAAGTCTCAACGAAGTTATCGATTTTGCAGTCACTTGCAGATAAGGTCGATCAGTTGATTGTGGGGGGCGGTATTGCCAACACCTTTATGTTGGCCGCTGGCTTGCCGATTGGTAAGTCGCTTGCTGAGCCTGATCAGCTAGATCAAGCCCGAGCCGTGATGAAGAAAATGCAAGAACGTGGTGCTGCTGTGCCAATCCCCACCGACGTGGCATGTGCCAAAGAGTTTTCGCCGCAGGCTAAGGCCACAGCAAAGTCAGCTAAGGATGTACTGGCTGATGATTTGATTTTTGATATTGGGCCGCAAACCTCGGCGCAGTTGGCGGCGATCTTAAAACAAGCCGGCACAATTGTTTGGAACGGCCCCTTGGGTGTGTTCGAGTTTGACGCGTTTGCCAACGGCACCGAAGTGGTGGCGCACGCTATTGCTGATTCGGCAGGGTTTTCGATTGCTGGGGGTGGTGACACGTTAGCCGCGATTGCCAAGTTTGGGATCACGGATAAGGTTGGCTATATCTCGACCGGGGGCGGCGCTTTTCTAGAGTTCTTAGAGGGCAAGACCTTGCCGGCCGTTGAGATATTGCAACAACGCGCAGCTGGTTAAAACGACGTAGCAAGCACGCTAGGCGTGGGTGCTTGCGTATCTCAATCAACAATAAAAAGCGTCGCCCCAGTGGCGGTGGATGATTGATGTGGTTCGGCATGATCCGCGACTTGATAGCTGGTGCCCGGCGTCAAGTCAAAATGCCTACCGTCTTTAAGTTCGGTATGCAAGGTGCCGCTCAGGCACAGCAAGATGTGGCCTTTTTCGCACCAATGGTCTGCCAAGTATCCCGCACTGTACTCAACCATTCGCACC
This sequence comes from Alcaligenaceae bacterium, assembly GCA_037146575.1. Lineage (GTDB taxonomy): Bacteria > Pseudomonadota > Gammaproteobacteria > Burkholderiales > Burkholderiaceae_B > Zwartia. The sequence goes on along the minus strand of JBAWWV010000102.1, from coordinate 6,887 downwards.
CGAATCGTGCCAAATTGGCGTGTGCGCCAAAAGGCTTTGCCCGTGGTGCCAGGGTGCTCAGTGACTTCAACGTTTGACCAGTCTGTTGTGCCAAACGGAATATTGTTAATTTGCATAATATCCCTTGAGTTTTAAAGGTTTTAGCCCCATTGTGAAAGGGTGTCCACCCTTTTGGCGAGCCTTGTGCCGCCCCTATATGGAATTCAAAGACTACTACAAGATTTTAGAAGTGCCCCGCGAGGCTTCGCAGGATGACATCCGCAAGGCCTACCGCAAACTCGCGCGCAAGTATCACCCGGATGTCAGCAAAGAGGCTGACGCCGAGGCGCGTATGCGTGACCTCAACGAAGCCAATGATGTGCTGCGTGACGCCGAGAAGCGCGCCGCCTATGACGGGCTAGCGGCCGGCGTGTCTGGGCCAAACGGTGCCAACCCCGGACCCGGCTGGGATCGAGGGTTTGAATTTTCGGGGGCACAAGGCGACGGCCCCAATCAGGCCGAGTTTCAAGACTTTATGGCGGGCTTGTTTAAACAGGCCGCGCATCAGCGCCGTGCTCAAGGTCGCGGTCAGGGAGTTGACTCTGGTCAAGGCCACAACCAACAACTGCGTGGCGAAGATCACCACGCTGATATCGAAATTTCGTTTGAGGATAGTTTTGTAGGTGCGACGCGCGAACTAGGTTTGCGTTCAGTGCAACTCGATGCTCAAGGGCGACCTCACTTGGTTAATCGTACCTTGAGTGTCAAGATCCCCGCAGGCGTGAAGGCTGGCCAAATGATTCGCTTAGCCGGTCAGGGGATGCCAGGTGAGGGTGGGGGCGCCAATGGAGATCTGTTCTTAACCGTGCATTTTGCCGCACACGCGTTGTACCAAAGCGATGGGCGCGACCTGAGCATGAAGCTACCTGTGACACCCTGGGAGGCCGCACTAGGCGGTAAGGTGCATGCGCCGACACTTGCCGGAGCGGTTGAAGTCAACATCGCTGCAGGCAGCAAGCAGGGCGGTAAACTACGCCTGCGTGGCAAAGGTTTACCTGGCGACCCGCCCGGCGATTTGTATCTGGTGCTGGATATTGTTTGGCCTCCTGCGGCAAGCGAGGCAACGCGTGCGGCCTATGAACAGTTGGCCAAGGCGGCAGCGTTTAATCCCCGCGCCCATCTAGGAGTATCAGCATGACCCAAGTCACGATTTGCACAGCAGTCGTCGTGGATGACCACGCGCCCGTCACCATCTACGAATTGGCGCAATGTTGCGAGCAACAGGTTGAGTGGGTGATGACACTTGTCGCGCATGGTGTATTGCCAACCTTGCGACAGACTGAGCCGCCTGAGGCCTGGGTGTTTGCTAGCGCCGCGGTGGCACGCGCGCGACAAGTCTCGCTGCTGCAGCGCGATTTTGAAGTCAATCTTGACGCTGCGGCGTTGATGGCAGACTTAATGCAAGAGGTACGCGACTTGCGGCTACGGCTCAGGGGCTTGTGAAGGAGAAGATTAATAAGTAATAAGCAAATCACCTATCGGTAGTTTTAGAAATATAGAGCCTGCCTTAAACTTCCAGTCCCAACCCGCTTGGCGGGACTGATGAGGCTGGATTGAGATGCTTGCGCCGATTACCAAACATGATGATTTTGTTTTAGAGGTCAAAGGCCTGGGCTTGCGCTACGGCACGGGTGCTACTTTGATAGACGGGCTGGATATGACCGTTGCCGCCGGCGAAATTGTGGCGATTTTAGGCCCGAGCGGTGTCGGAAAATCTAGCTTGCTTCGTGTGTTGGCGGGTTTGCAGCTGCCCACTCAGGGCTCTGTGTTGGTCGATGGTCAGCCACTCACAGGTACCCATCCGCGTATCGCGATGGCCTTTCAGGATCCCAGCCTGCTGCCCTGGCTAACGCTTGAAAAAAACGTGGGCTTCGGGCTAGATTTCAAGCATCAACCGCATTTGACTGTTGCCGAGAAAAAGCAACGTATCGATGTTGCCATTCGCGAAGTCGGTTTAGAACATGCGCGCTTGTTGATGCCCTCAGAGTTGTCGGGCGGCATGGCGCAACGTACCGCCCTTGCACGCTGTGTGGCCCGACAGCCCGAGGTGATTTTGCTGGATGAGCCATTTGGTGCGCTTGATGAGGTCACTCGTACGGCGATGCAAAAACTCTTATTGACCCTGCGTAATGATTTAGGCACAGCAGCGGTGTTAATCACACACGACATTGATGAAGCTTTGCAAGTCGCGGATCGTATTTTGCTCTTAGGTGGTACGCCTGCCCATTGTGTGGGTGAGTGGCACCTTGAGTATTCGCAGCCACGCGACGACCTGGTCGAAGAACTCGGCCAACTTCGCATTGAAATTTTACGAACACTGCAACGTGCGTTGCATCCAAAGCCAGCGGCAGCGCCGGCGCAATCTGCCCTCAAGGAATTGGTCGATGTGTCTTGAACATGTCTCGCGTCGCGAGATGCTCAAATTAGCAAGTTTGTTTACGGCTGCGGGTGCGGCTCCACTGCTGTCAGCCTTTAACGCACAGGCGCAACCTGCTGCCACTGGACCGGTGCGTATTGGTTATTTACCGATCACTGATGCTGCGCCTTTGTTGGTGGCGCATCACAACGGATTTTTTAAAGACGCTGGCGCTGACGTTGAAAAGCCCACAATGCTGCGTAGTTGGGCGCAACTGATCGAGGCCTTTATTGCTGGCCAAGTCAACGTTGTGCATCTGTTATCGCCCATGACGGTATGGGCGCGCTTCGGTAGCAAGGTGCCGGCCAAGGTTGTTGCCTGGAACCATGTCGGTGGTTCAGGCCTGACCGTGCTGCCCGAAATTAACGAGCTCAAAGCCCTAGGCGGCAAAACGGTTGCGATCCCTTTTTGGTATTCAATTCATAACGTGGTCTTGCAGGCCATGCTGCGCGATGCAGGTTTAGAGCCCGTATCGCGTAAACAAGGAGGGCAGCCAGCGGCCAACGAAGTGAACTTGGTGGTGATGGCGCCCTCAGACATGCCACCGGCGTTAGCGTCGCGCAATATCGCCGGCTATATCGTGGCCGAGCCCTTCAACGCGTTAGCTGAAACCATGGGGATTGGTAAGGTGTTGCGCTTTACCGGTGACGTCTGGCGCAATCACGCTTGTTGCACTGTGTTTATGCACGAGCGTGACCTTGAGCAGCGCCCAGAGTGGTCACAAAAAGTAGTCGATGCGATTGTGCGTGCGCAGTTATGGATTCGCGACAATCGGGCCGAAACAGCACAACTGTTGTCTAAAGAAGGCGCAAATCGCTACACGCCGCATGCCTTGCCTGTGTTGAGCAAAGTGCTAGCGCCTGCCGCAAGCGATCGCGGATCCTATCTGTCTTCTAAGGCGATTCGTCATGCCGATTGGCAAGATAAGCGCATCGACTTTCAGCCTTATCCGTATCCCAGCTATACCGAAGAGCTTGTTGCGCGTTTACAAAATACAGTGATCGAAGCTGATCGTAGTTTCTTATCCACACTGGATGGCAAGACTGCTGCCGCGCAGTTGGTCGATGATCGCTTTGTGAAGCGCGCAATTGAAGCCGCGGGTGGTATGACCAAGTTTGGCCAGGCTCCCGGTTACGTGCGTCAAGAAGTGGTCGAGGTCTAATGGCAGCTCAGCAAACAACGCACACTGCTTGGCGTGTGTTGCAGGGCCTTGCGGGTATTGTTCTATTGGTTGGGCTGTGGTGGTTGCTAACGGTGCCATTTTCAGCGCCCGGCTCAATGGGGCAGCGCTTTGCGCCGGGCCCGTCTTTGCTGACCCTTGCTACGATGCTGCAAGAAGCAGAGATCTGGATTCACATCGCTGTGAGTTTGCAGCGCGTAGCGGTTGGGCTTGGGTTAGCGTTGCTTGTCGGTGTGCCCCTTGGCTTACTGCTGGGTGCCTCTGCCACTGCAAACGCTACGCTCGCTCCAGCATTTCAGTTTTTGCGCATGATCTCTCCTTTATCTTGGATGCCTATCGCGGTGATGGCGTTTGGCGTGGGGGATCGCCCCGTTTATTTTTTGTTAGCCTTTGCCGCGATGTGGCCCATCATGCTCAATACGCTTGCCGGTGTGCGTCAACTTGATCAGCGCTGGTTGCAGCTCTCCCAAAGCTTGTCAGCGACCGGTTGGGAGACCTTAAAGGGTGTGATCATCCCAGGTATTTTGGGGCACGTGTTGACCGGTACACGCTTGGCAATCGGTATTGTCTGGATTGTGCTGGTGCCCTGCGAAATGCTGGGCGTCTCAGCGGGCTTGGGTTATTTTATTTTGGATACGCGCGATCGCTTGGCGTATCACGAGTTGATGGCAACGGTCGTGCTGATCGGCCTGCTGGGCTTTTTGTTGGATACCGCGTTTAGAAAACTGTACGAGGCTTGGAGTCAAAGCCGCTGAAAGGTCGCAGCTTCAACTGCCGCTGCGCCTTGAGTACAACGTGGCGTTGTCAGTGAGGTGCAAAATTGCTCGGTCAAAGAAAGAGCTTCGAAGCGCCCCAAAATAATCCGGCCGACAGCAGCATTGCAGCCGGTAAGGTTAAGACCCAAGCAGTCAGAATCGTGCGAACAGTACTTTGATGCAGCCCGCTTTTGTTGGCGACCATCGTACCCGCCACACCTGAAGACAACACATGAGTGGTGGATACAGGTAAGCTGTAGAGGTTAGCAAAACCAATTGCGATCACGGCGGTGACTTGCGCGCACATGCCTTGGGCATAGGTCATACCCTGCTTGCCGATTTTTTCACCAACGGTTTTGACTACGCGTCGCCAGCCAATCATGGTACCAATACCCAAAGCAAGAGCCACCAACAGGATCACCCAAAAGGGAGAGTATTCAGTTGTGGCGACCAGATCTTTACGAAGCTTTTGTAAATCAGATTTTTCGCGCTTAGGTAAGCCTGGCAAAGCAGTGACTTTGCGAGCGGTGTCGTCTAAGCATAGTAAGTAGCGCCTGACTTGAATGCGTTTGTCGGGGCTGAGGGTCTCGTAGTCACGCACGCCGGTTAGCGTGGTGCGTAAGGCCGTGATGGTGGCCATGGTGGTTGCTGGGTCGCAGCGATAGACTTTGGGTAAGTCGTGCAGACGATCCGCTTTGTCGAGAACTAAAAACTCGCCCAGCGTATGGGTGTTGCGCTCGTAAAAATCGCTCAGGTGCTGTGCAGCGTCGTAAGAGCGCTTAATTTCGTAAGGCGTTGCAGTGACGTCGAGTACAAACTTGGCAGGGACGATGCCAATCAGTACCAGCATAATTAGGCCAATGCCCTTTTGCCCATCGTTTGAGCCATGGACAAAGCTCATCCCCATCGCTGACATGATCAGCACCACACGATTCCAGAAGGGTGGTCGTTTTTTGTCGATTAGTTCTCGGCGCTGTCCTGGGGTGACATGCATGTTGGATAGCGGCCACCAGTACCTGAGCAAAATTAAAAACAAACCTGCGATGACAAACCCAACTAGCGGTGAAACGACCAGCGACATCCCAATTTCAATCGCTTTGCGCCAGTTCACCCCCTCGCTTAAGGGGGCGCTGGTGACCCAAGCGTTGGCCAAGCCCACTCCCAGTATCGAGCCAATTAAGGTGTGTGAGCTGGAGGCAGGAATACCAAAAAACCAGGTGCCGAAGTTCCAGGCGATGGCAGCAGTGAGCATCGAGAACACCATCACCAAACCGCGACCAGTGTCGACATCAATCAACAGCTCGACGGGCAGCAGGTGCACGATGGCGTAGGCCACGCCGACACCGCCAAGTAAGACGCCTAAGAAGTTAAAAATACCCGAGGCGACGACGGCTAAATGGGCGGGCATCGCTTTGGTGTAAATCACGGTGGCGACCGCGTTGGCCGTATCGTGAAAGCCATTGATAAATTCAAAGGCTAAGACAAAGGTCAGTGCAAGAGTCAGACTAATCGTGACCCATGGGGTGAGTCCAGCAAAGATATCAAACATGGGGTCGCCGTCCGTGAAAGTGCGTGTATGTTACTTGTAATAAAAAAGATATGTGGTTCAAGTTCGTTCCAATGAGAAAGCTCGTGCCTTCGTGGACCGCCTTCTCAACGGTCATGCGCTTGTCTGGTGCTGTGCGCGTGGTCGGCGCGAGGTCATCTGTTGTAACAACGCGGCACGCTCGTGTTTCTCTTGCGAGCCATTCCCCCCGAACGTCGAGGATTTCCGCGCATTCGGTTAAATTACGGGCTTATTTGATCGCTCTTGTTTAGGTAAATTTATGACGCAAACCATCGCTATTTCAGAAACCCTGCGGGTTGGCATCGTTTCGGTGTCAGACCGAGCCTCGAAAGGTGTGTATGAAGACCAAGGCATCCCCGCGCTGCAGGCTTGGCTTGAGCGTGCGGTGTCAACTCCCTTGCAAACGGTGACTCGCCTGATTCAAGACGAGGCGAAAGAGATTTCAGCCGCGCTGATCGAGTTGGTGGATACAGAACGGTGTCATCTTGTACTGACAACCGGCGGCACGGGCCCCGCCCGCCGTGACGTGACGCCCGAAGCCACGCAAGCCGTCGCCACGCGTGAGATGCCTGGGTTTGGTGAGCAAATGCGGCAAATCAGCTTGCAGTTTGTGCCTACCGCGATCTTGTCGCGTCAGGTGGCTGTGTTGCGCGAGATTGAAGGCCACGCTGCCCTCATTATCAATTTGCCTGGGCAGCCCAAAGCAATCAGCGAAACCCTTGAAGGTCTTAAGCGTGAGGACGGCAGCGTCGTGGTCTCGGGAATCTTCGCTGCCGTACCGTACTGTATTGATCTGATTGGCGGGCCGTACCTGGAAACCGTGGAGACAGTCTGCAAGGCGTTTCGGCCCAAGAGCGCTGTGCGCACCTATTCTTCCAAGTGAATCAGGCGCTGGCCCCCGTCCATATTGCCCAAGATGCTATCTAATCA
>JBAWWV010000101.1:0-12338 GCA_037146575.1 Alcaligenaceae bacterium | reverse complement strand
GTCTAGCGCCGAGGTGGCCTCATCCAGGATCAAGATCGGGGCATTTTTGATCAAGGCCCGAGCGATCGCCAGGCGCTGGCGTTGTCCGCCCGACAAGCGCGTAGCGTTTTCACCAACTTTGGTTTGAATCCCCAAGGGCAGACTATCGACAAACTCAAGCAAATTAGCCGCTTGCAAGGCGTCGCGGATTTCAGCCTCAGACGCATCGTGCAGCGCCCCGTACCCCACATTGACCGCAATGGTGTCATCAAACAACACAACGTCCTGGCTCACCAACGAGAGTTGTTCGCGTAGATTGCGAAGCGAAACCGACTCGATATCGCGGCCGTCAATCAATACCTGGCCGCTTGCCGGTGCCACGAAGCGCGGCAGCATATTGACCAAGGTCGTTTTACCGCTTCCCGAGCGCCCTACCAAGGCGATGGTTTGGCCTGGTTCAGCCACAATACTAACTTGCGCCAAGGTGTCGACATCGGCGTCTGCAAAGCGATGCGACACCAGCTTAAATTCAACCTTGCCATCGACTTGGCCCTCAAAGCTGCCGCTCGCGTTATCGACCTCTGAAGGCTGATCCACCAAAATAAACACACTTTCGGCTGACACCAACATCTTTTGCGTGCGACTGGCCACCTTGGTTAAGCGCTTGACTGGATCAAAAATCTGCGCGAGCGCAGCCATGAAAGCCGCAAAACTTCCGACCGTTAAGGTGCCGGCGTTGGCTTGACTTAGCGCCACAGCGATGACCGCAGCAACAGCCATAGCCGTCACCACTTGCGTAATTGGCGTTAGCGCAGCATCTGATGTGGCAGCCCGCATGTCAAAACGCCTTAAGCGACCGCTGACATAGGCAAAGCGCTTGCGTTCAAAGGCATAGCCATCAAACAGTTTGACGACACGCTGGCCATCGATCCCCTCGTTGACGACGCGCGTGAGCTCAGCGTTCATGTTGACGGTATCGCGATTGATTCGGCGCATCCGATCAATAAAACCGCGCGATATCAAGACCGAAACCGGCATCGTCAACAAAATAATGAGCGTGAGCTGCCAAGACATGTATAGCAGCACCCCAATCATGGCGATCACCACGAGCGACTCGCGCACTACGACCGTCAGCACGTCGGTGGCGTAGCTTGTGACGTTGCCCGCATCAACCGTGAAACGGTTTAACAAACGCCCGGTATCACCTTTTTTGAACTCGCTATCAGGCATCGACAACAGTTTTTCGAACATATCGGCGCGCACGCCTAACAACACGTTGTTGGCCACCCAGGCCAGCAAATAGTCACTAAAAAAGTTGCAGACCCCTCGCAAAGAGATCAGCGCAATAATTGCCAAAGGCACTTGCCAGACGTACTCGGGCTTGGTGCCAGAGAAGCCTTCGTCGAGCAATGGCTTCATTGCCACAGCCAGAGTGGGTTGCGTCGCGGCAGCGGCGGCCATAAACAACACTGCTAGAGCAAGGCCTTTCCAGTAGGCGCCAATGCGTTCGTAAATGCGACGCCACAAGGTAATGCTCAAAGGAGACGACGAGGTAGCAGGAAGGCCGGTCAGTTGAGTCAAAATAACGCTCTAGAAGACAGAAAACTGAAGTTTACCCGCTCTGAACAGGATCTTTAATAAACGACTCACTAAGCACCCACGTTTAAACCGTCAGAATTCACAAAGAATGGCTGACCAGGCCCTGCATCACCACCCTTTGTTTTGACTCCATCTCAATTCTCGTTACTGAATCCTTTTCAATCATCATCGCTGAATCCATTGATATGAAAAAAGAAGCTTGAACGGAGCGACTTGGGCAGTTCGCGCACTTGTCGTATCCTTATGCAATGAAATTAAGGTTAAATAAGTGATGCAACAAGAACCGATTTTGATCCGTCTACCAAACTGGGTGGGCGACGTCTGTATGAGTCTGCCAGTGCTCGATATGCTGCGTCGGTTAAATATACCGTTCGCGGTTGGCGCACGAGGTTGGGCAAAAGACCTGTTGAGCGGTTTGGGGGTTGACGGCTTTGTGCCAATGTCAGGTCGCCTGGTCGAAGACGTCGTTGAAGTGCGAGACTGGCGCAAAAAGCACCCACAATACCGACGCGCACTGCTTTTGCCCGACTCGTTTTCAAGTGCCTTGTGTTTTCGCCTTGCTGGCTTGCAAAGCGCAGGTTGGCGCGACGATGGTAGAAGCCTGTTGTTGCGCTGGCCGCTGCGCAAACCCACCGAATCGTTACACGCAGTGCAAAGCAGCTTTGCTTTGGCCAAACAAGCCCTAGCAGCCTGGGGCATTGATGCGCAGCCACAAATGCTGCCCGAGCGCTTACATTTGCCTTTAACCAAGCCTCAGACGCAGCGCGCCCACGACCATCTCAGCGCTGCGGGCCTCAAGGCGGGTGAGTTTGTACTTATCGCACCAACCGCCACGGGAACGCATAAAGGGCAAGCAAAGGTGTGGCCGCAGTTTGATGCGTTCACTCGTATCCTACAAAACAACGGCGTACGTGTGGCAATGTGCCCACCAAAGGCTGAACAGGCCGCGGCACTGCGGGCCGTGCCGACTGCCGATCTGATCGATCCTTTGCCGTTAGGCGGCTTTTGTGCGCTTTCGCGCCTGGCCAAAGTTGTCATTTGCAATGATTCGGGTGTCTCGCACTTGTGTGCCGCTGTGGGTGCGAAGCAAATCACGCTCTTTGGCGTCACCGACCCCGCCCATACCGGCCCTTGGACCCCTGAGAGTATCAATTTGGGAGCACTGGGACGATGGCCAACGGTGGGCGAAGTCGTGCAACGAACGCAGCCGTTTTTTGCGTCTCACTAAGATCATGCCTGTGTACAGCTTTCATGAAATACTTCAACGTGTATTTTCTTTTACCCGTAGATGCCTCCTACTGACAAGTTGCATGGGTTGGCGTGCCGAGGCACTGAAACGCCCGCTCTGTGCGAAGTCAACAGTTATCTTTGCTAGGTAAGCCACCTTGCTTTCACAGATCCCCTTCTCGAACCTGTTTTTGTATCCTCCTAGCTTGGGGCTTTTGCTCTTGCTAATTGCGGTACTTTTTGCACTATGGTCTTTCAAGCGCACCGCGGTGGCGTTCTCGACCTTGGGCCTGGGTTGGATGTTGTTGTGGTCATTGCCGGTGACTTCTCTTTATTTTGGAGGCAAGCTTGAAACGCGCTATGCCTATGTCGAGGCCGCGCGCGCACCGCGAGCTGACGTCATTGTGGTGCTAGGTGGCAACACGCAGGCCAATCGCGCGAACTGGTTTGAACCATACAACCGTGCCACAGCGTTTGATCGGATCGACCGCGCTGCCGCCTTGTATTTTGCAGGTCGTGCGCCAAAAATTTTATTGTCGGGTGGCGCGCTTGAAGGCAAAGTCAGCGAGGCTCGTGTCATGGCTAAAATCTTACGCCAGCGCGGCGTGCCGGAATCGGCATTGCTCTTAGAAAATGACAGCCGCTACACCTACGAAAATGCGCAATTTTCAGATCGCATGATGCAAGGCGCGCAGCTTAAACGTGCTCTTTTAGTGACGTCTGCATTGCATATGCCTCGCGCGCTTGCAACTTTTATTAAGCGCGGGATTGACACGTTACCGGCGTCAAGTGCACCGCAGATCACCTTACCTGATGACGAACCGCTGAACCCGTGGCTGCCACACATTCGTAGCCTCGAGGCGAGTCGCACGATTATCAAAGAATATCTGGGGCTACTTGGCTATTGGTTACGTAACTGGGTCTGAGCGGATCCTCAGTGACCGCCGTTCAGGTCGCGCGACTAGGGGTAGTTTGGGTCGAGGCCACAGCCGAGCGGCGAGCCTCGATACTTTCTGCGTAGAGCGTTTCGTATTTTCGTGCAGCGGCCGTCCAGGATAACGACCCAACCAGTGTTGCGGCATGATGCAACAGATGTGCGCGTAGCGCTTGATCTGAAGCCAGCGCATACATGCCTTGAGCGATTTCACGAGGGTCTTCTGGATCGGTCAATACCCACGCATCGTGACGATGCTTGACATAACTACCAAAACCACAAAACTCGGGCCCACTGACAATCACGGGTAAGCCGTGCGCCATAGCCTCAAGAGGCGCCATGCCGAAGCTATCGAGCAAGGTCGGATGCACGTAGACATCGGCAGCCTGATAATAAGGTGACACGTCAGAAGTTGGTGCAAGCAGGTTGACGCGGCCAACAAGCTTAGGGTGATTAACCAGCAGATAATCTTTAATTTCAGGCTGCGCACCCACCACTGCCAGCCGAAAATTTTCGGGTAACTGGCCAAGAGCCTCAAGAACCGTGGCAAGACCTTTGCGTAAGGGATTACGTGCCACAAGCAGGCACCCGACGTCGTCGGGTGCCCAGCCTAATGCTGCACGGGTTTGCGTGCGCACCGTTGGATCGACAGCCGTGCTATTGGCTCCGGGCGCGATCGTATTAACGGTGAGTCGTTCGCCATAAGACTCATGTATGAGCTCTTTTAGCCAAGGCGATACGGCGACAACACGCGAGCCCGTTTTGACACGCATCGCCGCCGCCTCAAGCAATAAATACACAATATTGCTAGGTTGAAAATAGACTAAAAATCGTCTCCAGACGCTGGCGCCGTGCAACCGACGATGGCGAATCGGGGCAACATGGATCACATGAATATGCCCAGCACCACCATTCATATGCGAATGCACAATATCAAAATTGTCTTGCGTTAAACGCTTCGCCTGGTGCGCAAAATGCCACACGCGTAACCAACTTGGCCATTTTCGATTCACCGTCACCTTAATTTGCTTAACCGGCAAATCATGTTCAAAGTCATGCGCAATCACGGTCACGTCATGACGCTGGGCAAGCACCTCAAACAAGTTGACTCCATAGGCCTCAGCACCACCAAAGCGGCGGCCAAAGCGATCAATCAAGAGTGCGATCCGCAAGCGTTCAGACACGTCGACGGTTCTCGTGTTGAGTTAAACATTGAAACAAAAAGCGTACTAATGGTGTTGTACGCCAAATTCCGACTCGCGGGAGCGCATAGAAATCATCTGAAACATTTGCCAACCCTCTCGCAGTGGTTGTGGCGTTGGTGTAGCCGGTTTCTTGAGCTAAGCGCTGATGTTCAGGCCGAAAGTCACCATAGGGATAGCAAAACGCTGTGACCTCTGAACCCAGTATTGCAGAGAGTACCAGACGAGAACGTATTAATTGCTCGCGCGCAGCCTCGAGCGATAGCTCTGGAAGATGGACATGGTCTAGCGTATGCGACCCGACCTCTTGGCCGGCTTGCGCCCAGGCGAGAATCTCGGGTTTAGACATCAAGGCTGAAGGCACAACACCTTTGTTTGTGTCCCACACATTACTGCCATCAAATTGATTCGCTACAAAATAATTCGTCGAGGTAAATTGATACTTTTGCAACACTGGCAAAGCGTATTCAAAAACGTTGCGAAAGCCGTCATCGAAGGTAATACCAAACACTTTACCCACTTTTTCATTTTTTAAATAAGGCAGTAAATCGCGCATGCTTAAGCCGCGATAGCCTAAGCGATGCATCCAGCGCATCTGCCGGGCAAAGCTTCGGGGATGCACCGTTAAACCACGAAACGAGGTACCGCGCTGAGCCGGCACTCCCACTTGGTGGTACATCAAAATTGGAATCGACATATTTGCTAAATGAGTTGAACTATTGATAAATCGCCAGCGTCGCTTTCACAAACTCAGCCAAGCCAAATTCGCGTTCGGCGTGTTGACGCGCTTGTGCTCCCATTTGCGCAAGCTGTTCGGGCTCAAGCAATATCTTTTGCAATATATTTCTAATCAGCTCTGGGCTGCGAGGTGGCACAATCCAGCCTTCGCGTTGATCAGACAGATTTTCGGGCAAGCCGCCTACACGGGTGACCAGTACGGGCAAACCAAGTGCCATCAGTTCGCGACACGCAAAAGACAAGGCCTCTTGATAAGACAAGACATAACCAATATCGCAGGCTGCCAGTAATGGCCTGACATCATCAAGCAAACCAGGAAAGCTGACTTGCTCGGCCATCCCGCAATCGGCAACCTGAGCACGCTTGAGCGCGTTGGGCGGGTCTCCAATGACAACAATATGAAATCTGGTGCGCTGCTCGGTCGACAACAATGAGACGGCCGTCACTAAATCTAACCAACCTTTTTCATAGTCGGTGCCGCCGGCGCTACCAAGAATGATTTTTTTATCAAAACCCGGGCCTAGATATTGTTCACGCAAGCGCAATTTTTCGCCCGCGCTGACTGGTGAAAAATAATCGGTATCGATGCCATGCCGAATGGTTGTGATGGCCTGACGTTTGTACGGCGACTTCAATAACAAGTCTTTGATGTAATCGCTGACAGCAATCACATGGTCGGTTGCGAAGCGGGCGCGTAATTGGTGACCAAAGCTCGTCAGTGAGTGATCATTGTGTTTGGTAAAGATGATGCGCGGGGCATGACGCAAGCCCAACGCTGCCAGCATTACTTGCTTATGATCTGCCGAGCCATTGACATGAACCGTATCAAAGCCATTGGTCACCAGCAATTGGCGTAAGGCTGCCCGATCTGCCAACCAAGAAGACGGCCGCGTCGTGAAAGCCATATCGACAACTTTTACCCCTGGCATAGCCTGAGCTAGGCGATACAGGCGACTCGAGCCCGGCGTAGCAACCGTCAGTTGATGTGCGCCCACCAGGCCGCGCAGCAAGTTAACGATGTACGTCACATGCCCGCCGCCATTGCGTGGATGAAAGTTGGTGAACAGAATTTTCATTTCGGCTCAGGTTGTTTACTGGCTTGGTTCAAAAACTCAGACTGCGGTTTCTTATCAGCTTGGTTCAAAAATTCAGACTGCGGTTGCTTATTGGTTTGATTCAACATTTCAGCCTGCGACTGCTCGCCGACTGGATTCGACACTTTAGGATGCACTCGATCGCGCGCTTCGTTCAAAAACATGAGTTTGGAATAACGTAAGAAACTTCCGGAGGCTGCAGTTACGGCAAGCACAAAGCCATGGCGACCATCTAAAAACCCGCGTCGCAATACATAAATTCGAATAAAGGTCCAGACACTGTGCTTGATCAAACCAAATACCCCAACACGTCGCCCTTTAAGGGACATCATTTTTGCGGCATCGCCTGAGTAGCGGTTGATTTTAGCGACCAAAGCATCAAGGTCGTCGAACGGAAAATGTAAAAACCAAGCCTTTAACTTGCCCACTCGCCCCTGAACCAACACTTGCTCATGCACCGGCGCGTTATCAAACGCACCAAGCTCGCGACGAAATAAGCGCACCACATAATCAGGCCACCAGCCACTATGGCGAATTTTTTTACCACAAAACTCAGACAGTCGCGCAATTTGATAACCGTCAAAGGCAGGTCGCGTCAGCGTTTGCATAATTTCAGCTTGCAGCTCAGGAGTCACACGTTCGTCGGCATCAATCGAGAGCACCCAGGGCTTGGTTGCAAGTGCCAAGGCTCGATTTTTTTGTGAACCGAACCCGGGCCAATCAGCCACCTGATGAACCAGCGCCCCATGCGCGCGCGCAATATCCGCCGTTGCGTCAGTGCTGCAGCCATCTAAGACTATGATTTCATCTGCAAACTGCACGGATGCGAGGCAATCACCGAGACGCGACGCCTCGTTTTTGGTGATGATGATGACAGAAAGCCCTAGGCTTTGGCGCGAAGCGTTCGCTTCCATAACTTCCATTTGTTATACAAAGGCCCGACGGTCGGGTGGGTGGCGAACCACGTACGGGTTCTTAGCCAAGTATCACCACGATTGCGTACGGCCACACGAAAAATATGCGCAGGTGAGGCGCCGGCAAGATTTTGGCCGTGAGCCACTGTGGTGTAAAGGTACTTAAAGCCTAACTCTTGCGCCAACTCGACATAATCGTCGTCAAAATAGCCCTGAGGCCAGCAGAAGTGTTCAGACACTGCGCCAAGCCGTTGCTGCATGGCGTCGCGCGAATCAGTCAGATCTTGCTTAAGATTTTTCAAACAAATCTCACGCGCCTCGTCGGTCAAATCCCAACGATGATGGGTATGCGTGTGGCTATGAAACTCAAAGGTGTCAGCCGCTTGCATGGCAAGAACTTCAGTCCAGCGCAACATCACTGGGTCGGGGTCGCCAGCCGCGACCATAGCCTTGGACTGCAGATGGCACACAACAGAAGGCAGAGTGGCACCAGGCTGACCCGCATGGGCGCGCGCAGGGCCTTCACCGATTAAACCCGTGATCAAAAATAGCACCGCGTGCATTGAATACTTTTGTAAGACAGGGTGCGCGTAGACCCAGTTATCTAAGTAACCATCATCAAAGGTGATTAATACAGACCTTGGGGGCGTTGGCTTACCTGCCAAAAAATCTGCGAACTCGCTCGCAGTCAGAGACCGATAGCCGCGACGAGCTAAACCCGCGATCTGGCTGGCAAAGTTCTCTGGTGAAGTCGTAATTGACCCTGCCGCCGGCGACACATGGTGATACATCAATACGGGCACGCAATAGGCGGTCTTCATTTACATTCAGTGCCGATCGGTTGTTTGGTGGGATATTACCCCCGCGCCCTGTCGAGAGGGGTGTAAATCTTCTAGCCACTGATCATAGATGCGCTCGGTTCGTTTTGCCAAGGTTTCAGTTGTAAAAACACCTTCGGTATGAATGCGCTCATAGCCAGCCTGCCCCATTTTGTTTCGCAGTTCGGGCGAGTCAATTAATTGAATCAAGGCGTTTTGCAGCGCCTGCCCGTCATCCAAGGGTACAAGCAGCCCAGTTTCGCCGGGTCGCATCAGCTCGCCCACTCCGCCCACATCGGTCCCAATCACGGGCAGGCCGCTCGCGGCCGCCTCAAGAAACGCAGTCCCCATGGCTTCTTGTCGGGTTGCCAAACAAAAAATGTCCAGACCAGCCAGTACATTTGGCACGTCGCGTCGAGTTCCTAAAAGATGAATACGCTCGACTAAGCCAGCGTGCGTAATATGCGCCTGCAGCTGCTCAAAAACAGGTGAACCTCCACCGGCCATCACAAGATGCAAGGCGGGGCGTGTTCGCAATAACGGCAGCATCGCATTGATGAGTTCGAGATGGCCTTTGTTGGGGCGAAGCACTGCGATACAACCCACCAAGATCGCATCAGCAGATAACTTGAGTTCGTCGCGTAAGGTCGAGTGCGCAAGACGCGGTGTCAGTACCACGGGCGTATAGATCGCCTGCACTTGATCAGGAGGCACGCCACGCGCGAGAAATTGACGGCGCACGTGATGACTGACGGTAGTGACTCGATGCGGCAACCAGGTATAGGTCAATAATGAACCGACTGGGCTGGCTAAATGACGGGTACGTACAACGAGTGGCACTTTCGCTAGCCGCGCAGCAGCTGCGGCAATTAAGGTGTCTTGCCGACTATGCGTGTTGAGCACATCAAAACGCCCCGCTTGCAAAATCTTTTTAAGCCGAAAGATGCCGCGCACAATATTGACCGTACCGTCCATATACAGCGTATGCACCACAAAGCCGGCCTCACGCAACCGCTCGGTTAACTCAGCGTCGGGCTGGCAGATCGCTTCAAGATGATGACCACGCTCACGCATTGCCACCATTTCTTTAAAGACTCGGTGTTCTTGTCCGCCAAAACTTGTGGCCGCCTCTGAGTGAATGATTCGCAAGCTGCGTGCGTCAGACATCAGTAGGCCACTTCAACGTCTGCCGATGACGTCCAGGTAGAGAGTTGCTCAACTAAGCTATCTGACAAACGCACCCGCCACGAATCATCCAGTCTGAGCGTGCAAGCCAGACCTGCGTTTTCGTACAACACCTCAACGGGTGTGCCGCGCACTGATGCATCAGCGTTGACTCGAAACGGGCCAAGCATTTTTTTCAGCAAGATCGCGTCTGCGTTGCCGTTTAGGCGAATGCGTAAAGCTTTGGCGCGCGCTTCACGTGCCAACTGCAAATCGTAAATATTTTCGGCGACGATTCGCGTCCCTTTTGAGTGTTCGTTGTTGGTGACTTTTACCTGCATGATCACGAGCTGATCTTCGCGCAAACGGTTGCGATGTTGCTCAAAAATCTCAGAATAGACGGTGACTTCAACTTGCGCTGAACCGTCATCAAGCGTGACAAATTGTAGTTTGCCCTTAGAGGTCATCATCGTGCGAAGGTCGCAGATCACCCCTGCGATCCATTGCGAATCGCGCAACGGTTCGAGCCTAACCAAGGGTTTAGCGGCAAATAACCGGACCTCGTCTCGCCACACATCGAACAGGTGACCGCTAAAGAAAAATCCAAGTGCGGCTTTTTCTTCGGATAACCGAGTATGCAGGCTCCAGGGTGCGATAGAGGCCAGTTCAACGGCTACCACCTCGTGGCTATCGTCACCAAACAGCGACACTTGATTGGCACTGCGGTCGTGCTGCTCAGCGGCCTCAAGCGCGGTGCTCAGCGAGGCCACCAACGCGCCGCGGTTAGTCTCAACCGAATCAAATGCCCCAACCCGAATCAAGGCTTCGATGCTGCGTTTGTTAACGGTGCGGCGATCAATACGACGGCAAAAATCGAACAGACTGGCGAAGGGACCCGCTTCGCGGACTCGTAAAAT
Organism: Alcaligenaceae bacterium; assembly: GCA_037146575.1. Taxonomy (GTDB): domain Bacteria; phylum Pseudomonadota; class Gammaproteobacteria; order Burkholderiales; family Burkholderiaceae_B; genus Zwartia. The sequence continues at coordinate 1,752 of JBAWWV010000101.1, read as the reverse complement.
TTCTTCGACAGCGCCCTGCCCCGTTCCCTTAACCGCTCCCATCCCGTAACGAATCGTACGCGGTGGCAGACCCTCTTGGGTCGCCGTATCCGCCACAGGCTCAAAGCGATAGGCAGACGTATTGATATCAGGGGGCAACACCGTGATGCCATTAGCCAGACAATCACGCCAAAAAATTTGTACTTTATCGGTATCGTCCATGTCAGAAGACAAGGTGGCTGCTAAGAACTCTGCGGGGTGATGCGCTTTGAGCCAAGCGGTGTGATAAGCGATCAGAGCATACGCCGCCGAGTGCGACTTATTGAAACCATAGCCTGCAAAGAGCTCCATCAGGTCAAACAGTTTGACCGCGACCTTGGGGTCATAACCTTTTTTAAGCGCCCCTTGTTCAAATAACTCGCGATGCGCGGCCATTTCTTCAGGCTTTTTCTTTCCCATGGCGCGGCGCAACAGATCGGCACCACCAAGCGAGTAACCACCAATGATCTGCGAGATCAGCATCACTTGCTCTTGATACACAATCACGCCATAGGTGCTTTTAAGCGTTGACTCAAGATCAGGATGAAAATAATCGACGGTTGCGCGACCGTGCTTACGATTCACAAAATCATCGACCATGCCCGACTCGAGCGGGCCCGGACGAAACAGCGCCAACACCGCAATGATGTCTTCAAACGTATTAGGACGAAGCTTTTTGAGCAACTCTTTCATGCCACGGGATTCGAGCTGAAACACCGCAGTCGTATTGGCGTTACACAGGATTTGATACGTGGCAGGATCGTCAAGCGGCACCGACATGATGTCAAAGTCAGGCAACTTGGCATTGAACTTGCGCACAAAACGTACGGCCCAATCGAGAATTGTCAGGTTACGCAAACCTAAAAAGTCAAACTTCACCAAGCCAGCGGCTTCTACATCGTCTTTATCAAACTGCGAGACCGCACTGCCTTCGTGACCAGGCTGGCAGTACAGCGGGCAAAAGTCAGTGAGCTTGCCAGGCGCGATCAGCACCCCGCCGGCATGCATCCCCACGTTTCGGGTCAAGCCTTCAAGCGGGCGCGCTAAATCGATCAAGGCCCGCACTTCTTCTTCTTTTTCGTAACGTTCTTTGAAGGTCGGCTCGTCTTTCAGTGCGCGGTCAAGCGTCCAAGGGTCTGCGGGGTTATGGGGGATCAGTTTTGACAGCCCATCACACAGCATGTAGGGCATGTCGAGCACACGGCCGGCATCGCGCACCACTGCCTTGGCGCCCAGCGTGCCGAAGGTGGCAATCTGACTGACTGCCGCACGCCCGTACTTGGTTTTGACGTATTCAATCACGCGCTCGCGATTGTCTTGGCAGAAATCGATGTCAAAGTCGGGCATTGAAACGCGCTCTGGGTTCAGAAAGCGCTCAAACAGCAAATCGTAACGAATCGGATCTAAATCGGTGATGCCAAGTGAGTAAGCGACTAACGAGCCGGCTCCAGACCCCCGCCCAGGACCAACCGGCACGCCATTACCTTTGCCCCAATTGATAAAGTCTTGCACAATCAAAAAGTAGCCCGGAAAGCCCATTTTGATAATGGTTTGGCACTCGAGGCTCAGGCGCTCAGAGTATTGCTGCTGGACTTTGGCGCGCTCAACTGGGTCTGGAAACAACTGCTGCATGCGTTTTTCAAGCCCGATTTCTGAAAGCTGAATCAGATAATCGTCGAGCGTGACGCCCTCGGGCGTCGGAAAATCCGGAAGTTGAGGCTGGCCCAACTCAAG
>JBAWWV010000100.1:0-12411 GCA_037146575.1 Alcaligenaceae bacterium | reverse complement strand
GGCGTACGAGCAGCAAACTCAGACAAGACCTGATCGCGGTTTGGAAAGTGACTCAGTGCATCGGTGTCCACGACCCCAGCCGAGACCGTATTGACCCGAATCCCTTGCGGGCCAAGCTCTTGCGCGAGAGTGCGCACCAGCGCCTCAAGGGCCGCCTTTGAAGCACCAATAAATCCGTAATGAGGCATGGCGCGCTGGGCACCCAAACTCGACATGGCCACAATGCGGCCGCCCTGCTTCATCAAAGGCAAGGCCTGTTGCGCCAATAAATTGACTGCGAACGCATTGGTTTCAAGGCACCAGCGAAAGTGCTTCAGACTCATTTCCATTGCGGGCTTGAGAACCCCCGAGGCGGCATTACTGATCACAATATCTAAGTGACCAAATTCTTTGGTAATGACCTCGAACATCTCGACCACGCTATCGGGCACACCGACACTGGCCTGCACCGCAATGGCACGACGGCCCATGGCGCGCACCTCTGCGCAAACAGCCTCAGCCTCGTCAAAGCTATTGTAATAATTGGCGACGATGTCACAACCAGCCGAAGCCAGCTTCAACGCGCAGGCACGGCCGATACCGCGTGCGGCTCCGGTCACAAGGGCAACTTTGCCAAGCAGGGGCTGACTCATAGCAGTGGGATGACTCCGATCAATCGAACAATAAAGGGGTAAAGTTTAACAAGAAGTGCAAACACCCAGCCGAGCATCTTACAATGGCTGTAACCCTCTACATCCAGCTTGATCGACTATTAAAGGATTTTGTATGTCTAAGCAGCCTCCAATGCCCGTCATCCCCAGTGTGGTCTCGCATTGGATTCATAATCAAGCCGTCACTACAGCCGGCGCACGTGCGCAAGACGTCTTTAATCCTGCCACAGGGCAAGTTGCACGCAAGGTTGAGCTCGCCAGCCTAGAGACCGTGAAGTCTGCAGTTGACAGCGCCAAAAAGGCGTTTGCCGCCTGGGCGGATACACCTGCGATTCGGCGCGCCCGCATCATGAATAACTTTTTGGCTTTGCTCAATGAGCGCAAAGACGAACTCGCCTCGATCATCACCCAAGAGCATGGCAAGGTATTCACCGACGCCCAGGGTGAAGTCATGCGCGGCATCGACATCGTTGAGTTCGCCTGCGGCATGCCGCAGTTATTGAAGGGCGACTTCACCGATCAAGTCTCGACCGGCATCGACAACTGGACAATGCGCCAACCGTTGGGCGTGGTCGCGGGTATCACGCCATTTAATTTTCCCTGCATGGTGCCTTGCTGGATGTTTCCGGTAGCGATCGCAGCAGGCAATTGCTTTATTTTGAAGCCAAGCGAACGCGACCCTTCTGCCTCAATCTTTATGGCTCAGTTATTCAAAGAGGCTGGTCTGCCAGACGGCGTCTTTAACGTCGTACAAGGCGATAAGGTTGCGGTCGATGCGCTGCTCGAGCACCCTGACGTCAAGGCCATCAGCTTTGTGGGCTCAACACCCATCGCGCAATATATTTACCAACGTGGCGCAGATTTAGGCAAGCGCGTTCAGGCTTTAGGCGGCGCCAAAAATCATATGGTGGTCATGCCCGATGCCGATATTGATCAAGCAGTTGATGGCCTGATTGGTGCAGCCTATGGCTCGGCCGGCGAGCGCTGCATGGCAATTTCGGTGGCCGTGCTAGTGGGCGATGTCGCCGACAAAGTTGTACCCTTGCTTGCCGCGCGCGCCAAAACACTCAAAATCAAAAATGGTCTTGAGCTCGACGCCGAGATGGGCCCCATCGTGACACGTCAGGCACTTGAACGCATCGAAGGTTATATCGAAGTTGGCGTAAATGAAGGCGCCAAACTGGTGGTCGACGGGCGCGGGATTAAAGTTGCCGGACACGAGCAAGGCTTTTTTACTGGCGGCAGTTTGTTTGACCACGTCACCCCTTCAATGCGCATTTATAAAGAAGAAATTTTTGGCCCCGTTCTTGGTTGCGTGCGCGTCAAAGACTTTGGCGAGGCAGTTGACCTGATCAACGCCCACGAGTTTGGCAATGGCGTGTCTTGCTATACACGCGATGGCAACGTCGCACGTGAATTTAGCCGCCGCATTCAGGTCGGTATGGTCGGGATCAATGTGCCGATTCCGGTACCGATGGCCTGGCACGGTTTTGGTGGTTGGAAGAAAAGCCTGTTTGGCGATATGCACGCGTATGGCGAAGAGGGCGTGCGGTTCTACACCAAGCAAAAATCGATTATGCAGCGCTGGCCCGAAACCATTGGCAAGGGTGCTGAATTTGTGATGCCAACTGCGAAGTAATAACGTTTGAGCCTGTCGGGTGCCTCACGAGGCGACTAACAGGCTCAAGGCAGAATACAATTTTCCATCACACTCCAATGTTTGAGCTTGCAACCTGTCTGAGTTGAGTCAACTCTCTAACTTTCCAATCTGTCGAAATAAGTCAACATTGAATGTCAAAGAAAGCAGTCTGTTTATTAAGTGGTGGTTTAGATTCAACCACAGTGGTCGCAATGGCTCAGCACGCAGGCTTCGAGGTCTACGCGCTGAGTTTTCGGTATGGCCAACGCCATTTGATTGAGCTTGAGCGGGCCGCTGCCTTTGCCAAGTTACGTGGCGTTGCTCGTCACGCCGTGCTGGATATCGACTTACGCAGTTTTGGCGGCTCTGCACTGACCGCCGATATCGACGTACCCAAAGGGCACTCTGTCGATGACATCAGCACAGGGATTCCGATTACCTATGTCCCCGCGCGTAACACGATATTTTTAAGTTTTGCGTTAGGCTGGGCCGAGGTCTTAGGAGCTCAAGATATTTTTGTAGGCGTCAATGCAATGGATTACAGCGGCTACCCCGATTGCCGTCCTGAATTTATTGAGGCCTTCGAGCACTTAGGCAACCTCGCGACCAAGGCTGGCGTTGAGGGCACGCAACGACTCAAGATTCGCGCGCCACTTATCAACATGAGTAAGGCCGACATTATTCGCAAAGGGCTAGAGCTAGGGGTCGACTTTTCAGAGACCACTAGCTGCTACGACCCAGCACCGAACGGCGCGCCCTGCAAGCAGTGTGACTCGTGCTTGCTCAGGGCTAAAGGGTTTGCACAAGTAGGGATCAAAGATCCGTTAGACGAAAAGTTTGCACCATAAGCCGCTTCAATAAGAACGGGCACAGTGATGTGCCCGTTCTGTACTACGACGATCTGAACGCTTTGCGCGTTGTTAACTACTGCAACGCTAAAGCAAAACCAGGCACATACGTCACTAGCATCAACACAATCAGCATTACGCCTACAAACGGCAACATCACGCGCGACACGTCTGTGAGTTTCAAGCCACTAATCGCCATGCCGACAAACAGACAATAGCCAATCGGTGGAGCCGCCATACCGATCGCCACGTTCGTGACGATGATCGCACCAAAGTGAATTGGGCTAATCGCAAAACTATTTGCAATCGCGATCAACAGCGGCCCAAACACCACCATGATGGCGATTTCATCCATCACCGCTGCTACCAAGAAAAACACCAGATTCAACACCAACAACATGATCCATTTTTCGTGGATGTTTGCGGCAAGCCAAGTCGCGGCCTTCGGGGCAAGTTGTTCTTGTGCGATCAAAATACCAAAGCCAGCCGAGAACACAATGATCGACATGACAATCGCGGTGACTTTGGTTGAGCGCCAAACGATCTCAGGCAATTCGCGCCATTTCAAACGCTTTTCAACGACCGTCCCAACGAAGAGGGCATACACACAACTCACTACAGCCGCTTCAGTCGGGGTGAAGACACCGCCGTAGATGCCACCCAATACGATCGCCGGTGCAAGCAGTGCCCAGATACCATCGCGCAACGCGGCGCGTATTTCTGGCAACTTTGCACGTGGTTGCGTAGGGATCTTGTGCTTTTTGGCGTGCCACCAGCACACCACCATCAACCCCGCTGCCATCAATAAGCCAGGCAAAATCCCTGCGCTAAATAAACGGGCGATTGACTGCTCGGCGATCACACCCCAGATCACAAACGCAATCGAAGGCGGAATCAAGGGAGCCAAAATACCCGCGCTGACCGCAACGGCGGTCGCAAAAGGTTTGCTATAGCCGCGCTCGGCCATGGCTGGGATCATGATCGCGCCAATCGCCGCGGTAGTTGCTGGTGCCGAACCAGAAATTGCCGCAAAAATCGCCGCGGCTAACACGGTCACCAAGCCCAAACCGCCCGTCAGATGACGCACAAAGACATCAGCAACTTTGATCAACCGTTGCGATAACCCGCCCGCAGACATCAACTCGCCTGCCAACATAAAGAACGGAATCGCCAGCAACGAGAAAGACTGCGTGCCGGCAACAACCGATTGCGGCAACAGCATAGGCTCGATACCCGATACCAGCAACGAAAGCGCGACGACGATACCAATCGCAAATGCAAAAGGCACACCCAATAACATCAAGACGCCAAATCCTGCCGACAACAACCAAGCGGTGCTACTCATTTAAAGACTCCGCCCAAGGCAGTAAGCGTTCTAAAGAAAACAAGGCAATTAACACGCCAAAAGCGGGTGCTGATGCATAGAGAAACTCAATCGGAAAACCAATTGCGGCCGAGGTTGCCCCGCGAGTTTCAATCACGTAATTCCAGCCGGCGTAGGCCATGAAGAGGCCCAAAGAGCACATCATCAACGACACTAAAGCATCCACCGCGCCGTGCAGTGACTTTGGCAATAAACCCACCAGCAAATCCATGCGAGCGTGGGTCAGACGCCGGATACCGATGACGGTAGAAATCACCACGACCCAGGCAAAACCAAGCAAAGACAGTTCTTCGCTCCAGGACAAGGCCTTACCAAAAACGTAACGCAAGAAGACTTGCGCACTAAGCGTAAAAAGCATCAGCAACACAATCGCCACTGCGACCATCTTCAATACGCTTTCAAGCTTGTCAAACCAATGACGCATACAAATTTCCAGTTAAAAAATACACATATCAAAAGGCGCTCAACTGAGCGCCTTTTGTCTAAAATCTTACTTCACTGCGTCAAGTGCCTGATTGATCAGCGCATCGCCAACAGCGACGCGCGACTTGTCGTAAATCGATTGAACCGATTTGCGAAAAGGTGCGACATCTGCCACTTGGTTAATGATCATGCCCTTTTTCACAAGGCCATCAATCAAAGCCTTCTCGTTGACCAAGGCTGCAGCGCGCTGCTCGGCTGTTGCAGTCTTACCGGCTTCGGTGACGGCCGTTTTTTGCTCGGGGGTCAACTTATCCATTGAGCGTTTCGAAATCAACAGAGCAATCGCCGAGTACGTGTGATTCGTCATCGACAAAAACTTTGTCACTTCATACATTTTTGAACTATCGATCACAGCGATCGGGATCTCTAGGCCATCAATCGTGCCTTGCTGCACAGCGGTGAACACTTCGCCCCAGGCCATCGGCACCGCAGCACCACCCAACGAGGTAAACATGTCGATATACATTGGGTTTTGCATGACACGGTACTTAACGCCGGTCACATCGGCGGGCACACCGACAGGCTTTTTATTGTTGATCATCTGGCGAAAGCCGCCTTCCATGTAACCCAACACAAGCATGTTTTTCTTGGCCAAAAGCGCCGACAAGTCGTTGCCGAGCTTGCCATCTAAGGCCTTACGCGCTTGCGCTTCGCTTGAGTACAAGAACGGCAGATCGTTGACCTGATAGGCGGGCTCGATTTGAGCGATCACCGCATTGGTCATGATTGTCATGTCCACCGTGCCAAAGCGCACAGCCTCCATCACTTGTTTCTCTTCACCAAGCTGACGATTAGGATACAGCTGCACCTCGATCGAGCCCTTAGAGTTTGCCTCAACAGCTTTCTTGAAGGCTGTCGCACCAACCGAATAGGGATCAGTTGGGCTCTCTGGCGTCGTCCAAGCCAGTTTCAAGACGGTCTTCTGGGCAAAGGCTGGAGTCGAAGCTCCCAGCGCGAAGGTGGCGGCAACCAGGGCCGAAAGTGCGAATAAGTGACGACGTTTCATAAGGTCTCCGGGGTTAAAAGATTAAGCTTTTGGAACAAAGGGGGCAAAGTCATACAAGACTTCAGGGTTGTGAACGAGAATTTGTTGGCGCAAGCTAGCGTCAGGCAACCACTTAAACACTGCATCGGCGATATCACCATCATTAGGCATGGGCGCAGGGATATTTGGATGAGGCCAGTCTGTGCCCCACACCAGGCGATCGGTTCGTGTGGCTAGCAAGGCATCTACAAACGGCTGGATCGCTGCCCACTTAGCCGCGGGATCAACCACGCGATACGCGCCAGACAACTTCACCCAAGCGATGCCCTCTTTTACCAGCGCACACATATTCTTAAAGCCCGCGTCCTGAACGTCAGGCTTTGACGGATGACCAAAGTGATCAAAGACAACTGGCACACCAAGTTTGGCCGCCCAAGCGGGAATCTCTGGCTGCGCCGCCACATCAACTAAAAACTGAATGTGCCAACCAAAGGGCTTCAAGCGTTTTGCCAGGCTTTCGGCATCACTCAATTGACCGCCACCCGCAAACAAAATATTCAGACGCGTTCCGCGGGTACCCGCCTGATGTAGTTTTTCAATCTCTTTGTCGGACACGTCGAGTGGCAAGACACCAACCGCACGCAAGCGATCAGGATGGGCGCGCAGCGTGTCATACAGCGTGGCATGGTCGTGGCCATACACCGAGGGGTGAACGAGCACCGCACGATCCGCGCCAATGGCATTGTTCATAGCTTCAAAGGCAGCCCAAGGTGCCAGACTTGGCGTATACGAACGATTCGCGGTGTACGGATATTTAGCAGCATCTTCAAAGACGTGAAAATGGCAATCGATCGTACCCACAGGCAATTTTTGCTTGGGCGTAACTTTTGGGTCAAACGGCAAATAAGAACTAGTCTGCATAACGGTAATTTTGTCTCGGTGCGTGCAGGGCTGCTTAAAGAAAACACCCCGTTTCTTGTTTCGGGGCGATGAAAACGAGGCCTCGCTTCTTGTTTCAGAACGCGAACAGCTTTTCCCCGCTTTTTATTTTGAAACGCTACCAGCTGTGCCCCGCTTATTATTTCGGAACGACTGTGCCTCATTCATTATTTCGGCACGATATCACAGTGATGCCTTCTGTAGCTAGGCATTCGTGCGTCGGGCACGAGGCAGACCTTTGCAGGCGCCTTTCAGGTCGTGCACAGACCATGCACGCCCTAGAGAAAACCCTTACATGCGCAACCCGGTTTGCGCATCAAACAGATGCAGACGATCTGCGCGCGGCTTGGCGTAAATCGTCGCCCCCACTTTCGGCGGTTGTTGCTCTTCGTGAATACGCACAATTAGCGACTCGTCTTGCAGGCGACAATAGAGCAGCCGCTCTGCACCAAGCAATTCGATGCCGTCAACCGTCAACCCCCAACCCTCGGCACCAACCTCAAGATGCTCGGGTCTGATCCCCAAAATCGAGCCCGCAGCTACGCCCGGTGCCGCTTTCAATAAATTCATCGGCGGCGAGCCAATAAAACTTGCCACAAATGTGCTGGCGGGTGTGTTGTAAACCTCTTCTGGCGTACCAAACTGCTCCATCACGCCGCCGTTCATGACCAGCATGCGCTGTGCCAAGGTCATCGCCTCGACTTGGTCATGCGTCACAAACAGCGAGGTGATGCCCAACTCGCGGTGCAATTTTTGAATTTCAAGTCGCGTTTGTGCGCGCAATTTTGCATCAAGGTTAGAGAGAGGTTCATCAAACAAAAACACCTGAGGCTGACGCACGATTGCTCGACCCATCGCCACACGCTGGCGTTGCCCACCCGAAAGCGCGCGCGGCTTGCGATCTAAATAAGGCATGAGTTCAAGAATGACTGCAGCTTTTTCAACCCGGGCTTTGATTTCATCTTTTGCCACGCGCGCAATTTTGAGACCATACGCCATGTTGTCAAAGACCGTCATGTGTGGATAAAGCGCGTAGTTTTGAAATACCATCGCAATGTCCCGCTCAGCGGGCTCAAGGTCATTGACCACGCGCGCGCCGATTGAAATAGTACCGGACGTGATCTCTTCAAGCCCCGCCACCATACGCAGCAGCGTTGACTTGCCGCAACCTGAGGGGCCGACGATCACGACAAACTCGCCATCACCGACCTCGGCCGAGACGTCGTGAATCACTTGCACAGCAGCTTTACCGGTGCCGTAGCGTTTCACGATATTTTTTAAAGAAATTGCCGCCATGTCTGTTTACGCTCGAGGTGTTATGACTTAGGTGTTGTGACGTAGGTGCTATGACTTAGGTGCTATGACTTAGGTGCTATGACTTAGGTGTGATTTATTTTTCAGAATCTACTAGCCCTTTCACAAACCATTTTTGCATTAGCACGACAACAAAGGCTGGCGGTAGCATAGCCAGCATCGCGGTCGCCATGACAACGTTCCACTCAGTGTAGGCATCTCCCGAAATCAATCGTCTGATCCCCATCACCACGGGATACATACTCTCGTTAGTGGTTACCAATAAGGGCCACAGGTATTGATTCCAGCCATAAATAAATTGAATCACGAACAACGCGGCAATACTGGTTCGAGATAAAGGCAACAAGACATCCCAAAAAAATCTCATGGGGCCTGCGCCATCCATCCTAGCAGCTTCAACCAACTCATCGGGCACGGTCAAAAAGTACTGTCTGAATAAAAATGTGGCGGTGGCCGAGGCAATCAAGGGGATGGTCAACCCTGCGTACGAGTTCAACATCCCTAAATTGGATACCACCTCGTAGGTTGGCCCAATGCGCACCTCAACAGGCAGCATCAGAGTGATAAAAATCATCCAAAACACCAACCCCCGAAACGGAAATCTGAAATAGACAATCGCAAAGGCCGAAAGTATTGAAATGGCGATTTTTCCAACGCTAATGAGCAACGCCGTCACAAGGCTCACCCACATCATCGGCCAAGCTGGTGAAATACGCCCACCCGATTCAGTCGCGCCACCAAACAAGGCAAGACGATAGGTTTCAAGCATATGGTCGCCGGGCACCAAAGACATCGGGATCGCTTGGGTAATTTGCGCTGTCGTTTGGGTTGAAGCCACAATCGTCACGTAGACCGGAAACGCAACAATCAGCACACCCAGTATTAACACAAGGTGAGACAACACCGTGAGTGCGGGACGTCTTTCAATCATGACGGTTTCATCCGCTTAGGCATATACGATGTTTTCATCAGCTCAAGCATATTGAACTCTGCGCTCAATGAAACGAAACTGTACAACTGTCAGGCACACCACAATGAACATCAAAATCACAGATTGCGCGGCCGAGCTACCCATGTCCATCGCCTTAAAGCCATCGTAGTACACCTTGTAAACCAAGATCGAGGTGGCCTTACCCGGACCACCATGGGTCGTTGCATCGACGATCGCAAAGGTATCAAAGAAGGCATAGACCACGTTAATCACGAGCAAAAAAAACGTGGTGGGTGACAACAGGGGGAAGACAATCGTGCGAAAGCGATACCAAGGTGTCGCCCCATCAATGGCTGCGGCTTCAAGCAACGACTTAGGAATTGATTGCAACCCGGCTAAAAAGAACAAGAAGTTGTAGGAAATTTGCTTCCAGACTGCAGCCACAACAATCAGAGTCATGGCATCACGACTGTCAAGCAAATGATTCCAGTTCAAACCCAACCAGCGCAAGGCAAAGGCAATGACGCCCATCGGCGAGGCAAACATAAATACCCACAACACACCCGCTACGGCGGGCGCGACTGCATAAGGCCAGATCAGCAGTGTTTTGTACACACTGGCAGCCCGCCAAACACGATCAGCCATGACCGCGAGCAGCAGAGCCAAGGTCAAGCCACAGACGGCAACCAATATCGAAAATAATGCCGTCGTTTGAAACGATTCGAGGTAAAGCGGATCGTTAAAGAGGCGAGAAAAATTCTGCATGCCCACAAATTCGCGCGACATACCAAAGGCATCTTGTTCGAGAACGCTTTGGTACAACGCCTGACCAGCGGGCCAAAAGAAAAAAACCAACACGATCGCCAGCTGGGGAGCGATCAGCACCCAAGGCAACCAATGCGATTTAAAGCGAACTTTTTTTTCCATCACCCACAAATCGCACGGTCATGAATCACCATCGTAGTCGCAGCCTCGTCGCATTCATCTCATTGAAATTCAACGATTGGCTTTTTCAAAGCGCTCAAGCAACTCGTTACCACGTTTGACGATCGTATCGAGCGCGTCTTTGGCAGTTTTTTTGCCGGACCAGACTTGCTCAAGCTCTTCGTCAATCACAGTCCTGATCTGCACGAAATTACCTAAACGAATGCCGCGCGAATTATCTGTGGTCTTACGAATCATTTGAGTAACCGCAATATCGGTACCAGGATTCTCTTTATAAAAGCCAGACTTTTCAGTCAACTCAAAGGAAGCGAGGGTCAGTGGTAAGTAACCCGTGCGTTGATGACTTTTTGCAGCTTCTTCTGGGCGCGACAAGAACTCAAAAAACTGTGCAACGCCTTTGTACTCTTCGGCCTTACGGCCAGCCATCACCCACAAACTGGCTCCTCCAATGACTGTATTTTGCGGAGCACCTTTGACGTCTGCGTAGTAAGGTAAGGTCGAGGTACCGAACGCAAATTTCGCATTCCGCTTTAAGTTACCGTACAGGCCAGACGAGCCTGTTCCCATCGCACACTCACCCGCCACGATCACTGCGTCTGCTGCGTTGGCACGTCCTTTGTACACAAAAAGGCCAGCCTTAGCCATATCAGCCAGATTTTGAATATGACGCACCTGTAAAGGCTCATTGACCTTTAAACGGGTGGCTAAGCCATTCATGCCATTGCCCAGCGTGGCAAACTCAGTGTTATGCCAAGCGCTAAAACTTTCGAGTTGGGTCCAGCTAATCCAACTTGTCGTAAGGGGACATTGGTGACCAGAGTCTTTAAGCTTTTGGGCCGCTGCAGTGACCTCAGGCCAGGTCAGAGGTGGTTTTTCTGGGTCAAGACCCGCCGCTTTGAAGGCGTCTTTGTTGTACCAAAACACTGTCGTTGAACTATTGAACGGAAAACTCAGCATCTGACCATTGGGCGCCGTGTAATAACCGGCGACCGCAGGCACATAGGCTGCAGGGTCAAACTTCACTCCGGCCTTGCTCATGACTTCACCAACTGGCACGATCGCGCCCTTGCTGGCCATCATCGTCGCGGTACCCACTTCAAATACCTGCAGAATATGCGGCGCATTGCCGGCACGAAAGGCTGCTACCGCGGCGGTCATCGCTTCGTCATACGTGCCTTTAAAAACTGGCACGACTTTGTAATCTTTTTGACCAGAGTTAAAGTCTTTGGCCAAATCATTGACCCATTCGCCTAAAGCGCCGCTCATCGCGTGCCACCACTGAATCTCAGTTTGAGCCTGAGCGGGGTTAAAAACTGATGCACCCATTGCCACCGCGGACAAGGCCGCAGCGAAAGAATGTTTGAATTTCATATCGTCTCTCAGATGTTATTCACCGAACCCTAAGGGTAGCGTTGTATTGTGACAATTCATGTTAACCGCAACTGAGCGCCGTTTGCAGCCTAGTTTCTTTCCGTTTCGCCACCAAATGAACCCTCAACGGCGCCTTTGCCGCACAAAAAACCAAATCGGTTATGTCAGAAACGCCCTCAAACGACGTTAGCTGCCCTAAACAGGCGCTGCGACCTAAGCGCGTTTATGATGTCTGCGACGGCAAGCAAACAAAGCAGGAAGCCTCTGTGGGCCAGCAAACACAGCTTAAGTGAATACATAATAATACTTAACTCGGTTAGTCGCTCACCATGACTCATATTCTCGCACTCGATCAAGGCACCACAAGCTCTCGTGCCATTTTATTTAATGCGCAGGGCACTGCTGTGCACACCGCACAACGCGAGTTCAAACAAATATTTCCGCAGCCGGGTTGGGTCGAACACGACGCGCTTGAGATTTGGCAAACGCAGTTGCAGGTAGTGAAACAAGTGCTGGCAGATTCGGGCCTCGAGCAGGCGATTGCGGCAATCGCCATCACCAATCAACGCGAAACCACCGTATTGTGGGATCGACAAACCGGACAACCCCTGGCTAACGCCATTGTCTGGCAAGACCGCCGCACGGTTGAGCACTGCAACACGTTGCGACAACAAGGTCATCAAGCCCTGATACAAGAGAAAACCGGCTTGGTCTTAGATTCTTATTTTTCAGGAACCAAGCTAGCGTGGCTGCTTGATAACATTCCTGGCGCACGTGCCCGTGCCGAGCGCGGCGAACTCGCCTTTGGCACGATCGACAGCTGGTTGGTCTGGAACCTGACCAAGGGGCAAGCGCACGTTACCGACTCGAGCTGCGCCTCGCGAACGTCCCGAAGGTGAGCCAGCGCCGCGGCAACCAGCCC
>JBAWWV010000099.1:0-12565 GCA_037146575.1 Alcaligenaceae bacterium | reverse complement strand
CGGCTTGCCCGCCCGCCATGATTCAAGCGTTCGAAAAAGAAGGCGTTCAAGTCATTCATGCTTGGGGCATGACTGAGTTATCTCCGGTGGGGTCCGTCGCTCAGCTCAAGCAAAAAGATTATTCAAAAAGTAAAATTGAACAAGAACAAATTCTGGCTAAACAAGGTCGACCGATGTTTGGCGTTGACATAAAAATTGTTGATGAAAAAGGCCTAGCCTTGCCACACGATGCCGTTGCCTTCGGTGACCTGCTGGCGAAAAGCTTCTGGGCGATTGATAGCTACTTTGGCGCTACCGATAGCCCTTTAATCGACGGTTGGTTTCCAACCGGAGACGTTGCCACAATTGACTCCGATAGCCACATACAGATTACCGATCGGAGCAAAGACGTGATTAAGTCGGGCGGTGAATGGATTTCATCGATCGAACTCGAAAACGTTGCAAGCGCGCATCCCGAGGTTGCAATGGCTGCCTGCATTGCCATTGCCCATCCCAAGTGGGATGAACGCCCCCTGTTAGTCGTTGTGAAACGCGAAACCTCGACTACCGACTCTGCTGAACTCAAAGCTAAGCTACTTGAAATGTTGGCAGAGAAAGTCGCTAAGTGGTGGTTGCCTGACGACATCGTGTTTGTCAAACAGATCCCGTTAACCGCCACTGGAAAAATGGCGAAGCTTAAATTGCGCGAAGAGTTTTCTAGTTATACGTGGCCTGCATAAATCAAAACAGTCGCTAAGGGACAATCACAATTTTTCCAAAGACCTTTCGATTTTGAAGTAGGTCAAACGCCAACTGCGTTTGCGACAAATCTAGTGTTTCACTCACGACAGGTTTCAGGTTTTTTTGCTTAACCAAATCGAGTAATGAACTGAGATCCTCTCTCAGCCACCCATTCGATCCAATGATATTCAATTCAAAGGTCCAGATATAACGAATATCTTCTTTGGGATCAAAGCCTGCAGTAGCGCCGCAAGTCAAGAGACGACCATTGTTAGTCAAACACCGCAACGAGGGGACCCACGTGTCACCACCGGTGAAGTTGACGACAACATCCATACCCGCTGCCCCTACGCCCCCAAAGCGGGCTTTGCCATAATTTTTTTGGATCTGACGCATCCAGTCTTCAGTCGCATAATTGACCCCATCAGCGGCTCCCAACTGTTTTAAACGCTCGATCTTTTCTTCACTCGAGGCCGCAACAACGACATGGCAACCCGCCATCTTGGCTAGCTGCACACAACAAGTCCCCACTCCGCCCGAGGCGCCAAGAATCAAGACTTTTTCGCCGGCTTTGAGTTGACCACGAGTCACCATCATCCGATAGGCCGTGCCATAAGCAACCGGCAAACAAGCACCCTCAGCGAAAGAGACCTCATCGGGTAGCGACAGGAGTTGTTTTGCTGAGACTTTGACCAACTCTGCCAAACCACCATCCGAGCGTTCACCTAACAAACTGCCCGTGACTGGATCGAAGGGGTCAACGAGCACACGATCGCCAACACGCCACTGAGTCACATTTGAACCCACCGATGCAACCACACCTGCGACATCAATGCCCATAATCAAGGGAAGATTGAGCTTGATGCCTGGCATGCCACGCAACGTAAACAGATCATGATAATTGAGTGTGCATGCTTTTACCTCAAGCACCACATCATCGGGGCCAGCCACCGGATCGGGCCAATGAGCCTCGAAGGTGATATTGGCAATGTCACCATGTTCTCGGATAATTTGAGCTTTCATAACCTTCTCTGACTGTGAATATTTTTTCGATGACCGGGAATATTTGGTGGTATGTGACTACTCATCATTTAGCGTTTGAGTAACATTTACCGATTAAATGACTGAACATTTTTACCGATTGGATAACTGCTTATGGTTATCGCTCAAGTGACTAATGGTGGTTATCGTTTCAATGACTATGCGTCGCTATCGTTTAAATTTTACGGCACGCTGTATTAACACGTGACGATCAATTTTATTTGTACCCGCTAGCGGCATCTCTTCAAGGAACTCAACAAATCTAGGATGTTGATAGGCTGGCGCATGGGTCAAGGCAAAGGTTTTGACGGCGTCTGCATCCAATGAAAATCCCGCTCTTTGGACAATAAAGGCAACCGGAATTTGCCCCTTAATCTCGTCGGCGACTGAGAGTACCGCAGCCTGAGAGACCCCCGGATGTCTTTCGAGCATTCTCTCAACTTCACCTGGGTAAATATTTTCACCACCACAAACGAACATGTCATCGACACGGCCGACAAAGTAGTAAAAACCTTGCGCGTCTTTACACATCACGTCGCCCGTGTTGTACCAACCATCAGCGAAACGCTTCGCCGTCTCTTCGGGCAAATTCAGATAACCGCGCGTAATGGCACGACTCCGTATCCACAGCACTCCTTGCTCTGGTGCAATTCCATCACGCAGTTCAAGTTCAACTTCAGACAACGGAAATCCAACGGCTAATTTTGGTCGCACCAATCCTTCTGGATGCGCGCCAAAGGCAACAGGCCCAGACTCAGTGGTCCCCCACCAGTTTGAGATGCTCGCTGCGGGGAACATCTCGGCTAAGCGATCCATCAGCGCTTCAGTGACGGGAGCCGACCCAGACTTTACGGTCTTG
Organism: Alcaligenaceae bacterium; assembly: GCA_037146575.1. Classification (GTDB taxonomy): domain Bacteria; phylum Pseudomonadota; class Gammaproteobacteria; order Burkholderiales; family Burkholderiaceae_B; genus Zwartia. Next base: position 9,945 of record JBAWWV010000099.1, on the reverse strand, counting down.
ACGTGAGTAAGATCGATACGCTCAAGGAGCGCAGTTTCGCGTGCAGCCAAGGCAAACATCGTTGGAACTGCGGTCAACATCTCGCATGTAAATTCAGCTGCCGCAGACAGATACTGTTTGGCAGAAAACTGACAAAGCATCACATTGGTGCCACCCATCGCGCTAGTCAGCAGACACTGGATCACCGCATTCATGTGGTACAGCGGGGCAGCAACCAACGCGCGTTTATGTTTGAAGGGTGGCGACACCCGCGCCAAGGTTTGTATTACCCACACATAGCCGCCGTGCGTCAACGGCACCCCTTTGGGACGCCCAGTTGAACCAGAGGTATACAAGATCGTCGCAGTGTCTTCAGGTTGCATCACTGCCGACACCGGAGATGCGCCTTCGAGCGACGGTTGCATCTCTAGGGCCGTTTCAAGAGGTAGCACAGTAGCGTGCGTAACTATACCGCGGCGTTGCTCGTCGGCAAAAACCAGAGCAATTTCAGCATCAGAAATGATGAACTGAATCGTCTCAACAGTTAGCTTGAAATTAATCGGTACCGCTACGAAGCCGGCACGCATAATCGCGAGGTAAGCCACCAGATATTGACAACTATTTTGCGCCAACAGACCGATACACGCACCTTTTTTAAGAGGCTTTTTTGTCAGCGTATGTGCCAAGCTATCTACAGCACGATGCATCCACTCAAACGTAAAAGTGTTAACAACACCATCGGGCGTAATCTCAATGAGCCACGGGCTTGGCGGCAAATCAGCGCGATCGATCACCTCACCCAAGTTTGTTAAACCCATGATCATTTAACCAGCTTGCGTGCTATAACAGCCGCGCCCAACGGCCGTTAATCGTTCTTGATTATCAAAAATATCGACATCGGCGACCCCTACTGTTTTTCCGCTTCGACGGACCGTAGCTTTTGCAATGAGAAATGCGCCAGTTGAGGGCCGCAAAAAATCAACACGAAAATTGATGGTCGGCACCGCTGCCCCAACCACTAGGGCGATTGCGAAATCACCTACCGTGTCAATCAAAGCGGAAATTACTCCTCCGTGGAATTGACCTGTCAAGGGCCCACCGCGTTCAAACTCTGGTCGCAAAGGCATCCTCATCACGACTACGTTGTTTTCGAGGTCAAGCTCGATAATTTCTAGCCCCATAAAACAGATAAACGGCGACTCTTTCAGTAAACGCTCGATCATTTCGGTGCGATTAACGCCTTGCATGAGAATCCTTAAAAAATGTCATGTCGCTGAATTCAAAACAACCAAACCTTGCGGGGTTAACAGGCGAGCTTGAAAGTAAGGCCGATCCGCGTGTACAACGGCCACCTCAACAGCCAAGGCTGCAAAGATACGACTCAGCTCTGCAGCCTCAGGGTGACCAATTTCAAAGGCCACTAGCTCACAGCCTGTCACCACCGTCTCAGCCGGATGTTTACTGTCAAGCCAATCGATAAAAATGGGAAAATAAGTCGTGAATCGATTTGCCTCTGGCAACAAGAGGCGCCATCGGATCACTTGCCCCGAGGGTGTTTTGCGAGACGCACTAATCAGCTCTGTCTTGAATCCTAAAGAGGTCAGTCGCTCTTGACACAACTCAATCTCAGAACATTTCACAACGTAGGTAAAGATTTGAGCTTGAGAAAAATTGCGAAATAATGCCCCCCAGGAGTCTGGCACATTCTGCTCTGGGTCTGGCGCAATCAGCTCGATGTAAACATCTTTACCTAACGACGCTAACGCATTGCGGGTACCCAAACCAGGGTGCACTCCGCCCCGGTCCGCGTTCACTCCGGTCAAAACGAGGAACTGTTTGCGCAAAGCATCCAAATCGGAGGCCGCGTACATAAAATGATCTAACGTTAGTTTCATAGCAGGGGTTGACACACCATAAACGAACTATCGATATAAAGAGAAAATATAGCGAATCAGTAGTCAAACTGACGTTCAGATGCTACCTTACACATTGATCTATTGCAATTCGACCTTGACCCTAAAAACAAACAGACAAACACTCGAGCCGCCAAACATGTGATTAATGCCATGCTGCCAAATCCAACAATCTTGATCACCGGTGCCAGTGCCGGAATAGGTCGCGCAACGGTGTTGACGCTGGTCCGTGCCAACGCCAATGTTATCGCAACTGCGCGCAACGCCCAAGCCCTACTCCAACTCTCAAAAGAGTGCGCAGCTCTAGGGCAACCGATACGCACCCTCGCTGGTGATTTAAACGATAACGACTTTATTCGTGCGTTAACCTTGTTTGCAGGTGAGGTTGATATTTTGATCAATAACGCGGGTGTGCTGACCTACGCACCGATTCTTGAGATACAGCCAGATGACTATGTGGCCATGTTCAAGACCAATGTGTTTGCGACTCTCGCGTTAACCCAATCGATCGCTCAGGGTATGCTCGCTCGCGGTCGCGGCCATCTCATTATGGTGACTTCAACTGGCGCCCGAGAGGTTTTCCCTTTCGCCGGAGCATACTGCGCCAGCAAACATGCCATCTCAGCCATCACTCGAAGCCTACGTCTCGAATTGCAGCCAAAGGGGCTTCGAGTGTCTGAAGTGGCCCCTGGTTTAGTCGATACAAATATTCGACAGAACAATAGCCACCCCGAAGTCTTGGCTGCACAAGAGCAACGTAAGACAGTGCCACTAACAGTCGATGATGTTGCCAACACGATCACACACGTTGCACTTAGCCAAGTCCCTTCAGGGTCGATTGATTTTATCGAGTTACGTCCCTTTATCAATTAACTATAAATTTAGGAGAATGTATGTTGAACTTCCGTCTTAAGTCGCTGACTGCGGCCATCATGATGGCCCTCACAATCGCTGCGCAGGCTCAGGCGCAGACTCCGACAATATCCAACGATGTCGTAAAAATTGGCGTACTCACAGATATGGGCGGGCCTTTTTCAGACATAGGGGGGCCCGGTGGAATTGTTGCAACAAAAATGGCTGTTGAAGATTTTGGCGGAAAGGTGCTAGGAAAACCTATTGAGGTCATCAGCGCAGACCATCAAAATAAGCCTGATATTGCTGTTGCCAAAGCACGTGAGTGGATGGATGTGGAACAGGTTGATATGCTCGCCGACGTCATGAACTCTGCTGTGGCCTTAGCGGTCGTGCGTCTGGTGAAAGAGAAAAATCGTATCGCAATCGTCAATGGCGCAAGCACCTCGCGCCTGACTAACGAAGATTGCACTCCCAACAGCATCCATTACAACTGGGATACCTACTCGATCGCCAATGGCACCACGCGCGCTGTCGTCAAACAAGGAGGCAATTCTTGGTTTTTTGTCACAGTCGATTTCGCCTACGGCAACTCTTTGCAACTTGATGCTCAAGCTGCGTTAAAACAAGCTGGCGGCACCGTCATCGGTGGCGTGAAACACCCGTTGAATTCGTCTGATATGTCTTCGTTTCTTTTACAAGCTAAAAACTCGAAAGCTAAAATCATTGCTTTAGCGAATGCGGGCGGTGATACGATTAATTCAATCAAAACGGCTTCAGAATTTGGGATCGGTCGCGATGGTGAACAGTCGATCGTTGGCCTGGCGATTAATATCAACGACACCCATGCTCTCGGTTTAGCTCAAGCGCAGGGCTTGATGCTGACTGAGGCCTACTATTGGGATCAGAACGAACAGAGCCGTGTTTGGGCGAAACGTTTTTTTGCCAGAACTAACAAAATGCCAACATCAACTCAGGCAGCGATCTATTCGTCAACACTGCATTACCTAAAGGCAGTTGAGACCTCAAAGACCGACGATGCTGCCACCGTCATGCAAACAATGCGTGATACGCCCATTAACGATTTTTATACAACCAACGGACGCATCAGGGCAGACGGCCGAATGGTCCACGACATGTATTTGGCCAAGGTTAAAACGCCTGTCGAATCCAAGTACCCGTGGGACTATTACAAAATCCTTGCCACAATCCCCGGGCAAGACGCCTTTTTACCACTCGCAGAAAGCAAGTGTTACCTGGTAACTGGTGAAGCAAAGAAATAAACTTTGATACTAAGCGTTTACGATGTTTCAACTCCTAGGCAAGTATTTTTCCTAGACTTTCACGATGTTCAACTCTTAAACAGGCATTTTAAAGAGGCACGTGTATGACATTTACCAAGAAATTCGCCTGTTTAGGCATCGCCGCAGCTGTATTACTGACGGGGCAGCAGGCCCTTGCGCAAGCAATTGCCCAAGCAGCAGCTCCAGCAGACTACCCGAATCGAGCAGTCAAAATCATCGTCCCCTTTGCCGCGGGTGGCCCGGCAGACAACTACGCGCGCTTTATGGGACAACAATTACAAGCAGCACTTGGGCAAAACTTTATTGTTGAAAACAAACCAGGCGCTGGCTCGATTATCGGTACAGACTTTGTCGCGAAGTCTACGCCGGATGGCTATACGCTACTGATGATGTCCAATGCGCAAACTGTCAATGAATCGCTCGTGGCCAAAAAGCCTTACTCACTCTTAAAAGATTTTGTTGGTATCGCGCCCATTAATTATTCAGATTTACTCTTAGTCGTACATCCAAGTGTTCCGGCAAAAAATCTTGCTGAACTGATCGCATTAGCAAAAAGCAAACCTGGCAAACTCAATTACGCCTCATCGGGCACGGGCACGCCTTATCACATGGCGGGTGAACTGTTCAAAGCGATGGCCAACATTGACATCACCCATGTCCCCTATAAAGGCAGCTCTGGTGCACGCACTGATCTCTTGGGCGGGCAAGTTGACTTTATGTTTGATGCCGTCACAACAATGACTGACTACGCCCGAGCCGGAACCGTTCGAGGACTTGCGACCACTGGCGCAATTCGCTCAGATATTTTGCCTAATGTGCCAACCATGTCTGAAGCTGGAGTCGCGGGCTACGAGACGACGATTTGGCTAGGCTTGATGGCTCCAAAAGGTACACCTGTATCAATTGTTAATCGGTTAAATTCTTCGATGACAGTGATTGTGACCCGACCAGAGATCAAAAAGCAATGGGCCGAAAAAGGTGCGATGCCACTCAGCATGTCGCCACTCGAATTTCAAACCTACCTTGAAAGCGATGTCGTCAAATGGGCGAAAATTGTGGAGTTATCTGGCGCAAAGCCTGATTGATATTCTCTGTGCTCAACACACAACAGTAAGTTCAAGAGTGAACGCAGATCGTCGGCACCTGCAGTCTCCGCACGATTCACCCTCCCCCTGAAAGGGAAAGATTTGCAAACCCGCCTCCCGTTAAAAACTTGATCGAGACACCATGTCGATATTAAAAATACTCAGTGGCGGTGCCGCTGCCTCAGCCGTCAAAGGGATACAAATAGCCTTTGAAAAAGACCATCGCTGCACTCTTGATGGTACGTTTAGCGCAGTGGGTGAAATGCGCGAGGCGCTACTCAACGGTACCCCCTGCGATGTTGTCATTTTGACCCGCGCGTTGATCGAACAATTAATCACTTTGGGCCACGTACAACCTGGCAGCGCACGGTCGCTCGGAAACGTGCAAACCGGAATCGCAGTCAAACAAGGTGAACCGACTCCGCAGGTCGATTCACCTGAGACTTTAGCCAAGGCCTTTCGGCAAGCACAGGCCATCTACTGCCCAGATACCAAAAAATCGACCGCCGGGATTCACTTCATGCGAGTCTTAACCGAACTAGGCCTTGCGCACGAAGTCAAAACCAGACTACGAGAGTTTGCGAACGGAGCAACGGCCATGAAAGCAATGGCGCAATGCAATGAGCCCAATCTGATCGGCTGTACACAAGCGACTGAAATTAATTACACCGATGGGGTCGTACTGGTCGCTAACTTGCCCAAAGCCTTTGAACTGTCAACCGACTACACACTGGGTGTCTGCACACAAACAACGCAACCTGCTCTAGCGCAAACGCTAGCAGCTTGGCTAACTGGCACTCAGTCTGAGCAAGTGCGCCGACAGGGTGGCTTTGAGTTTTAGAACTCACACTACTCAAGCTTTCCAATTTTTTGCACAAGCATTTTCATCGCTGCTGCATCGGCGGCAACGTAGGCAGTGAACTCACTCGCGTCTTGATACTGCAGCACAGTACCGGCCGCGAGCAACGCTTGTTGGGTCAAGGCGTCGTTCGCAGCAAAACGCGCGGCGTCGCGAAGCTTTTTGACAATCGGCTCGGGCACCTCGGCTGGCACAAACAACCCTGCCCACTGCGCATATACAATCGGCACGCCTAACGAAGTCAAACTGGGCACCTCTGGCAACGCAGCGAGCGGATCCGTGCCCCAGTGGGCTAAGGCGCGTAATTTACCCCCCTGGATTTGCTGCACCACGCTAGCAGGCCCTGTCGACAAGACCTCAATCTGCCCCCCTAATAAGGCTGCCACCGCGGGGCCTGCGCCGGTATAGGGAACATGCAACATACTGGTATTGGTTGCAACCTTCAGCTGCTCAATCGGAATATGCATTGAGCCATAATTACCCGACGACCCAAAGGAGACTTTTGCTGGGTTAGCTTTGACGTAAGCAATGAAGTCAGCGTAGGTTTTCCAGGGGCTATCAGCCTTCACGACCAATACCGTCGGATCGGCCGCAAAGCGTGCAATCGCCTTGAGCTGACTCAACTGATACATTGGCGCGCGGTTGAGTACTTTGTCAGCCTCTGGGATCACCACAAACGACGACAACGCAAATAACACCTGATAACCATTAGGCTCAGCCCGAGCGACCTGTGCCATACCAATCCCACCACCCGCGCCCGCTTTATTCTCGATCACCAGCGTCTGATTCAAAAACTGACCCATCGCACGTGCAACGGGACGTGCCACGATGTCAGCCACACCGCCGGGCGGAAACGGCACCACCACGCTCACAGATCGGCTAGGATATGACTCTTGGCCTAAGGCAGAAAAGCTAGCGGCGAACAAGCAACCCGCAGTCCAAAGAAAATTCAAGGTTTTGAGCAGCTTACGCAAAATAGCCTCCGGTATTGGATTTTTTATGCAATGATGCAAAACAGGTATTCGCTGATAGTAAACCAACCATACAACTAAACACTCAGGAAGACAGCAAGTGAAAATTCTAATTTTGGGCGCAGGTGGCGTAGGCGGTTATTTTGGGGCACGACTGATTCAAGCCGGTGCCGATGTGACCTATCTGTTGCGCGATAAGCGTCACGCAAAGATCCAGGCCGAAGGCCTCGTGATTGAGACCCCAAAAGACACCTTTACGGTTCAGCCAAAAGCCATCACGCGCGACCAACTTAAGCCTGAATATGATTTGATTGTGCTGGCACCAAAGTCGTTTGATTTTGAAGATGCCCTTGCCTCGCTTGAAGGCGCAAGCGCCAAAGGTGTGTTTTTACCCTTCTTAAACGGCCTAGATCACATTCAACAGCTTGATGCCAAATTTGGAAAAGATCGCGTGATGGGCGGCGTGGCGCAGATTGCCGCTACGATTTCGCCAACCGGTGCGGTCAAGCAACTCACCGACTTGCACATGCTAACCGTTGGTCATCGTTCTGCTGCGCACGAACATATTGCACGAGAGTTCTATGCCTTGTGCGAAAACGCCGGTTTCGATCGTTTGTACAGCGACGATATTGAACAGTCTTTATGGGATAAGTGGGTATTTTTGGCAAGTTTGGCAGGCATGACAACCCTTTGTCGTGGTCATGTCGGAAAAATCTCAGCGGCCCCCTGGGGCGTTGAAAGCACTACCAGCTTTTATGCCGAGAGCTGCGCCATTGCCGCAGCCAACGGTTTTCCAACAAAAGACAGCGCTCAAAAGCGTTCGCTCGACATGCTAACCAACGTGAAATCAAGCTTTGCAGCTTCCATGCTCAGGGATCTCACGCAGGGCAATATGACCGAACACGAGCACATTCTAGGTCAGATGATTCAACGCGGTGTGAGCAAAGGCGTTGTATGCCCACTACTCAAACTTGCCCACACTCACCTGGTCGTTGAGCAAGATAAAAGCAAGTAAGGCAGCTTAGCCGGGGTAACCCCACCCCAGCGTTAGCTTAGGTGGGGTTACTCAAGCGCCAGCTTAGGCTGGGTAACCCCAGCACTGTTCTGGGGGAAGCGTCATAAAGACCTCTGCCCCGACTTCAAAGCGTGGCGCCGTGCCTAGCTCAGTCACCTCAAGTGTTTGACCAAACACTTCCAGTTCGTAGTTGGTCTGAACACCTAAAAACTGCAATTGCCGAACGCGAACGGGTAATGAGCCTTGCGTCGCTAAGGCAGTTAAAGAAATATTTTCTGGACGTACGGCGATCACGACCGCTTGACCCTGACTCAGCGAGCTCAAACATCGGGCACGTACCTTTGCACCTTGTGCCAACTCGACGACATGATCGGCACCATCATGGTTGACTACAGCTCCGTGTAAGGCATTGGAGGCGCCCGTAAAACTAGCGACAAATAAATCAGACGGCTGGTTGTAAATCTGCTGTGGTGTCCCCATCTGCAACAGCTTGCCTTGATTCATCACGCCGATTTGATCACCTAGCACCACGGCCTCGGACTGATCATGTGTGACGTACAGCGCAGTCAAACCTGCTTGCTTGATGATGCGACGCAAATCTGCCCGCAAACGCAAACGTAGCTTGGCATCTAAATTGGATAGCGGTTCGTCAAGCAATAATATTTTTGGTTGATAACTCAAACTACGCGCCAGCGCCACGCGCTGCATCTGCCCACCTGATAAAGACGTTGCAGGTCGATCCGCATATTCAAGCAAATCGACTAACTCAAGCGCGTCTTTTACTTTCTGCTCAACCACTTGTCTTTCAATACCACGGTGCTTCAAAGGATAGGCGACATTTTGTTTGACTGTCATGTGAGGCCAGACCGCATAAGACTGGAAAACCATCCCGACCTCACGATGCCGAGGCGCGACAGAAATCCCTTGAGCCGGCGCTGAAACGACCTGACCATCGATCACAATTTGACCTGCCGTCGGATGTTCTAAGCCCGCGACGCAACGCAACGTCGTTGTCTTGCCGCACCCCGAAGGCCCCAACAACACGGTGATTTCACCGGTTGGGATTTGAAAGCTCACTTGATCCACCGCCGGGCGCCCCGACGAGAATTCTTTCACCAAGCATTGCACATCAAGTGTGACTGCCATTAACTAATCTCCAACAAATCATCGAGTGTGGCCGTCATCATCTGCTCTCTAACAAACCATCGTGTATGGCTGCCATCACCTGCTCTCTAACAAACCATTAAGCGTGGCCGCCCCGAGTGATCTCCAACAAATTCCTCAGCGCCTTTGATATCATCGCTGTCATCCAACACTCGAATTTGTTGACCCACCCGACAAGCGATTGGCAAGCCCAATCAGCAATCCCAACAAAGCCACCTGCGCCAAACCAAAGGCCGCAGCAGTCCCTAAGGTGCCACTTTCATACAAATTCAAGAGCGCGATCGCCATCATCATCGTATCGGTCGTATACAAAAAAAGTGAAGAGCCTAGCTCTCGAATGGCAAGTAAAATAAAAGCGTCATCGCTGCTGCCACCCCAGGCTTGGCCAACGGCAGGATAATGGTCGTGATCGTTCGCAACGGTCCCTTGCCAGAGATCCATGCAGCTTCTTTTAATTCAGGATGAATTTGTGCGAGTGAAGTTGAAAGCACTTTGACGGTATCGGGGATAAAGCGACCCACAAACGCAAACACCAAAATCCAGATCGTGCCATACAGGCCAATCGGAAGGCCGATCCACGCCCACAGGTACGCAACCCCAACAATCAACCCTGGCACAGCAGCCGGCAAGGTTGAAATCAAATCAATCACGCGCGCGGCTGGCGCATCTTTGCGCTGCACCGTGTACCCAATCGCAAAGGCCAGCACGCCACCTACCAGGGCTGTGGCACAACCAATGACCAGAGTATTCCAGACCGATTGGATGGTTTGCTGATCAGCAAGTACTGTTTGAAAATGCCCCCA
>JBAWWV010000098.1:0-12694 GCA_037146575.1 Alcaligenaceae bacterium | reverse complement strand
GAGGCGGTGGGCTCACAGGGCTATTGCCGTCTGCCACAAGCATAATCTCGAGAGGTCCATTAGCCTCGGTTTTCCAGTCAAGTCCGAGCACAAGCATCAGCACTAAAATCAGATGGGCGAGCAAAGCCAAGCAGAGCGCGCGCAAATTCATCTCCTGCCGCGGGGGCAGAATCGGACCGCGTACCATTTTGGGATGGCGAGGCGGCATCAGTGCGAGAGTCGCTTAAACGAGTTCGACATGACGAAAGTTAACGCTTTGCAGGCTTGGCATTAGGGGCCGGTGCTGTGTTGCCTTTTTGATCGACCAACAAACCAAGTTTTGTTACCCCGTTTTTACGCAAATCTTCCATGACCTTCATGACGACGTCATACGGGACTTTGCCATCGGCGCCGATGACAACCGGTTGGTCGGGCTTAAGTTCGGACAAGATGGTTTGTGCTAACGCGTTGCGTTCAACGGGCTTGAAGCTTTGGCCCGATTCGCGTTTACGCCACTCGACCTTGCCACCTTCGTTGATCTGGATCTCAAGCGGTGTGAGCGGCACATTTGCCGCTTGCCCGACAGAGGGCAGTTCGATCACGCCCGGTGTGATCAATGGTGCCGTGACCATAAAGATGACCAGTAACACAAGCATCACGTCGATATACGGCACCACGTTAATCTCGTTTTTTAGACGACGACCAGAGCGCCCAGAACTAGAGCGTACCGAAGACATTAGCGCACCTGCCTCTGCAGAATGTTCAAGAATTCATCGACAAAGGTTTCGAAACGAATCGACAGACGATCAATGTCGTGGGTGTAGCGGTTGTAGGCCACCACGGCTGGGATCGCAGCGAACAGGCCAATGGCCGTGGCAATCAGCGCTTCAGCGATGCCGGGCGCGACTGAGGCGAGCGTGGCCTGCTGCACATTGGCTAGGCCAACGAATGCGTGCATGATGCCCCAAACGGTGCCTAACAGACCCACATACGGGCTGACTGAGCCTGTCGAGGCTAAGAAGTTCAGGTGCGACTCAAGTTCATCCATCTCGCGCTGATAGGCGGCACGCATCGCGCGACGGGCGCCGTCCAGCGTTGGTGCCGTTGCGGGGGTAGCACCCGCGCGGCGTGCCTTTGCAAACTCTTCCATGCCGGCATGAAAGATACGGGCTAACGCGCCACTCTCGTTTAAACGCCCGGCAACCGATTGGTCAAGACCGTTCAAATCGCCACCCGACCAAAAGTCATCTTCAAATCGGCGTGTTTGCGCCAACGACTTTTTAATCGTGGCACGTTTCGAAAAAATGAAGGTCCAGGAAATAACCGAGACCACGATTAAGAGCAGCATGATCAGTTGCACGGGGATGCTGGCGTTCAAGACCAGCGTGAGCATTGACATGTCAGAGGTAGTTGGCATCACTTATTCCTGAATAGTTACTGCAAATTTGGTTCGCACCGATTGTGGAATCGCCGCGACCCGCATGTTAACGGTTTCTACACAACATACTTGGATCTTGCTTTGGGTTAGAAGTTCACCGTTACGGTAAATCGCTTGATGGAAGTGTAACGAAGCTCGGCCCATCCGTGTGACTTCGCTTTCAATTTGTAACAAGTCATCGAGGCGTGCAGGCTTGAGATAGCGAATGTCTAGCTCGGTCACCATAAACCCGCGTTGCTCTTGCGCCGCGAGGTCAGATTGGTTGACACCGACCGCGCGCAGCCACTCAGTGCGACCGCGCTCCATGAACTTTAGATAGTTGGCGTAAAAAACTACGCCGCCCATATCAGTATCTTCGTAGTACACGCGGACATCAAAGCTATGCTTAAACGCCGGCGGCTGCGGTTGCATCGTTAAGCCTCTTTTGGACGACTGGTAAGCACTTGTGGCCTTGTGCTCAATCGTTACACCAGCGACAAGCGTGTAATCGTTTGCGCCACGCAGTCAGCCAGCGTGACACGTGTGGCTTCGCTCTCGGTGCGGGATAACAGTTCAACGACACCGTCTTTCAAACCGCGATCGCCGACGGTGATTCTGATGGGTGGACCGATTAGCTCCCACTCGGCAAACATGATGCCTGGGCGCAAATCGCGATCATCCAAAATGACGTCAACGCCTTGCGCTTTGAGTGAGGTGTACAGTGATTCGCAGGCACTGCGCACCTCTTCGCTTTTGCCCCAGCCGACCCCGCAAATCACAACTTCGAAGGGGGCGAGGGCCCGGGGCCAGATAATGCCTTTGGCGTCGTGATTTTGTTCGATCGCTGCACCGACCAAGCGGGTCACGCCAATTCCGTAGCAGCCCATTTCCATGAGTGCGGGTTTGCCGGTCTCGTCAAGAAAGGTCGCCTTCATCGCCTCAGAGTATTTTGTACCAAGGTAAAAGACGTGCCCGACTTCAATGCCCCGCTGAATTGCTAAGGGACCCTTGCCTGAGGGCGCTCGGTCGCCTGCTACGACATTACGCAGGTCAGTCACTAAGTCAGGCTCGGGCAGGTCGCGCACCCAGTTCACGCCACTTAAGTGGGCGTTTTCTTGGTTGGCGCCGCAGATAAAGTCATGCATCTTGGCAACGGTGTGGTCGGCAATCACTTTCACAGCCAGTTTTGTCTTCACAGGCCCTAAGTACCCTGGTTTGCAACCAAAGTGCTCAACGATCTCGGTTTCAGTGGCAAATCGAAAGCCGTGATTGAGCCCTGGGATCTTGCCCGCCTTAATCTCATTGAGTTCATGATCGCCGCGTAACAACAGCAGCCAAACCTGACTTGGCTGATCTTTGAGATCGGTGGCGAGCACGAGCGATTTGATGGTTTGAGTGAGCGGCACGCCCAGCATTTGAGCAACGGCTTCGCATTTGGCGGCGCTGGGGGTGGGCTCCAGCTTCATGGTTGCGCCTGCGGCGGCACGCTGCTCAAGCAGGCAGGGTGCCACGGCAAGCTCAATGTTGGCGGCGTAGTCTGACGCGGGGTCGTACACAATCAAGTCTTCGCCAATATCGGCAATCACCTGAAATTCGTGACTCTGTGAGCCACCGATTGAGCCAGTGTCGGCCGAGACGGCTCTGAAAGTTAGCCCCATGCGTTCAAAAATCTTCATGTAGGCATCAAACATGATTTGATAGCTTTTTTGAGCGCCCGCCACATCGCGATCAAACGAATAGGCATCCTTCATGGTGAACTCGCGTCCACGCATGACGCCAAAGCGCGGGCGGCGTTCGTCGCGAAACTTCGTTTGAATATGATAAAAATTAACCGGTAATTGGCGCCAGCTTTGAATTTCGTTGCGTGCAATGTCGGTGATGACTTCTTCAGAGGTGGGTTGCAACACAAAATCACGACCGTGTCGGTCTTTCATGCGTAAGAGCTCTGGGCCATATTGCTCCCAGCGACCCGACTCTACCCACAGTTCGGCCGGCTGAACCACCGGCATCAAGAGCTCAAGCGCCCCTGCCGCGTTCATTTCTTCGCGGATAATATTTTCGATCTTGCGGATGACACGCAAGCCTAAAGGCATGTAGCTGTAAATGCCACCGGCCAGTTTGCGTATCAACCCCGCGCGCATCATCAACTGATGGCTAGTGATTTCGGCGTCGTTAGGGGCTTCTTTTAGGGTGCTGATATGAAAGGCGGATGCGCGCATGGGATAGGAGCTAAATTTTATTAGGGCATATTGCCCAACAGGTACGTATAATCACCCGCATTGTATTGAATTCGCAGGGAGTGGCCATGCTTGATCGCGAAGGCTACCGTCCAAATGTAGGGATTATCCTCGTTAATCAAAAAAACGAGGTCTTTTGGGGCAAGCGCATACGGGAACATGCCTGGCAGTTTCCGCAGGGCGGCATCAACCAGGGCGAAAGCCCCTCGCAGGCGATGCTGCGCGAGCTCCACGAAGAGGTCGGGCTGTTGCCTGACCATGTCCGCATCTTAGGACGTACGCGCGAGTGGTTGCGTTACGACGTGCCGGATACCTTTATTCGGCGCGAATCACGCGGGCACTATAAAGGACAAAAGCAGATTTGGTTTCTGCTGCGTATGCTTGGCCGCGACACAGACGTGTGCTTACGAGCTACCCCGCACCCCGAGTTTGACGCCTGGCGTTGGAGCCCCTACTGGGTCTCACTTGATGATGTCATCGAGTTTAAGCGTGAGGTCTACACCCAGGCGCTTAATGAACTATCACCCTTAATTTTTAAGCGCGCGAACGACCTTCCCGAGCCGGCTGCTGCGCAAGCGTTTCGAGAACAAAGCCCGTAGTAAGCTCCGAACCAGCTCCGAACCAGCTCCGTATCTAACGCCGTAGCGAACTTCTAAGCAAAATTTGCAGCGAACTTCTTAGCAGACGCCGTAGCTAACTTCTCAGCCCGAGCGCTAGGCAAAAAAAAGCAGTGCATCTCTGCACTGCCCACCCTAGCTGATGACTGCAGCCTTTTCTAACGCAAGCGCTTAATCAAGCTAGAAGTATCCCAACGGCCGCCGCCCATTTTCTGGACATCGGCATAAAACTGATCAATTAAAGCAATGCTTGGAACGCGTGCGCCGTTTCGGTTGCACTCGTCCATCACTAAGCCCAAATCTTTACGCATCCAATCGACTGCAAAGCCAAATTCGAACTTATCGTCGACCATGGTGGTGCCACGGTTATCCATTTGCCAGCTTTGTGCTGCACCTTTGCCGATGACCTCGATGACTTGCTTCATGTCCAAGCCTGCAGCTTGCCCAAAGGCAATACCTTCAGACAGACCCTGCACCAAGCCAGCGATACAAATCTGGTTCACCATCTTGGCCAACTGACCAGCACCAGCAGGCCCAACAAGGGTGACCGCGCGTGCCATCACGGCGATGACGTCTTTGACCGCAGCAAACTCTGCCGCGTCGCCGCCGCACATGACCGTCAGCATGCCATTCACTGCACCGGCTTGACCACCCGAGACAGGGGCGTCAATAAAGCGAAGCGACTTCTGTTTGGCTAACGCGCTAAGTTCACGCGCAATCAAAGCTGACGCCGTGGTGTGGTCGACAAAGGTGGCGCCCGCTGACATGCCCGCAAAGGCCCCGTCAGCGCCCAACACGATGCTGCGCAAATCGTCGTCATTACCAACGCACGCAAATACGATTTGCGCGCCCTGGGCCGCTTCACGAGGGGTGGCGCAGGCGCGCCCTCCAAACTCTTTGACCCAGGCCTGTGCTTTTTGAGCGCTACGGTTGTAAACCGTGACGTCATGACCCGCTTTGGCCAAATGCCCTGCCATCGGCAAACCCATCACCCCCAGTCCGATAAAAGCGACTTTGGTGGGGGTAGAGGGTTCGTACGTTTTGCTATTGATGCTAGACATTCATTTACTCTTCGACAAAGGCTTCTTCACGCTTCTTCTTGATAGAAGGCAGCGCTACGATGACCACTAAAATTGCAGCAACGCCAAGCAGCGAGGCCGAGAGCGGACGCTCAAGGAACGTGCCGTAGTTGCCGCGTGACAACAGCAAGGCACGACGGAAGTTTTCTTCCATCAGTGGACCGAGTACCAAGCCCAACAGTAATGGCGCGCCTTCGCACTTTAGTTTGGCCCACACATAACCGATGATGCCAAAGCATGAGGTCGTCATGATGTCAAAGGTGTTGTAGTTCAGTGAGTACACACCAATGGTACAAAACACCAAGATCGCAGGGAACAAGATTTTGTAAGGCACTTTGAGCAGCTTCACCCAAATACCAACAAGCGGCAGGTTCAACACGACCAACATCAGATTACCAATCCACATTGAAGCAATTAAGCCCCAGAACAGCTGTGGGTGGCTGGTCATGACCTGTGGACCAGGCTGGATGTTATGAATCGTCATTGCCCCAACCATCAGCGCCATCACAGCGTTGCTTGGGATGCCCAGTGTCAGCAAGGGAATAAACGAGGTTTGAGCACCCGCATTGTTTGCAGCCTCAGGGCCCGCCACACCAGCAGGATGACCCTTGCCGAAGCGTTCTGGATTGCGCGACACTTTCTTTTCGAGGGTGTACGAGGCAAACGACGAAAGCACGGCGCCACCGCCAGGCAGAATCCCCAACATCGAACCCAAGGCAGTACCGCGTATCACCGCAGGCCAAGCTTCTTTAAATTCTTGCATGTTGGGATACAAAGAACCGATCTTTGAGGCGATCTCTGTGCGGTTTTCTCTGAGTTCAAGATTGCTCATGATCTCAGCAAAGCCGAACACGCCCATCGCCACGATTGCAAAATCCAGGCCGTCTTGCAACTCGGGCACGCCAAAGTCAAAGCGAGCAACACCTGAGTTCACGTCGGTCCCAACCATGCCGAGCAACAGGCCCAACAAGATCATGCAAATGGCTTTCACCAATGAGCCAGACGCGAGCACGACTGCACCAACCAAGCCCAGTACCATCAGCGAAAAATATTCGGCAGGACCGAATTTAAAGGCGACCTCAGCAAGTGGCGGTGCAAACGCAGCCAGCAGCAATGTTGCGACGCTACCTGCAAAAAACGAAGCCAAGCCGGCGATAGACAGTGCAGCACCTGCACGACCATTTTTAGCCATCGCGTGCCCGTCGAGTGTCGTCACCACCGAAGAGGTCTCGCCCGGCAAGTTCACCAAAATGGCGGTTGTTGAACCACCATACTGCGCACCGTAATAGATGCCGGCCAACATAATCAGACCAGCAATCGGTGGGAGCACATAGGTGATGGGCAGCAGCATGGCAATCGTTGGCACGGGGCCTAAACCAGGCAACACGCCTACCAGAGTACCCAGCAAACAGCCTAGCAACGCGTAGGTCAGGTTTTCAGGCGTGAAAGCCACGCCAAAACCCATCATCAAATTATTAAATAAGTCCATGAACAGGTGCTCCTTAGTTCAGACCAAGAAAGGCGGGCCAAATCGGGAACACCAATTTGAGGCCTTTCACAAACGACAGCCAGCACAGCACTGTCAAGAAGATCGCATTTGCACCGGTGACTTTCCAATCGTGCTCATGGCTGGCGAAGCTGCTGATTGCCACCAATAAGAACAGAGAAAAAATCAGACCCATTGGGCGCAGGAGGAGACCAAACAGAACGATCGCTGAAATAATGATGGCGAGAATTTTGAAGTCAAACTTTGCCACTTCAGTCTCTTCAGCTTTAGGGCGCAAAGCACTTAACAAAATCACCGCGCCTAAAACGGCCATGATGATCCCCAGCCAATGGGGGAAATAGCCAGGGCCCATCCGGGCGGCAGTGCCCATCGAGTAACTGGTGGCTTTCCAGGCGAATCCAAGGCCAAGCAGGATGAACATCACCCCTGACCAGAAGTCCTGTTTATTTCTAAGCTGCATGATGGGTAGCTCCTTAACTGCGCTGCTAAAAATTTGTTGAAACAATATGTGCGTTGCGCGCACCGTGGTTCTGCTGGATCTCAGCCTGAGTTTGTATTTTGTCAGAGAACTAGCAAGGCTTGCATGGTAATGGAGTGCAGCCTCAAAGCAAACCCTGAACTTACCCCTAGTGGATGGGGTTTTCCCTAGACTTGTGCTAATTTGCACACAAAATGTGCCGAAATGTGCAAAGCATTAACATTTGGTAACGTCAAAAGGCTTGCGTTAGATTGCTTAACACAGCTTTCTGAACGCTAACTGACAAAACGAAACGAATTTTACGTTTTATTTTGATAGATGTTTCTTCAGCAAGATTGGTAGAGCCAGTCGCATACCGAGCGCTTCGCCTGAATGCTCAATTTTGCTTTACGATATCGCCATGCTTGAAGACCTCGACCAACTCTCTATTCGCCTAGCGGCCTTGATTGCCTATACGCAAGAGCTTGCCTCTGAAGTAGGGGCCTTGCGCGTCAGTTTGTCTGAGGCTCAGTCAGAGCGTGACGCTCTGCAGGGGAAGCTCGCACAAGAAGGGACTCAAGCCAAGGCGCTTACGCGCAAGGTTGATGCCTACGTGTCAGAGCAGGCTGCCCTACAAGGGTCGCTTGATCTTTTTAAACAAGAGCAGTCAACGCTTCAGGCCCAACTGCAGTCCCGCGAACACGAGGTCTCGGCCTTGCGCGCAGCCACGGCTCAGGCGCGCGAACGAATCGAAGCCGTACTCGAGCGGTTGCCTGGGGCGCCGGCCTCGCCTGAGCAAGGGGCTCAATGATGGAACGCGTTGATATCTCTATTTTGGGCAGAGATTATTCTCTGGCTTGCCCCCCCGAAGAAAAGCAGGCGTTGGCGGCCGCGGCACACCACATTAGCCAGTTGGCCGGACGTATTCAAGGGAGTGGCAAAGTTTCAGGCAATGAGCGTATCGCCGTGATGGCGGCGATTCAGGTCGCGATTGAATTGTTATCGGTGAAAGCGCCCGACGGCCCCTTAGGTGGTTTGGCTGTTGGTGACTTCAAGCGTAGAATTGGCGACATGAATGCGATGCTCGATGCGGCGCTACCTAAGCCCTCATCCAAGGCGCGCTAAGCAAGATTTCTACAGTTTGTCCCTGCTGTGTTCGTGACTAGGTCATATATTCTCAGAACCAATGCTTATGGCATACATAGGTTGCGGGATAGCTAGACGGGTATGCGGGTCTCTAGCAGACGCGCTCAAAGTCAGCAGATCGCGGCCAACTTGAACTTACGGTTCGAGATGCCGGCCTAAACGGCACAAGCGGGGCATCTAAATCAACGAGTCTGTGGCCTCACAGACTCGTTGTTTGATGAGTGGATCGCGCAGGCTATTTGCTTGCGGTCGGACGTTTCATTTTGGCGCTAGCGCTGCTCTCGCGCTGCAAAAAATAGCCAGATTCCTGCAAAGATCATTGGCACCGACAGCCATTGTCCCATCGATAGCCCCGCCGCAAGCAAGCCTAAAAAATCATCAGGTTCACGGGCAAATTCAGCGACAAATCTAAAAAGGCCATATCCCATCAAAAACACGGCGCTGACTTGGCCGGTTGGTCGGGGTCTATTGGCAAACCACCAGACCACCACGAACAGCGCTAAGCCCTCAAGACCAAGCTGATACAGCTGAGATGGATGTCTTGCGATGCCGTCGCCGCTTTGTCTGAAGACCATCGCCCAGGGCAAGGTGCTCGGCCGGCCCCACAGCTCTCCATTGATGAAGTTGCCTAATCGGCCCGCCGCGAGAGCCAGCGGGATGAGTGGCGCGACAAAATCGGCAACTTCAAAAAACTTGTAGCCGCGACTGCGCGCCAGCCAAAACATCATCGCTAAAACGCCCAGCAAGCCGCCATGAAAAGACATGCCACCTTCCCAGAGGTAGGTGATTTCGAGCGGATGGGCCAAATAGTGGGCGGGCTTGTAAAACAGTACGTAACCGAGACGACCGCCGGCCACCACCCCTAAGACCCCATAAAAAATGATGTCTTCGAGGTCGCGCACGGTAAGACGCGACTTGTTGTGAGCGATGCGCCAACGCCCAAGTAGCCAGGCCGACCCAAAACCCACCAAATACATCAAGCCATACCAATGAATGGCGAGCGGGCCTAAGCGCAACGCAACAGGGTCAAAATTAGGAAATTGCAGCATCGTGAGCCACCGGTCAAAAGATGTTCGATAATAACCTTTCAGATTGTTGGCGATCTGCTTTGACAGATGGCCCGAAGAAGGGTTAGCTTTGAAGGCTATCCTGATATTTTTTGTAATTCATCCTTAGGTGTTCATTCATGGCAAATAACGAGCGTTCTAAACACATTACCGAGGGCGTGACACGCGCGCCTAACCGTTCGATGTATTACGGCATGGGCTACAAAGAAGCCGACTTCGCGAACCCCATGATTGGTGTGGCCAACGGGCATTCGACCATCACACCGTGTAACAGCGGCTTGCAACCCTTGGTTGACGCTGCGATTGCTGCGATCCGCGAGGCCAAGGGCAATCCGCAGGTCTTTGGTACGCCTACCATTTCAGACGGCATGTCGATGGGTACAGAGGGGATGAAATATTCGCTCGTCTCGCGCGAAGTGATCGCCGACTGTATTGAAACCGCCGTCCAAGGTCAGTGGATGGATGGTGTGGTGGTGGTGGGCGGTTGCGACAAAAATATGCCCGGTGGCATGATCGGTATTGCTCGCATGAACGTACCTGGCATCTACGTGTACGGTGGCACGATCAAGCCAGGCTCGCATAAAGGACGCGACTTGAATATTGTCTCGGTGTTTGAGGCGGTTGGCGAGTTCACCATGGGTCGCATGAGCCAAGAAGATTTCAAAGCCATCGAACAAAAAGCGATTCCGGGCTCGGGGTCGTGCGGCGGGATGTACACGGCGAACACGATGAGTTCATCGTTTGAGGCGATGGGGATGGCGTTGCCGTATTCAAGCACGCTCGCCAACGAAGATCAGGTGGCCATCGATAATGCAGCCGAGGCTGCGCGGGTGCTGGTTGACGCTGTGCGACACAATCGCCGGCCGCGCGACATCATCACACGCAAGTCGCTTGAAAACGCCGTGTCGGTGATCATGGCGATTGGCGGTTCAACCAACGCCGTGCTGCATTTTCTTGCCATTGCCCACGCGGCCGAGGTACCTTGGACCATCGATGATTTTGAAAAGGTGCGCCAACGTGTACCAGTGCTGTGTGATTTGAAACCATCGGGTCAATTTTTGACGGTTGATCTGCATCGTGCCGGCGGTGTGCCTCAGGTCATGAAGATTTTGCTCAATGCGGGCTTGCTGCACGGCGACTGCATGACGATCACGGGCAAAACCATCGCGGAAGTCTTAAAAGATGTGCCCGACCAACCGCCAGCCGGCCAGCAGGTGATTCGACCCATCGCCAACGCTATGTATAAACAAGGTCATTTGGCCATCTTGAAAGGAAACCTTTCGCCCGAGGGGGCGGTTGCCAAGATTACAGGTCTTAAAAATCCTGTCATTACTGGGCCTGCACGCGTGTTTGATTCAGAAGACGACGCCATGGCTGCGATCATGGAGCAAAAAATTACGCATGGCGATATCGTGGTGATTCGCTACGAGGGCCCTAAGGGTGGACCAGGGATGCGCGAAATGCTGGCGCCAACCTCTGCCTTAGTCGGTCAAGGCCTAGGTGAAAGTGTTGGTTTAATTACCGACGGGCGGTTTTCTGGCGGCACCTGGGGGATGGTGGTTGGGCACGTTGCACCCGAGGCCTATGTGGGCGGCTTGATCGGCCTGATTAAAGAGGGCGACTCTGTCACCATCGACGCGCACAAACTTCTGCTGCAGTTGAATGTGCCCGAGGCTGAAATTGCGACGCGCCGTAAAGCATGGGTACAGCCCAAGCCGCGCTATACCCGTGGCGTATTGGCCAAGTTTGGCCGCTTGGCCAGCACGGCGAGTCGCGGAGCTGTGACGGATGCGTTTGACGAATAAGTCTTTATTAGGGCGGCATTCAGGGCTAGTGGCTGCCCTGATGTGCTGTTTAAGTTTGATTGCGCCTCAAGTTGTTGGGGCGCAATCAGTTTTACCTTCATCTTTATCTTCACCTGTACCTGTACCTGTACCTGTACCTGTACCTGTACCTGTACCTGTACCTGTACCTGCGGCTTCGGTTTCGGCTCCGGCTGTTCCTACCTTGTCGTTTGACGCAGGCCTTGAGTTGGCTCGTAAAAAAAACTGTCTGGGTTGTCACCAGCTCGACGCCAAGCGGGTTGGCCCAAGTCTGCAGGCAGTCGCGCAGCGACACGCCGCAATACCTGAGTCGCTCGAGTATTTGGCAAGTGCCATTCGCCAAGGCGGGCGAGGGCGCTGGGGGGCGGTGCCGATGCCCACGCAGCCGCACGTAAACCAACAAGATGCGCTGCAACTTGCGCAGTGGATCCTTACTTTGAGGTAGTTTTATGCAAAATACAAATCAGCCTAGTGAAACAGGCTCGAACGCCACCCAGATCGCTGTCTTTGGTGGCGGATGCTTTTGGTGCACCGAGGCGGTCTTTACCGCCATGAAAGGGGTGCTCTCGGTGCAGTCAGGCTATTGTGGCGGTTCAGTGCAGAACCCGACCTACGAACAAGTCTGTGGCAAAGAGACGGGTCACATTGAAGTTGTCAAGATCGAGTTTGACGCCCAGCAGACCGACTTTAGTGCGTTGCTTGAGGTGTTCTTTGCGACGCACGACCCGACGACCCCGGGGCGTCAGGGTAATGATGTAGGCCCGCAATATCAGTCAGCTGTGTTTTATCAAGATGCGGCGCAACAAGAGGCGGTTGAGCAGTACATCCAGCATTTAGAGACCTCTGGTGCCTACGATGCCCCGGTTTGTACCGAACTGCACGCAGCGGCCAAGTTCTGGCCCGCAGAGCAATATCACGCAGATTACTTTGCGCTGCACCCCGAGCAAGGCTATTGCCAGTTTGTGATTGCACCTAAAGTTCAAAAGTTTCGTAAGCAGTTTTCGGCCAAATTAAAGGGCTAAAGCTGGATTTTTCGCCCTAATTGAAAATAAATCTTAAAAAAAGGCCATATTTCAGATTTATTGCGGGTTTACGTTTGACAGGGCAAATTAATCCATGCATAATCTCGTTTCTCTGCTTCTACCAAAGCAGGGGTGCAACAAAAGCCAGTCGCAGCAAACCGGTTAGTTAACGGCAAATTGCTGAAAGATAGCTCCAAATTGTAAGAAATAAGCCGAAGTTAGAAGTTAAAAAACTAGGTTATAATACGTTCTACCGAGTGCAAGCAGTACCGAATACGCAGTGCTTAGTACCTTGTTCTTTAAAAATTTGACAACCGATAAGTGTGGGCGCTTGGAATGAGTG
>JBAWWV010000097.1:0-12758 GCA_037146575.1 Alcaligenaceae bacterium | reverse complement strand
GCCATTTCTTGTTCAAACGCTAGAACGGTTGAGTGTCCCCACGAATAATCCATTCCGATGGCGTAAAACTTTTTCAGACCAGAATCCTTGATGTACATCGAGAGTAAGCGCGCCTCTGTTGGGCCCGACGGATTGCCACGGAAAAATCCGGGCACGTACGCCTCGGCTGTCATGCTGGCATCGCCATTGCCACAAGCCACATAGATCGAATCCCACTCAGCCAGCCTGGGCATGACGGCAAGCGTCTCGGATGAAAACGTAATCCCTGTAAATATTCTGCAACCGTCTCGCTCGACCATTTGTTGCACTTTGCGAACACAGGTAGCCGGATTGCCACCCGTATCTTCAATAATCAATTCAATCATTCGCCCATTAATCCCGCCAGCGGCGTTGACTTGCTTGGCAAAGAGTTGGGCGGTACGCTTAGTTTGCTCGGCCACAACAGCCAGGGAGCCCGTCAGTGCGCAGGGTATGCCGATCTTGATAGGTTCTGCGGCGCCCGCGATACGACTGAAATTCGTTGCGGCAGCAGTCAGTGCAGCAAAGCCCGCAGCTTGAATGAGCGTGCGACGGCCTTTTAAAATTGTGGTCATTTTTGTCTCCGAATTATTCGAGTCATCGCCCTTAGGTCGCGCTCAGTATCATTTTCTAGATTGACTTAAAGTGTCAGTATGAACTTACACGATAAACGGCCATTGGCAAAGGGATTTGGCTGCATCTAAGGTAATCCCTAATATCGCAATTGCATTGGTCGAGGGCTGGACGCCGATCGACTCGCCAGCACAATCGCCACGTCGCGAAGCGCTGCCTCAATCGGCAATGTTATTCGCTAAGTGATAGCCGCTTAACCATGCGCCCTCTACGCGACCACCATTTAACCAATCTCCGCACAGGCTGAGTTGCACAACAGGATTCGTATAGAAGCCCAGAGTCGCGGTCGTGGCGCCGCTTGCGTAGCGCCACCGGTGAACAGAGATCTCAGCCTCTGTGCAATCTAGCCCTAAGGTCTTGGCGCATGCCAACATTCTTTCGGTAACCTCTTCTTTGTTCAAATCAATAAACTCTTGGCTCCAGAGTGGGTTCGCCTGAATTGTCCATGACTCTTGCCCTGTACGCTGGGGTTTAGATGAATTTCGTGCAATCCAACTAATGATCTCTTGATTGACAAAGGCGGCCTCAAAGGCCACCGTTGGTTGATGTTGAAAGCGTGCCATGAATGTCCAGCAACCCTTCATGTTGGATTGCCCAGCAATCTTTTTGATGTCGGGATCAAGGTGCTGTGCCAGGGTGAGCGCCTGAGGTCCGGGGATCGCCAAGATCAACTCATTAAACCCTGTCGCGATGTCGCCAGTTTCGGTACTGTGTAAAAACCATTGATCATCTTTGCGAGACAGTGCATCAATCGTTTGACTTGCGTGAAGCACCAACCCCTTGGCTAATTGCTTGGCGGGCGTGTTCATTGCAGGTGTGCCGACATAGCGCAGATCTTGCGACTGAAAAGTTGTCCATTGATTCGCCTCAAAGACTTTGATTGCGGGCGTCCAAAGTGCCACGACTTGGTCGGCTAACCATTTTTTGACTTGTTCAATAAACAGAGGGTCTCGGGCTGTAAAGTACTGGGCGCCATGGTCGGCAGACCAACCTTCGCCCCGTTTGGTGCTCATGCGGCCAGCGGTCCCGCGACTTTTTTCAAAAAGCTCTACGTGATGGCCAAGTTCTTTGAGCCGAACCGCACAGCTTAAGCCTGCGAGGCCGGCACCCACGATCGCGATCGACTTTTTGTTCATTTTATAACTGCTCTTGCCTGATGGCTCTAAAAGTTAGGTTGATTCTCGGTGGGACGATACGTTTAGTTTTTGTCAGACTGTGCTGCCAAAAATTCTGTGTCGGTGTGTGCATCAACAGCACACTTCCATTTTCTAAAACAACAGACGCGCCGAGTTTTTCAAACTTATGTTTAAACAAGAATTTACGCTCGCCACCAAAACTAACTGAGGCGATCGGTGCGTTTGTCTCGAGTTCAACTTCATCATCGCTGTGCCAACCCATGCCCTGATCGCCGTCGTGATACAGATTGAGCAGGCACGAGTTGAACGTGTGGTTCGCCAGCGCCTCAGCGGTGTGTTTGATGTGTAACAGCTCTTGTGTCCAGGCTTGCGGAAACTTTTTGACGCCAGAATAAGTATAAGAACAGCCCGCATCCCCTACCCAAGCCACTTCTCTTTTGGTAGTGATTAATTTTCCAAACATGAATAACTGGTCTTGTTGCCAGTTAAGCGCTTCGCGTAACGAGGCGAATAATGTCGAACAGCTGCCTGGGTCGAAAACGTTAGGAATATACGTCACACTGCCATCTTTGGGCAGAAGATTGACAGTAACTTGTGGTAAATCACGCTCGCTTGGTGTGGGTTCAAACAAGTCAGTTTGCATAGCGGTGATTGTTGATTGAGGGGCACGACGGGGCTGCTTGATGACAAAGCAGTATACCCACTGACCTCGGACCGCGCTGAACGTTTGCGTTGAACGCTCGAAGTCGTACCCCTACAAATTGTCGGGCAGCGTACATGGGGTTGGCCACGGTATTCACTGCTAAAATCTTTACCACTTGATAGGCACCACTTACTAAGCAAACCTTTTAGGCAAAATAATGACAAACACAGTTCCGACCGTTGCTGAGTATGTAGTGAGCCGACTGGCAGACCTTGGCGTTGACCGTGTGTTTGGTGTTCCAGGAGATTATGCATTTCCCTTTGATGATGCGATCGAGGCGAGTGAGCGTGTCGAGTGGATTGT
This sequence comes from Alcaligenaceae bacterium, assembly GCA_037146575.1. GTDB lineage: Bacteria > Pseudomonadota > Gammaproteobacteria > Burkholderiales > Burkholderiaceae_B > Zwartia. Next base: position 9,965 of record JBAWWV010000097.1, on the reverse strand, counting down.
GTGCGCCAACGAGTTGAATGCGGCCTATGCTGCGGATGGCTACGCCCGAATACATGGTGTTTCGATTCTGTCTACCACCTATGGCGTGGGCGAGCTTAGTGCGCTAAATGGTGTGATGGGTGCACGCGCGCAGCGTTTGCCGGTTTTTCATATCGTCGGTGCGCCAAGCACCAAAATTCAAAAACAAGGGCTGATCACGCATCACACGCTGGGTGATGGTGTGTTCAATAACTTTCAGCACCTTTCAGCCGCTGCCTGCTGCATCACCACAAATCTGACCCCTGATAATGTGGTGAGTGAGATGGAGAGAGTCATCAGCGAGGCGTTGCGCCTGAGTGCGCCTGCTTACATCACTGTTCCGATGGATCTGGCTAAGATGCCGATCATCGGTTCGCCTGTAAAAGGTTCAGCTTTAGCTGGCATCAAAAGAGTGAAAAGTGATCCCGCAAGTTTAAGTGCCGCGCTAGATTTTGTGACCAGCAAAATTCAAGCAGCAAAGAGTGCTGTGGCGTTACCGACTTATCTGGTTGCAAATTACGGTCTGCGCGAACAGTTACTCGATTTTCTTAAGCAATCCAAGATGTCCTTCGCCACCACGCCGATGGATAAAGGGATCGTGTCTGAGTCTCATCCACAATATCTTGGTATTTATAGCGGAGCATGGTCTAGCCCTCCGGGGCTCAATGTCGCAGTTGAAGCTGCTGACTTGCTGCTTGATATTGGTGGCGTTGTATTCGAGGACTTTAATACGACTTTCTGGACAAGTCAGGCTGCCCCACAAAAGCTACTGACCCTTGGTGATAACTTTGTCAGACAAGGCAACACCATTTTTACCGGTGTGTCTCTGCAAGATATGCTAGAAGGGCTGACTGCGCGCTTAAGTGCCGTGCCTAAGTTTGAGTTTTCGGCTGCGCAAGCGTACCTGCCGCTGGTGGGTGAACCCTCAGAGCCCACCGCTTCGGCAAACGTTTACCCGCGTATCCAAAAGATGCTCAAACCGGGTGATATCTACGTGGTTGAAACGGGTTCGTGCACGATTCACTCGACTCCTATGCTCTTACCCGAGGGTGTCGGCTTTCAGACGCAGACGCTATGGGGTTCGATTGGCTGGGCGACGCCCGCCGCGATGGGCGTCTGTATGGCCAATAAAAATGGGCGTACGATACTCATTACGGGTGATGGCTCTCATCAGTTGACCGCAAATGAAATTGGCGTGATGGGCCGTTACGGGATTAAGCCGATCATCTTTGTGCTGAACAATGGTGCCTATGGAGTAGAGATTGTGTTAAGTGAGAAGGGGTTGTCGTATGACGATCTCGCCAAATGGAATTACGCGCAATTACCCGCGGCGATGGGCTGTGAGGCATGGTTCAGCGCTCGCGTGCGAACCGTCGCTGAACTCGACGCGGCGCTTGAACGGGCACAACAACACGATGGTGCCTCGTATATCGAGATCATGATCGCAGCAGAAGAAAGTCAGCCCTTACCCGAAAATATCCTGCAACAAATCTATCAATCAACTGTTTCCACTTAATCTTGAGGTCCTGATCATGCGTTCACTCTCCTTAGGTGCAATAAAGACAATTTGTGCAGCATTACTTTTTGCACAAAGCGGTGTGATTCATGCTGCAGCCGATACCATTTTTTTAGGCGGACCGATCGTGACGGTGAACGCCAAGAACGAAGAGGCCGAAGCCATCGCGGTGAAAGATGGAAAAATCGTTGCGGTTGGCGCTCAGGCCGAGATCAAAAGTCAATGGTCGGATCCAAAGACTCAGGTCATTAACTTGAGCGGCCGCACGCTGATGCCCGGCTTTGTTGAACCGCACGTTCACATTGTGTTGACCTCAATGGTCGAAGGCTTCTGGTTAGACTTGTCTAACTTTACTTTGCCCTACGATACGATCGAGACTCTGAGCGCAAAGTTACGCACTGCGCTTAAACAAGTTCCGCCTGGCGGCTGGTTAGCAGGTTTTGGTGTTGACCCTTCGCGCACTACGCCTTTTATGGCTGAGCTCAATGCTGAGGTGTTAGATCAGGTGTCTAAAGATGTGCCGATCTTTATCTTTAATCAATCCGGTCATATTGCCTATGTGAATAGCAGGGCCTTTGAAGTCGCGGGAGTGACGAATCAAACCCCTAATGCCCCAAATGGTGGCATTTACGTCAAAGATGCAAACGGAAAGCTCACCGGTAAGTTGATGGAGGGACCAAGCTATCTACCTTTTCAAGCCAAGATGCCTGTTCCGACGCAGGCTGAAATGGCGGCAGCAGTTCGCAAGACCACCAAGAGGCTAGCGATGAAAGGCATCACAACCTCAGCTGAAATCACGTTGGGTGTTAACTTCGGTCTTGAAAATGAACTGGGCTTATACAAATACCTCATGAGTGATGGCGGTTTGCCAGTAAGAGTCCGTGCGTATCTGTATGGCAACGCTGTCCCTCAAGGCTTTAATGCGATCAAGCCCAATGATGGCGATGCGCATTTGCGATTTGTTGGTATCAAATTTGTAGCGGATGGTTCTACGCAGGGATTAACCGCCGCCTTGAATGAACCATATTCGTATCCCGCGCAAACACAAGACAAAGGGAACCTCAATTATAAAACCGACACATTCTTTAACTTGATTAAGCCTTATTTTGATCAAGGCTGGCAGATTGCAATCCATGCGAATGGCGATAGCGCTATCGATCAAGCGCTAGAGAACTACAGCAAATTGCTCGACAAAGTCGATAATCCCCAAGCGCGTAGGCTGCGCATTGAACACTTTACGATCACGAAGCCAGAACAAGTCGTGCTGACTAAGAAGTTAGGTGTCGTTCCGGGTTTTACCATTGGTCATGTGCATTATTGGGGCGAGCCTTTTCATGATCACATAGTAGGCGCTGCTCGCGCCAATCGGATTGATCCTTCCGCCTCGATGAAAAAGGAAGGTGTTCGTTTTGCTTATCACAGTGACACGCCTGTTTCGCCCTACGGTCCGTTGAAATACATTACTCAAGGCGTGACGCGTGTGTGGCAAGGTCCTGTTGAGCGAGTCTTAGGCCCTGACGAAAGAATATCCGTAGACGACGCAATCCGGGCCGTCACGATTGACGCTGCCTATCAGATGATGTCAGATCACGAAGTTGGAAGTCTTGAGGTAGGTAAGTTGGCAGATTTTGTTGTCCTAGAAAAGAATCCACGTACAACAACGCCCGCTCAAATCTCTGAGATCAAGGTCTTAGAGACCTGGGTGGGTGGCAAACGACAGCAGTGGTAGTGACGTTTTCGTCTTTGGCCGAGTTCTGGGTGATTTGTAAAAGAGTGCAACAGTTTGGCCCAAGCGATTGAACTCTGTTGGCTTGCAGCTCAAACTAGATGCTTCGGGTGCTGGTGCCTGAAATTGTTTTACACAGGAAGCGTCATGAGTACTTTCAATTCTTTGTCTTACGCCACGCAATTAGTGGCTACTGGCTTGCCCCGTGAGCAGGCCGAAGTGCACGCTAACGCCCTTCAAAATGTCTATGATGAAGAGCACAAGCAATATGCTACCAAGGCCGACTTTGTTGCCTTGAGTAGCGCAGTTAAGTTGCAGATTCACCAACTCGAAATAAAAACTGATCGCATCGAAACTAAAACAGATCAACTTGAAATCAAGACTGATCGCATCGAAGCCAAGATGCTTCAGATCGAGGTCAAGACCAATCAGATCGAAATTAAGACTATCCAGATCGAGGCTAAGACCGATCAGATCGAAATCAAAATGACCCAGATTGAGAAAAAAATAGATCAGGTCGAACAGAAGCTCTCTTCAGAGCTATCAGGGCTAAAAACAACCATTGATGAGTGCAAAAATGAGTTCTCACATTTTCGATCTGATGTGTCAGAGCTAAAAACTTCGCATAAATACCTTCGCTGGATTGGCGCGGGCGTAGCAACCATGTGCCTGAGCGTCATTGGTATAAATATTTCGATGTTTATGTTTTTAGCGAAATAGCGTAACGCATAAGCGGCTTTCAACTGTGTTGAGTCGATCTAGCTGGCTAGATCGACTCAATTGCAACATTTGCTGTTCAAGAATCCAGAGGATTCCCCATCGCAGCGTTTGCCTCAGAGGCTTTTGCAGGTCCACGCAAAAAGCGTGCAATGGCGACTGCTACGAGCACACCAATCAACGATCCAACAGCGTAGACCCAGTACGTTGAAAAATCCCAGCGGGCAAAGTCTGGCCCAAATGCCCTAGCAGGATTAAACGCCGCGCCGTCAAACGGGCCGCCCATCGTCCCCATTGCCATCACATAAGCCCCTACGGCAAGCGGAGCAGAACTGCTGTCTAGCTTGGGGCCGTTTGTCATGCTGAGTACTAACAAGACCATGCCAAAGGTAAGAATTGCCTCGAAGGCAACTGACTGATAAATCATCCCAGCTGCGGGCACCGTGGCGGCAAGGTTGCCTCCGGTTCCAAACAACATGGCTGCGGCACACGAACCCGTTGCTGCGGCAATCATTTGCACAAAAACATAACATGCAGCCATCGGGAACCCCATGTCACCGCGCAGCGCGAAGGCGAGCGTCATGGCCGGATTGAAATGCGAAGAGATATCACCCAAAAAAAAGACTGCAGCGACTAGCCAGAGCGCAGCACAAGCCGAGAGAATGAACGCGAACTGATAGGGCGCGAGGGTCGCGCCCCCGTACCCCGCTAAGATTGCCGCACCGCCTGACAATACAAACGTCAGACCTGAGGTACCAATGAACTCGGCGACTAATCGCCGAGCACGGTGATCGTTGCTTTTCCAGTCGGCGGTGAAACGATCGCCAACCTGCTGGCGTAAGGCCTGTTGCCCCGAAGGGGTAGAGTGAAGGTTGGCGCTCATTCATCGTCTCCTGGTTATGCTTTAGCAGCAGGTACGTCTGCAGAGCCTGGCCGAGTCATATTGATAGGCACCACGACACGGTCGAACACAGCTTCGTCAACACCTTTGGCAAGAGCGGCTTGCTTAAGTGTCGTGTTGTTATCGATCGCATAGTGTGCAATCTCTGAAGCTTTGTCGTAACCAATGACCGGCGAGAGCGCCGTCACCATCATGACCGAGCGATCAATATTTGACTTGAGTTGAGCTTCATTGACAACAGCACCTTCGATCATGAACTCGCGGAAGTGATCACACATATCCGCCATAATCAATGCTGAGTGTAAATAGTTACTGATGAGAACGGGTCGAAAGGCGTTGAGCTCAAAATTGCCTTCTGAACCGCCCATTTGCACTGCAACATCCGAACCCATAATCTGAATACAAACCATGAGCATGGCTTCGGCTTGCGTGGGGTTGACTTTACCGGGCATGATTGAAGAGCCTGGCTCATTAGACGGAAAGGTCATTTCCATTAAACCGGTGCGTGGGCCAGAGCCAAGCCAACGCATATCATTGGCGATCTTAAACAGTGATACGGCTGCACATTTAAGTGCAGCGTGTGCGCGGACCATACGATCCAATGTGCCTTGAGCTGTAAATTTATTTGTGGCGGTCTTGATGGCAAAGCCAGTCATCTTAGTCAGCTCTGCCGCAACTTCATCGCCAAAGCCAACGGGCGAATTTAGCCCGGTACCAACCGCGGTACCGCCCATTGCAACCTGCAGAAGCCCTTGCGTGGCATACGTCACATCGGCGATCGCATCATCAAGCGCGCCCACATAGCCCGACCACTCTTGCCCAACCGTCAGAGGCGTTGCATCTTCAAGATGCGTACGGCCGATTTTGACAATGGTTGACCATTGTTGCGACTTGACATTCAACGCGTCGCGAAGCCGCTGCAACGCAGGGATTGTTTTCTCGGTTGCCATTTTGTAGGCAGCGATGTGCATGGCCGTCGGAAACGTGTCGTTACTTGACTGCCCCATGTTGACGTGATCATTAGGATGGATAGGCTCTTGCGCGCCTAAGGTGCCCCCCACGAGTTGAATGCAGCGGTTTGAAATCACCTCGTTCAAATTCATATTTGATTGTGTGCCCGAACCTGTTTGCCAGACGTACAACGGAAACTCGCTATCGAGTTTGCCACTGATGACTTCGTCGGCAACTTTCTGAATTAAGTTTCCTTTCCAGGCGGGAAGACGCCCGGCCTTGGTATTTACCACCGCCGCGGCCTTCTTGACATAGCCGTAGGCGTGATAGACCTCTTTCGGCATCTTGTCGTGACCGATATTGAAATGAATCAGGCTGCGCTGTGTTTGAGCACCCCAATAATGGTCTGCTGGTACTTGAACTTTACCAATGCTATCGAACTCTTCGCGCAGGCCGGTTGCTGTCAGGCCAATGGGTAAGTCAAGTATTTTTGGAGCTGCTTCGTTTGTCATGGGTTTCCAGAAAAGGATACTTCGTTGGACTGCAATTTAAGTTGTTCTAAAACTGATGCCGAAGCCCGACCCCTACAACCGTGCTTTGTGCCGATTGAATTGCGGCGTAATTGTTTCCGTAGGACGCATAGGTGTAGAGGTTTGTGCGTCGTGAAAAGTTATAGAGGTACGCAGCGCTGTAAATCATTTGAGGCCCTTTCAGCGCGTCGGACACGATGTCGCCAAGCGGCTGTAAGCGCTGTACCGATGCCAGAACGCTTGCTTCACCTAGAGGCACCGTCATCCCCAACATCACCGAGCTGGCTGCTGTTCCAGCCAAGAAGAGTGCCCCTGAGCCGAGCGAACTATCTGAGAGCGGACTATTGGGCGTCGAGCCTGCGCCCGCGGACTGACCATTCCAAGAGCCGTTTCGTGACTGGCCGTAGGCAAATGATATTTTGATGACGCTGAAGTCGTAGGACCCACCCGCCAGCCAAGATGTGGGATTTGGCTGGGGCGGTCCATTCGGGATATTGTCGGGGCCCCGCAGCTGATCGTAGGCGATCGCAAGAAGAAGCGGGCCGCTAGAATACCTAGCGCCCAGTGTGAGCGCGCGTAGATTGTTGTTCGTTTGAAATTGAGAGCCTTGATTGTTTGCTTCGCATGCGCCGCTGATGCATGAGCCGTTGTCAGCATAGATACCGGTCAGCTCGGTGGCGAATGAGTAGCCCATACCGATGGTCAACTCTTTGGTTGGTTGAGCCTGAAGCAGCAGCATGTTGCTATAGCGCACCGTATTTGCTGAACCGAACGAGGCGCCGATATTTGCTTGTCCGAAGCCCTCGATAAAGGGATCGATTGGCAAAAAATAATTAGAGGCCAAGTTGATCTGACGACCAAAATCAAGTTGCCCAATATCGTTGTTTTTAATGCCGACGGTCGACTGTCGGCCAAATAATCTGCCGCCTTGTTGTAGTTCTCCGTTACCGGCGTTAAAGCCATTCTCTAACGTGAAGACGGTTTGATAACCACTACCCATCTCATGGGTGCCACGCATACCAAAACGCGTGCCGCTTTGCACGCCGCTCGAAACCCCGAAAAATTGATTACGTTGAGTGATACTGTCTCTTGTTTGATTGACCGTCGCGTATTGAAGGCCAATATCAATGATCCCGTACAACGTGATAGTCTCTTGGGCCCGCGCACTACTCAGGTGGCAGACCAGCAATAAGCAAAGGAGCGCGAGCTTTTTCATATGTCAACTTACTGAGTGCTAAACAGTCGTTTGCCGTGTTTAACCGTTTGGATCACACGGATATTTTTAATGTCATCTAGATCGACCTTCAAAGGATTTCGATCAAGCTCGACTAAATCGGCCAACATTCCTTTTGCAAGCAGACCTTTAGACATTTCTTCTTTGTATTGATAGGCAGCATTGACAGTAAAGCCTTGCAGTGCTTTATAGGCATCAATCCTCTGTTCTTCACCGAGTGTTTTGCCGCTGAAGGTTTTACGATTGACTGCGCTCCAGACCGAAAACAAAGCATTCGGACCAGAAGACGGCGTGTCATTATGAATCCCTATTTTGACGCCCAACTTATCAGCAGAGCGTAAAGGACTAATGTTTTTGGCCCGTTCTTCACCTAGTATTTTTAGATATACGTCGCCGTATAACCAGATGTGATTCGGCAGCGTGATGGCCATAATATTGTTGTCTTTATATTGCGCGAGTTGATCATCGCGTACAAAGAATGAATGAGAAATGACCGGTCTTCGATCTTCAGTGACACCCGTTTCTTTCATAGCTTTATTCAAAGCCGAAAGCGTCATGTCGATTCCGGCATCGCCGTTACTGTAGCCAAAGTACTGAATATTTTTTTCATACGCGAGCTTCGCGTAGTGATCTACCGTACTTTGGGGGGTAAAGGGAAATCCACGCCAGTCTGGGGTAAAGCCAGTCGTATCCAGAAAGGGCTTAGTGAAGTAGGCAAAGCGTAATTGTGGCGCGCCATCCGTAGCGACCATCATGCCTGCTACCTTAAAACCTCGATCCCCTTGGCTATAGGCCCCGAACTGAAAATTTTGCTTGGTTTTAAGTATTTCATCCACCACGTCATACGCCGGCAGTGCAATCAGATCAAGTGCAATCACTTTCTGCTCGATTGCCGTGCGCATCTTATTCATATCATCGGTCGTTGCTTCATAACTTTGGGCAGTCGTAAAGCCATTTGAAAGATAGACGTGCTCGGCCTTGCGGTAGGTATCAAAGGTGATGTCTTGAGAGTATGTCCCAACAGCGCGCACAACCGCATCCATGAAGGGCGAGCCCACGAGCTCTCCGGTCAGTTCCCCCGTTTTTGGGTCTGTGGGTATGAAGCCTCCGGCAGCCTTGGTTGCTCGAGTGATCGCAAGCTTTTTCAATCCTGCTGAATTCACTTGGCCCGTCAGGGTTGAAATATTCTGTATCAGGAGTGGTTGGTCTGGAAAAGCCTTGTCCAAGTCTGCTAAAGACAGACCGCCATCAGATAACATAGCCTCTGAATAGCCAGAGCCAATGATCCAACCATTAAATACTTTGCCCTCGGTGAGCAGTTTCTGAATCGCTTGTGCTTTTGTGGTGGGTGGGTTTTGCGCAAAATAACCCAAGTTCACCCCAAGAGTATTTTGTGCAATCAGCGAAAAATGCCCCCAGCTGTCTATGAAGCCCGGCATTAAGGTGTGACCCTTCAAATCATAAAGAGTTGGGTTAGCGCCAGCTTGTGCAAGCGCTTGAGCCTTATCTCCAGCGAACATAATTTTGTCATTTTGCACATAGAGCGCCTCGACGTACTGCGGACGTTCGCCCTGCATCGTGAGAATGTCGCCATTGAAATACACCGTCGAGGTGTTTGCAAAAGCTGTTGTTAAGTGCAAAGCTAAAACACAGCCAAGAATTTTTTTTGCGAGTGGCATAATTTTTATCGACGAAATGGAACAGCTCAAAATGGCCAGGCGCTTGAATTAGAAAAGCCCGTGTCGACGATCGAATCAAGGCAACTAAAATTACGCCAGCTCAAACGGCTTTAGAAAGCGGCTTACTCGGGAAAAACGAAAGTGACTGTTGCCCGGGCGCCCCAACCCTGTGGCCCTTCGGGTGTTGAGCTTAGATAATAGGTTGCCCCCAGACTGAACTGCACGGGTTGCTTGCCAAAGACCTCTAGCTTAGACACGCCAGCATAAAGAGGATTTGATGTCCGGCCGGTGTCGTAGTTGTATAGCGCTTGCATGTTGGTGGAATACGTCCAGGCACTCTTGGTGGTGTACGCAAGAAATGGCTGTCCGTACAGATTATTTTGTGTGCCGTACGTTGTGCTGCCGCCCGTACCCCAAGACCGATAACCCAAAATGCCGTACGTCCACGGGCCATCCCGATTTAAGACGACTCCGGTGACGCCCAAGCCAGTTTGCTGGGATCCGAAATTGCCGGTGTTGTTAAGCGGCGCAGTGGCATAAGGCCCGACACCCCAAATCCAGGACGATCCTGTTTTAGGGGCATAGAAAGACTCGAGGGTGATGTTGGCGACGCCGCTGCCAGAAAAACCATTGAGATTGTTCATCGCAACTGCGGCCAGAATCGGCCGAACAATGAAAAGGTCTCCGCCACCT
>JBAWWV010000096.1:0-12831 GCA_037146575.1 Alcaligenaceae bacterium | reverse complement strand
ACTGGTTTGGTACCGATGAGTTTGGCCGTGACGTACTCAGTCGTGTGATCTATGGCACGCGGCCTGCTTTATGCGTAGGCGTTTTATCGGTATTCGTTTCGATTGTGCTTGGTATGCCACTCGGTATTCTGGCGGGCTATCGTGGCGGATGGATCGACACGGTCGTCTCTGGCTTTGTCGATATCATGCTGTCATTTCCGTCTTTGTTATTAGCGTTAATGGTCGTCACACTTGTTGGGTCTGGCATGGGCGTGCTTGTTCTTGCAATCGGTATCGCGCATGTACCAATCTTTATCCGTTTAGCGCGAAGCTCAACCCTCATCATCCGCGAACTTGATTACGTGACGGCAAGTCGCTCCTTTGGTGGGCGTCAGTTTCACATTTTGCTTAAACATATTTTCCCGAATGCGGTCGGCCCACTCATTGTGATGGCGACACTGAGCATCGCTGGTGCCATTCGCGAAGAGGCCGCCCTAAGCTTTTTAGGCCTTGGCATACAACCTCCTGAACCTAGCTGGGGCAATTTGATACGCGATGGCGTGACCACGATTCTTGAAGCACCCTGGCTGGCCTTGATTCCGGGCCTGTGTCTCACATTCGCGGTGTTAGCGTTTAACCTTATGGGCGACTCGGTTCGTGACATACTTGACCCGCGAGACTTATCAGCCTCAGCCGTAAAAAAAGGAAAATAAAATGCCAACTCATTCAAAGCGTCCGCTACGCATCGCTATCGCTGGCTTTAAACTCGAATCCGTCACCTTTTTACCCAACCTCACAACGCTAGCTGACTTTCAGGCAGTCGAGGTTCGAGGCAACGAGTTAATTGAACGTCATCGCGGCGCCAATACTCCTGTTGGGGGCTTTATCGCGATCTGTGAAAGCCATGAGGTCGAGATGCTGCCAATCATCTACTCAGAAGCCGGCGCCGCAGCCTGCTCTTCTGACGAGGCGTTTGACTACTACCTCAACGCAATTCTTGAGGGGCTCAACATTAAACATCTCGACGGGATTTTGCTAGATCTGCATGGCGCTTTGGTCACTCCAAAACGGCTCGATGGCGATGGCGATATTATTTCTGCAGTCCGTCGCAAAGTGGGTGATCAAGTTCAGGTTATGGTCGCGCTTGATTATCACGCAAATTTGGATCAAACGACCATCGCTCAGGCCAACGCGGTCTTCGGCTATCACTTTTCACCACATACCGATCAAGCGCAAACCGGAGAACGCGCGGCCCAGTGCTTGCTTCGTACTTTGCGGGGCGAAATTCATCCTGTCATGCATCTTTGTAAACCAGGTTTAATGGTGCCCAGCATTTTTAGTGCAACAGACCTTGAACCCTTAGCGACGGTCGTGCGCGACTCAATCCAGCGAGCGCAAGACTCAACCGAGTATCTGGATATCTCTATCTTTGCAGGGTTTTCGTACGCTGACGTACCAAACTGTGGCTTTTCGGTAGTGGCGGTTACAAACAAAAATCCACAGTTGGCGCAATCTTCAGCCGAAGAGTTTTGCGGTATTCTTAAACAGGCGAAGGCCGCCTTTAGTCATCGAGAACTTGTTTACAGTCTGGACGAAGGGCTTGCCCAGGCGCAGCGACAAGTCGCCTTAACCAAAAAGCCAGTTGTTCTACTTGAACATGCCGACCGTATGGTCGACTCAACCCATGTCTTAAAAGAGGTTGTGCGGCTGAAGCTTGGTCGTACAGCGGTTCCATTTTTATGGGATGCGCAGGCTGTCGCGCAAGTCCTCAAGGCAGGCGTTGGTACACAAGTGACAGTTGCTGTCGGTGGGCACAGTTCAGACCGAGCGGGAGACCCTGTTAGCGTTACCGGAAAAATCGTCTTCGCAGGCCCAAAAGCCTTTCGCGCAACCGGCCCTTATTACACTGGTCGGTGGATTGATTTAGGTGATGTCGTGGTAATCGACACTGGCTACATGGTGCTTAGCCTCACCACCCGCCCATCTGTGGCTGTCTCTGAAGACTGTTTCACACAGTTTGATATGGCTATCAATGATTTTAACTATGTGCTGTTGCGCTCTAAGACTCACTTCAGAGCCTCTTATACCGACATTACAGGGGCAATCATCATCATCGACACCCCAGACTGGGGCCCCGCTGACTTGTTGACCCTAGACTACAAGCACGTGCCGCGCGAGCAAACCTATCCTTTCAGCGAAACTTAACTGAACAATGGCTATGGTCTCACCCTTGCTATCCGTCAACGACTTGACTCTGTCAGTCAAGAGTCGAACCCCCTACACCCTTGTCGATGGGGTGTCGTTTGACGTCGGTGCAGCAGAGGTACTGGGCATTGTAGGTGAGTCGGGCTGTGGCAAAAGCGTATCGGCGATGTCGATTCTGAGACTCAATAGCCCTGCAATCGAAATGACTGCCGGCAAAATTCTCTTTAATCAAGAGGACCTGATGCATTGCAGTGACCAACGCTTGCGTAAAGTGCGCGGTGGAGAAATCGCAATGATCTTTCAAGAGCCGATGACCTCTTTGAATCCGGTTTTTACGATCGGTCGTCAAATCACCGAGACCTTGCGCGCACATCAAAACATATCAGTCACCGCTGCACGCAAGATTGCAATTGATTTTTTAGGTCATGTCGGCATTGCCTCACCGCAGACTCGAATCGACGACTACCCTCACCAACTTTCGGGCGGCATGCGTCAGCGTGCCATGATCGCAATGGCCTTAGCTTGTCAGCCCAAGCTTCTCATTGCAGATGAGCCCACGACGGCGCTTGATGTCACGATACAGGCGCAAATCCTGGATTTATTACGAAGCCTACGACGCGATTTTGGGATGGCCGTCATCATCATTACCCATGATCTTGGTGTGATCGCCGATATTGCTGACCGGGTTGTCGTGATGTATGCGGGGCGGGTTGTCGAGCAAGCGACTGTGCAGGCGTTGTTTGATACTCCCAAACATCCCTACACCGAGGGTCTGTTGCAAAGCATTCCGCCGCTGGATTATGACGTTACCCGCTTGCCAACCATCTCGGGCGTGGTGCCGCTGCCACAACGCATGCCTTCGGGATGTCGCTTTGCGCCAAGATGCCCCTCTGTACAACAGGCCTGTATTGACCTTGATCCACGCCTCAAACTGCTGGCGCCTGAGCACGCCGCAGCTTGCATTCGTCACACGGGTTATCAAAATTGATTGCGATAAGCCCGTTAACCCCCATCAGCGAAACAAGCAAGGCAGCTGCCGCCATGCTCAAGGTGCACGATCTAGCCGTACATTTCAAACAAAAAAGTAGCTTGGCTCTGTGGCAAAGGTCGTCACCCTTACGAGCAGTAGACGGCGTCAGTTTAGAGATCCATGAAAATGAAACACTCGGGCTCGTGGGTGAAAGTGGCTGCGGCAAGTCTACGCTCGCGCGCGCAATCGCCAGACTGCTAACACCCACTCGCGGAACGATTCATTTTGATGGTAATGACATCAGCACTTGCCCCGAGCACGCACTTGGCGAAGTACGTGCCCAAATTCAGATGGTTTTTCAGGATCCCAGTAGCTCACTCAATCCCAGAATGACCATCGAACAAATCATCGCTGAGCCGATGGTCATCGCGCGTTGGGATAAAAAGAAGATCGCAGCACGGACCGCTGAACTACTTGACTTAGTTGGGCTCAATCACACACATTTGCAGCGCTATCCACACGAGTTTTCTGGAGGTCAAAAGCAACGCACTGTGATCACTCGTGCGTTAGCCCTACACCCAAAGTTGGTGGTGTGCGACGAACCCGTTTCAGCGCTCGATGTGTCGGTACAGGCGCAAATTATTAATTTGCTCAAGGATATTCAAGAGCGCCTAGGTGTCAGCTATCTGTTTGTTGCACATGACTTAGGCGTAGTGCGCCAGATTTCTCAGCGTGTGATGGTGATGTATCTTGGAGAGATCGTCGAAAGCGCCCTTAAATCTGACCTCTATACGCACCCCTTACATCCCTACTCACGAGCCTTACTTTCAGCGATTCCTCGACCAAAGCCTGGCCTTGCTAGTCAGCGCATTATTTTACGTGGCGAGTTACCTTCTGCCTCAAACCCACCATCAGGATGCCGCTTTCATCAACGCTGCCCTAGCGCTCGGGCTGAATGTGCAGAACAAAAACCGCTGTTAAGAGAAGTTGCTGAGGGGCATCACGTGGCTTGTCATTTTGTTGAATAACAGACGCGACGGTGTATTGATGTCACTTATTCTGTAAACAATTTTTTCCGGCGAATCGACGAACGCTATCAACGATTGGAGTGTGAATCGTTTTGAGGTTGACCGCTTTGTATCGCCGCACGCTGTGCAAGAGCAATAGATTATGGGATGATACAAACTTCTCGAGTACTTTCCAACAAACAAAAAAATAGAGATAATGATGCGAGCTCTGATTTGCAAACAATGGGGTAGTTTCGAGAATTTAGTGCTTGGTACGATGCCAAAGCCAATACCCCAAGCAGATGAACTACTCATTGCAGTGCACGCAAGCGCTGTCAATTATGCTGACTCGATCATGATTGCGGGTAACTACCAAACTAAGCCAGCCCTGCCCTTTGTTCCGGGTCTAGAGACAGCTGGTGTCGTGCTTGAGTGCGGCGCTCAAGTCACGCAGTTCAGCCCTGGCCAACGTGTCATGGCGACCGTTGCCTACGGCGCCTTAGCAGAATTTGTAACAGCAACAGAACATGAGGCCATTGCGATCCCCGATCAAATGAGTTTCGAACATGCTGGCGCGTTTCCGATATCGTATTTATCGAGTCACGTCGCACTCCAGTGGGAAGGGCGACTTCAACCGGGTGAAACGTTATTGGTCCTTGGTGCCTCGGGTGGCGTAGGTCTAACCGCTGTTGAAATTGGCAAGGCAATGGGCGCGCGCGTGATCGCTGCTGCGAGTACCGACGAAAAACTAACCATTACACGCACGCACGGCGCTGATGACACCATTAACTATACAACTGAAAATCTGACTGACCGTGTCATGGAATTAACAAACGGTAAAGGTGCAGACGTCTGCTTTGACCCCGTCGGTGGCCCCCTGTTTGACTCAGCGCTCTCGGCGGTGGGCTGGGGTGGTCGAATTTTATTAGTCGGTTTTGTCGCAGGCGTGCAGCAGATTTCAGCGAACCGCCTACTGGTCAAAAATCGCGCTGCGATGGGGTCATCTCTAAGACACTTTCGTCACAATGCCCAAGAAAAATACCGTCAATCGGTCAAGCAACTTTTGGCATGGTATCAAGACGGCCTGTTGGCTCCTTGCGTGAGTCACACGGTACCACTTGAGCGCGGCGTTGAGGCTATCAGATTACTCACTGAGCGCAAAGCTTACGGTAAAGTTATTGTTGTTTTATAAAATATTTTTCAACACACTTGACTTTACTTTATGACAAGTTAAACTCGAAACCAAGCAAAGAATATCTTTTAAAAGTATTCACTGAATAAGAAATAAGAGACATCGTACCTAGCAATAACTAAGAGACACCGCCACAAGACAGCAACAAGAAACACTGTGGCAAAAAAATATGAGGCGTCGTCACAACAGTGAGTTCAACGTTGAACAACGCCTTTAAACATTTGTTTTAAGAAGCACCCAACCTCAAGGGGCCAGGCAATGTATCAGAAGCGTCGTCATCTTCTATTAATTTCTGCTCTCAGCACAGTGACAGCACTGCTGTGCCTGCCCGTCGCACAAGCTCAAGAAAGCTTCAAAATTGGCGTACCGGCCTCGCTCTCAGGCAAGTACGTTGCTTACGGCGCGCAAGCAAAAAATGGAGTCGAGCAAGCGTTAGCCGTTTGGCGCTCGGTGCGCGGCGATACCGTTGACGGGCGCAAAATCGAGTTGATTCTCTCTGACACGCAGTCAGATAACGCTATCACTGTTTCGATTGTCAACGATTTAGTACAGTCAAAAAAAGTCAATGTCATGATTGGCCCAGATGGCTCGAATGTAGCCGCTGCCGCTGTGCCACCGTGGAAAAAACTTCAAGAGCGCCCCATCTGGCTAATGCCCGGTGGTTCGAGTACAAAAATTGAAAAAGAAGTGGGACCTGACCCGTATTTTTTTCATACCTACGCTTGGGCTTATTACTACCATATCAACAATACGGCGGCACTGAAAGCAAGTTTGGGTAACAAAAAGAAGGTTGCTTTTGTGTATACCGATGGTGCCTATGGTCGGGCGCATATTGATGATGCGCGTCGTTACGTTAAAGAAGCCGGCTTCGATATTGTTGCCAGCGAACTTGTACGAGAAGGCGCCTCTGATTTTAATTCAGCCATCATCAAAATCCGTGCCGCACGGCCTGACGTGCTCTATACACTGATGCAAACAACGGATGCTGTGCAGTTTGCCAAGCAAGTGTATACGGCCAAGATCGGGGTTCCATATTTAGTGGGCACTGCGCAGGCACAACTTCCTGAGTGGCAAGACGCCGTAGGTGAAGCTCAAAACTGCTGGACAGGGGTGACCACTTGGGTAACAGGCCTGAAGTTAGAGGCAGACCCGCGCGAACCCAAGCTGTTTCCTTCAGCAGCAGATTGGGAGACCGCTTGGCGTGCTAAATACAATAACAAAACGCCTGAATTTCTTGAGGTAGGTTATTACGCGTCAACCATACTGGCTCTGCTGGCGGTCGAACAAACCAAATCCGTTGATCGAGAAAAAATCAAAACTTGGCTTGAAACGCAAGACTATAAAACACCTTTGGCGTCTAGTAGCAAGTTTTCGCCAAGCGAGGTCGTACTGCATCAGGCGTTTGGCACGATGGTAGTGTTTCAGCAAGTTAAAGAAGGCAACAAATTCGTCAGTAAAGTGGTGTATCCAAAAGAGCTCGCCACAGCTGAACTACAAGCTTGCAAATACTAACTGTTAATGCTGATCAATGAATTTATTACTTCAGTTCTTAGTTGATTCTGCACTCCTCGGTGGGCTGTACACGCTGATGGCGATTGGCTTTTCGTTGTCTTTTGGCGTGACGCGCATTATTAACTTCGCCCATGGCGAGTTCATCATGTTGGGGGCCTATGGTGCGTTCTGGCTCTTCAAAATCTGGGGGATTGATCCACTGATCGCAATGCCAGCAATTATCTTGCTTGGCTTCGCCACCGGTTGGATACTTTTTAATTCTCTGATCAAGCGGATGTTAGCTGCACCCAACATTAACCAAATCCTTTTAACCTTTGGCATAGGCTTAGTCATTCAACACGTCGCAGTGATTTTATGGTCGGGTAACTCTCGCTCAACTACGCCTGAATATGCGCTGCAGGCACTGTCACTGGGCGAAGTGTTTATTCCTTACGGTCGTTTGATTGGCTGTGCGGTTGCGGTGCTGCTCGTCGCGCTACTGATCCTTTGGCTCAAACTCACAGAAGGTGGCCGTGCAGTTCGGGCGGTGGCCCAAGATGAAGACGCTGCAACACTGATGGGTATCAACGTCAAGGCGATTTACGCACTGTCTTTTGCAATCAGTTCAGCCCTAGGGGTCGCGACAGGCGTCGTGGTGAGTTTCATCATTACCGTCACCCCTTTTATGGGGTTTCCAATGCTTGTTAAAGCTGTGGCCATTGTCATTGTTGGCGGGCTAGGCAGTATTTTTGGTATGGCGCTTGGTGCTTTTATTCTGGCCTTCACTGAGACCGCTTTTTCGTATTATGTCCCCGAGGGCTCGGGCTGGTCTGAGGGTGTAGCCTTTGTGTTGATTATGATAATTTTGATCATACGGCCTCACGGTCTGCGTGGCCAGGCAGAGGCTTGAAAGCGATGCGTCTTGATTCTTTACTTCGCTATGTTGGCTTTGTTCTGGCCATTGCCGTGTTGGCAGTTCCGTTTTTAGGGCTTCCCGGGCTTGCCGATTTAGTGTTCAGAACTTGCACACTGGCGATCGTCGCGATCAGCTGGAACATGATGGCTGGCGCAGGCTTAATCTCGCTAGGACACTCTGGCTTTTGGGGCATGGGGGCGTACACCGCTGCCTTGTGTGCAAATCATCTTGGAATTGCCTTCTTGCCCTCTTTGTTATGCGGCTTAATCAGCGGAGCGGTAATCGGTGTTGGGCTTGCTCTCGTGACAGGGCGACTGCGTGGCATCTATTTCGCCATTGCCACCCTAGCAATGTCTGAAGGCTTTCGAATTATCGCGATCATGTTACCTGACCTGACAGGTGGTGCTCAGGGCGAGTACCTGAAGTCGACGCTGTTTCCGGGCACACAATTTGTCTATATCGTCGCTAGCTGTGGTGCGGTGTGTGCGGCTGCGGTGTCTTGGTTGGTCAGTCGCTCTCGCTATCACTATGCCTTTAGAGCCATGCGAGCAAATGAACAAGCCGCACAAATGGTTGGCATCAACCCGATGCGCTATCGATTGACCATCATGGCACTGTCTGGGGCCTTAGCCTCTTTCGCAGGTGCGATCAATGTCTGGAACGGCGGCTATCTCGATCCGAATGTGGCCTTTAATCTTCACACCACCTTGATGGCTCAGATCGCACCGATTCTAGGGGGTATCTATACCATCGCGGGGCCAATACTAGGTGCACTGGCAGCCATGGGCTTAGGTGAAGGGACCCGCTTGTGGCTCGGTCAGATCGAAGGTGTCAGTCTGCTTATTTTTGGTGTCACCCTAGTGGCCTGTGTACTGTATCTTCCAAAAGGAATTTACGGCGGCCTAGAACGTTATTACGCCTTCAGAACGAAGCAAGCCACCAGCGAGCGGCCTGACCCAAGAGGCCCAAAATCATGAGCGAGTTGCTAGCGCTTTCGAATATTCGCGCAGGCTACGGTGATTCGACCGTACTGCAAGACCTCTCAATCACCGTGAATACGGGCGAGCTTGTCTGTCTGATTGGCGCAAACGGTGCAGGTAAATCAACCACCACACGAGTCTTGACTGGCTTACTCAAGCCTTGGCAAGGCGAGGTTCGCTTTGAGGGGTCTAGCATTGACAACATCGAAGCCCACGACCGCGTTAACTTGGGGATCAGCCTCGCCCCTGAAGGCAGACGCGTCTTTCCGAGCCTAAGCGTGAATGAAAATTTGCTCTTAGGGTCTTATGCGCCTCGCGCACGCTCAATGCGTAACAGCACGCTCAGTGAAATGTACGACCTGTTTCCAAAGTTGAGTTTGCGTCGTAATCAACAAGCGGGATCAATGTCTGGGGGCGAGCAACAAATGCTTGCGATCGCCCGTGCGCTGATGGCTCGACCGAAGTTATTAGTTTTGGATGAGCCCTCTCTAGGACTCGCACCAAAAATCATTATCGATGTGTATCAGGCAATTGTACAAACTGCCAAGCAAGGCGTCAGCATCTTGTTTGTTGAGCAGAACGTTCACGCTGCGCTGTCAATTGCTCACAGAGGTTATGTAGTGGCCAACGGGCGCATTACGCTTGCTGGCTCAGCTGCAGAATTGCGAGAATCAAAAGTCGTACAAGAGTCTTTTTTAGCACCTCGACGCAAACGACCTGACGAGGCATCACCAGGTATCGAACAAAAGGCCCAAGCGCCCGATGAGGCTTTAAAATGAGCGCTGTCTTACAAATATCCGGTCTGCGCAAGCACTTTGGCGGGCTCAAAGCTATCGATGATTTAAATCTTGTTGTCGAAGACGGGCAATTGCTAGGAATCATCGGTGCCAATGGTGCCGGAAAAACCACCCTCTTGAATCTGATTACCGGGTACTTAGCTCCTACCTCTGGGTCTATTCTCTTTAAAGGCAAACCGATACAGGGGCTAGCACCCTACCGTATTGCCCGACAGGGTATCGGCCGAACCTTCCAAATCGTGCAGCCGTTTGCCGAGATGTCGGTGCTTGAAAATATTATGGCTGGTGCCCTGTTTTCAAGAAGTGGGGACAACCTCAGCCTGACTCAAGCACGAGCAGCCTGCGAAGAGCCACTACATCTGGTCGGACTCGCGCATCAAGCCTCATTGCCAGCGGGGTTATTAACCCTTGGGGCCAAAAAGAAACTCGAACTCGCTCGGGCGCTAGCCACCAAGCCAACGTTACTTTTATTAGATGAGGTGATGGGTGGCCTCACCCATGAAGAAGTCGACGACATCATGGCAGTGTTGAGACGGATTCAAAAGACAGGCACGACAATCGTCATGATTGAGCACTTGGTACATGTCATCGTCGAGCTTTCAGACTATGTCTTTGCGATGAATTTTGGGCGAGAACTTGCCCAAGGATTGCCTGATGAGGTGATTGAAAGACCTGAGGTGATTGAGGCGTATCTTGGCACCCCCATCGACCAACCCGCCTCACCCCTTTATCAGGGCTAAGTCGTTTCATCATTATTTCTAAAATCTTTTTTGAGATTCAACACTCATGAGCAAAAATACAATCCTCACCGAACAAGATGGCGCCGCTTATGTCATCACGCTGAATATCCCTAAAAAACGCAATGCCTTTAGCATTGAAATGATGCGTGAGATCGCTGAGGCTGCCCTTGAGGCTGAGGGCGATCCAAGCGTTCGAGCTATCATCATTACAGGCGGTAAACAATTCTTCTCCTCAGGTGCTGATTTAAATGAGGCCATGCAAATAAAATCTACCCGCGATGGCGTGAACTATATGAAAAACTGGGAGCGCCTCAACGATGTCATTGAAAAACTCGATAAGCCCGTGCTTGCAGCGATCGAAGGGTTTTGTATGACAGGCGGCTTCGAATTCGTTTTAGCTTGTGACGTACGCGTGGCAGGTGCAGGCGCAAGTTTCGCCCTCACCTCATCCAAAATTGGTACAGTTCCAGGTGCAGGCGGCACACAGCGCTTACCTCGTCTCATCGGCACGGGTAAAGCCTTAGACATTCTTTTTTCAGCCGAAGCCATTGATGCACAAGAAGCCTATCGAGTCGGTATTGTCGAACGTTTAGTCCCTGCAGGCGAGGCGCTTGCACAGGCCAAGGCAATGATCCGTGTCTATGAGCAGCGCGCACCACTCAGTTTGGCCTATGCCAAGCGCGCCGTTCGCGCAGGTGTTCAAATGGATCAAGCCTCAGCGATCGAGTTTGAGCGCTTTCTGGTGACCGCGATTTACGGCACAGAAGATAAAAATGAAGGAATTGGCGCCTTTCTTGAAAAGCGCAATGCGATATTTAAAGGCCGCTAGCATGTAGTTTGTTGTATTCACAGGGTGCGCACTCATGTCATCAAACGACAACTTGTCCTTGCGATTTGCTGAACAACTGATCGCTCTGGGTCGCTCAAGTCTAAGTGCCTCAGACACTGAGCAAATACGGCGCTTAATACTTGATGTGTTGGGTGTCACTCTACGCGGTAGCGCTCTGCCTTTGTCTCTCAACATGCGCGATTGGGCGAGACAATTTTCTCAAAGCGGTCAAGCACCCGTTATTGCAAGCGGATTCTCAACAGCACCTTCTGTGGCTGCGTTCGTCAATGCCACGGCTGCACATAGTTACGAACTAGACGATACGCACGACGCCTCGATGAGTCATCCAGGCTCAGTGGTGATCGCAACAGCGCTGGCGATGACTGCAGGCACCTCAATTAGTCAAGCCAAGCTGTTCTCGGCAATTGCAGCAGGTTACGAAACAATCGCACGGGTTGGGATGGCGGCTAATGCCTCACTCGTCATCAAAGCTGGCTTTCATCCTACCGCCTTGTTTGGCCCGTTTGGCGCCGCAACGACTGCGGCCATTTTGCAAGAGGTAGACGCTCCAACCCTCGCCTGCGCCTGGGGGCACGTGTTGTCACTGACCGGCGGTTCGATGCAGTTCTCGGATGAAACTCAAGGCACTGAAATTAAACGTCTGCATGCGGGTTATGCCGCACAAAATGGAATCCTCGCAGCGGGTATGGCGTTTAGAGAAATCTCTGCCCCCTCTCGAGCACTTGATGGCAAGTACGGGCTCTTGGCTATGTATGGGCATGATATTCGCCCGAAACATTTAGACTTCACTCTTGGCGACAGACTCCAGATACACGAAATCAGCATGAAACCTTATTCATGCTGCAGACTCTTTCACTCGTTAATTGACGCGCTTGAACAGGCAACCAACGGATTTAGTCTGGATATCAACAAAATCGTTCGCCTTCAAATTGGTGGGCCCGCAGTGTTACTTGAACAGCATATGCTGCGCAGACCAACCTCTGTGATGGCGGCTCAATACAGCTTGCCTTATGCGACGGGTGCCACACTTGCTTACGGTCCTTATCGTTTTGACGCCTACGGTGACAAATACCACCAAGATGCAGTGATACTTGGCCTCGTCGATAAAGTTGAGTGCCATCGTGACCTGACGATTGAGGCCACCTACCCCGAACACATGGGAGCCTCAGTCGAAATTTATCTGAACGATGGTTCAACGCGTCAGGCACTCGTCATGGACAGTAAAGGGACAGCACGTTTTGCGCTCACCAACGAAGAGATTTTGAGCAAGGCGAGTAGCCTTGTTCAAGAGCCGTACCCTCAATACGATATGGCTGCCGCTTACAGAACAATCTGGGATGGAACACCACAGGCAAGCAGCCAACTCTTGGTCGATTTGTTTAAAGGCTAACCGTCTTTGAGCCTTGGTTGACTGTGTTCGGCTACGCAAGTGAGCCGGCGTCTTGCACCTAAGGGGCAATTGGGCTTAAGACGCCACGCCTTGAGCGCGCAGCGTCTTTGCTCATCCAACTACTTTTGATGATCTCGAAAACGAGGTTTACGTTTTTCTCGGAAAGCGTTGCCACCTTCTTTTGCCTCGTCGGTACCATAAAACAGTGAGACCGCCTGAAATCCTAAATTCGCGATGCCTCGAATGTTGTCACTGTCAGCATTAAACGAGCGTTTTGCAATGGCGATTGCAGTGGGGCTCATCTGCATGATCTC
>JBAWWV010000095.1:0-12856 GCA_037146575.1 Alcaligenaceae bacterium | reverse complement strand
CATCGGCCGCGTATCGATGGATATGCTAACCGTCGACCTCACCGATCTGCCTCAGGCAAGCATCGGCAGCCCTGTCGAATGCTGGGGCAAACAAATCGATGTCAACCTCGTCGCCCAACAAGCCGGCACCATTTCCTACGAACTGCTCTGCAACGTCAAGCGTGTTCCTAGGGCGTATTTAAACGCAGCTGCTTGAATTGCTCGCGGTCTGCTATCCAACACGTCCTTGACAAACCGCAGAGCCTGAGTCTTTCTAAAACGTTCAGGATCATGTTTTGCGAGCGAAACGTATCTTAAAGCGATACAGAGTTGCTGCTGAGTCTAGCTATGATGCAGCGCAAGCCGCAATTTACGCACCATTACGACCCGATAATGGGATAATGCGCCAAATTCACCAGACTTAATCATTTATGCCAACACTGCAACTTGCCACCTGGAACGTCAACTCTTTAAAAGTCCGACTGCCACAAGTTTTGACATGGTTAGAGGCAAACCCAGTCGATGCTTTGTGCCTGCAAGAGCTTAAGCTTGATCATGACAAGTTTCCACTTGAGGCTTTTACGGCGATTGGTTATCACGCGGGCTGGGCTGGTCAAAAAACCTATAACGGCGTCGCAGTGCTTTCGCGCCAACCCGGCGTAGATATTACCCGCAACATCCCTGGCTTTGAAGACCCACAGCAACGCGTGTTGGCCACCACCCTGCCCTATGGCGCGAGCACCATTCGTGTGATCAGCGCCTATTGCCCGAACGGGCAAGAAGTAGGCAGCGAAAAGTATCTTTACAAGCTTGCCTGGTTCAAGGCCTTTGAGGCTTGGTTGATTACCGAAAAGCAACAACACCCCAACATCGCGGTGCTAGGCGATTACAACATTGCCCCCGTTGATGCCGACGTCCACAATCCCGATAAATGGATTGGACAGATTCTGGTATCAGAGCCCGAACGTGCGGCGTTTCAATCTTTGCTGGCGCTTGGGTTTACCGATGCCTTCCGCTTATTCGAGCAAGCGCCCAAATCCTTTAGCTGGTGGGATTACCGAATGAACGGATTTAAGCGTAACGCAGGCATGCGCATTGATCACGTCTTGTTGTCAGAGTCACTGTTGCCGAGCTGTACTGCTTGTGTGATCGACAAAGGGCCACGCGCTCTTGAGCAGCCGTCAGATCACACGCCCGTGATCGCGACTCTCACACTGGGTTAGACGCAAATGACTAAGGCTCTGGCCCTGCCGCTCGATCACCTCGTGATCAACACACATTTTGAAATGAATGCGGCGCAAGCCATCTTTGAGCAACTTGGCTTTACCTTAACGCCACGCGGGCGCCATAGCCTGGGTTCAATCAATCACCTGATGGTGTTTGAAAACGACTACTTAGAGCTGATCGGCCTGCCAAGCGACGGTGGAACGCTACGCAAAGACGTTCTTGAAAGCCCTGTTGGCATCGACGGGCTTGTCTTTCAAACAACTGACGCGGCACGCACGCACAAGTTATTGCAAGCAAACGGCTTAGCCGTGCAGCCTGTGCAAGCGTTTTCACGCCCTGTTGAGCTTGACGGTGTCGTGTCTGAGGCGCGGTTTGAAACCGTGCGCTTTGAGCCAGGTCAGTTTAACGCCGGGCGCTTGTACTACTGCAAACATTTCACCCCTGAATTGGTTTGGCGCAAAGAGTGGCAAGCACATACAAATCGCGTCAATAAACTCGCTGGCTTAGTGATTGTTTGCGAGTCACCTAACCAAGAAGCAAAACACTACATGGCCGCAGCAGGTGGGGTTGCTGTCGCAGGCGCAAACGGTGAGTATCGCGTGCGCGGCGCGCACTACACTCTGGTGTTTGTGACGGCGGCACAGTATGCAGAGTGCTTTGGTAACCTAACTTGCGTAGGCGGAAAACGCTCAAGTTTTTTTGGTGCCATTGCACTTCAAACGTCATCATTGACACCGCTACGCCAAGCGCTCAAGCGTTTGCAAAAAAATGGCTTACACACGATCACGTGGCGTGAGCAACCCGGACGCATCGCTGTACAAATTCCAGGATTTAATACCTTGCTTGAATTTTTCGTTTAACGTTTTTTATTATTTTCAGGATCTTTTTATGTTTAAAATTTGGGGTCGTATTACTTCTATCAATGTTCGTAAGGCCGTTTACGCTGCGCAAGAACTTGGTCTTGAATTTGAACGCATCGATGCAGGCGGTGTCTTTGGCGTTGTCAAAACGCCTGAATACATTGCGCTGAATCCAAACTCTGTCGTCCCCACTTTAGTCGAAGGCGACTATGTGCTTTGGGAGTCAAACGTCATCGTGCGCTACTTGTGCGCTAAACACTCGCAAGGCAAGCTGTACCCTACCGATCTGCAAGAGCGCTTCAACGCTGAGCGTTGGATGGACTGGCAGCAAACCACATTTGGTCCTTCAGGGCGCGATGCATTTTGGCAACTCATCCGTGTGCCTGAGGCCGAGCGAGACATGAAAAAAGTCGAAGCGTCGATCGCCTCAACCGAGATCCTGCTTGATCGCCTTGAAAATCATCTCAGCAAACAGGCATTCGTCGCGGGTACCAACATGACGATGGCTGATATCCCGCTCACCTGTGAAGTGCACCGTTGGTATGGACTACCGATCCCGCATAAACCTCGCCCTGTCATCGAGGCGTGGTACGCAAAAATGTTGGCTCGCCCAGGTGCTAAAAACGTGCTGACCTTGCCTTTGTCGTAAGCGTCACTGTTATCCAGTACTGAAATCGCTCCGCTTGTTCATCTGATCGTGCCCAAACGTGCAATTATTCATTAGAATAAAACGCAATGGGGGGGTAGCTCAGCTGGGAGAGCGTCGCGTTCGCAATGCGAAGGTCGGGAGTTCGATCCTCCTCTCCTCCACCAAGACTTATCGCTCAGTCGTTTGCGCCAATCGTTTGGTCGTCAAGCTTGCAAAATCTTGTGCATAACCACCAAGTTTCTTTTTGAAATAGACCTTTTGCTCTGCTGTCAGGCTATTTAGGATTTCAGCCGTTACCTCAGCCCATTCGAGTCTGAGTTGTATTTGCTGACTTGCTAGCGATGGTTCACGATAGCCCTTCAAACTACTTAAATAAGCACTCAAGGCGCTTTCGGCTTGCGCAGGCTTGCCGGCTTGCTGTTGCTCAACGACAGTTAGCAAGGCCTCTTGCCTAAGTACGCGCTCGTCACCCCAAGCCAAAAACACTTTCGAACGCTTGTCAGACGATCCTGTGATCAACGCTTCTTGCGTCGTCGTTAACCTACCAAGCCAATCCTCAAAGCGCTTCAGCGCACGTTTATGATGATTCTTACGCGTCGCATCGCTATTAGGATTTTTTAAGTACTCATCAAAATACTCTTTATTTTCGCTCTCAAACTGCTCACGCAAACGTTTTTGCTGTTTGTCTGTCAACGTCACCATAAGACCGGCGAGTTGCTGAGCAGCGCGTTGCCCCAGCGTTTCGAGGGCTTGTTCAACTTGCTCTTGGATCTCAAGCACTTCTGTCGCGGTAAACGGTGCTGGATCATCAACACGCGCACGCCAAGTCTCGAGCGCGCGCGTGTAGCTCGGTAAAGCCATTTCAGAATGCCACTGCATAAATTGCACGAACTCTTGGTCGAGTGCAAGCTTCTGGGCGTCGTTCAGATTGAGGTAACCGTTGAGGCGATACGATAAATAATTGGGCGCGTAGTTGTAGGCGACTTGAAGAGAACTACACCCCGACAAAACCAATACGAACAACAGCGCTCCAAGTGCCTGAACAAAACGTGGTGTAACCCCAACGCGGGGTAAAGCAAACCACTGACGGCCTAGGTTAGTCAGACAAGCAAACATATGATCGCACAATGCTCAAACTAAAAACAGATTGTTGCACAATCTTGCCGGCGTCAAAGCAAGCTTAGGGGCGACAATCAGGCGCGAGCAACTCCGAAGGCTGGTTGCTGGTTGCTGATTGCAGAACAGTCATGATCGCGCAATTATTTGTCTGCCATGCGCCAGACACCATCCCAGGCACCCTCAGGCGGATGCTGCTGCAGCAGATGACAGCGCTCAATATAAATCTGCGATAGCTTGTCATCTGGATTAAAGCCAAGCGCCTGGTCAAAGGCTTGAATTGCCAAGTCAAACTCACCGCGCCGATACTTAGCGATGCCATCTCTGAAATGGCTCACAACATCCATTAGATTCGGAAACGTCTGCTCGGTGTGGTAATCCAACACTTCAAACACGGCGACAGGTTGCGTTTTGCCTTTCACAATCACCAGATCAACCTCGCGCATACGATAGGTGCCGCGCAACTTTTTGTGTGTGAACTCACTGATCAAAATCTTTGCCGCGTACTGCTTACAGGCCGACTCAAGACGTGCAGCTAAATTTACCCCATCACCAATAATGGTGTAATCCATCCGCTTTTTGGCGCCGATGTTACCCGATACCACTACATCCGTATTTAAGCCGATGCCGATATGAATCGGTTTTTTACCTTCGCTCAAGCGAATCACATTCCAGTCGGCCAACCGAGTGATCATTGAAATCGCTGCACGTACCGCGCGGTCTTCATCATCGCTATGTGCCATTGGAATCCCAAAGGCCGCCATGATTGCATCACCAATAAATTTATCGAGCATGCCGTCTTCTTGGCGCAAGCAGTCGACCATGATTTCAAAATACTCGTTGAGCATGCTCACTGTGGCTTGTGGGCCTAACTCTTCAGTGATTGTCGTAAAGCCCCTGATATCTGAAAACAATATGGTGGCCGGCACGCTGACCCCACCCATTGACTCTGCACCGGTTGCAAGCAATTGGTCAGCAATCGACGAATCCATATAACGCGACATGGTTGACTTCATGCGCTTTTCGCTTGAGATATCTTCAAGCATTACCATCGAACCCAAGCGTTTATGATCAGCGCCAGTCAACGGCACAATCGTTAGATTGATCGACAGCGTCTGCGCAGCAACCTCAATTTCTGCATCCACAGTGATGTCGGCCTCGCCGGTTTGCATCACACGTTTTACTTTTTCAAGTACCCAGGCATTCGTGTCGTAAAAAAATTGAGAAAAAGGCTTTTGTACGATTTCAGCGGGCGTCGTTTGTAAAATGCGCAAGCCAGCTGCATTGCACGTCACAATCTGCTCGGTCTCATCAAGGGTGAGTACACCGCTCGACATTGATTCAAGCATACTCTCGTTATAGTTTTTCATGCTTTGCACATCGGCAAACAATTTTGCATTTTGCAAAGCAATTGAAATCTCAGAGCCAAACGCCTTTAGGCGTGATTCGTCTTCTGCGTTAAACGGGCCTCCGTGCTTATTCAGCACCTGTGCAACCCCAATAACTGCTCCTTCTTTATTGGTAATGGGCACGCAAAGTAACGAGCGCGTGAAATAACCCGTCTTTTTATCAAACGCGGGATTAAAGCGCAGATCAGCATAAGCGTGAGGGATATTAATCGCCTTACCGCTGGTAAACACTGCACCAGCGATACCAAGATGATTTGGCAAACGGATTTGCAGCGCATCCAATCCTTGCCCCACTTCAGACCAAAGATGACCGGTCTTTTCATCGTTCAAAAACAAGGTTGAGCGGTCAGCGTTCAACATTCTGGTGATCTCGCTCATCACCTTTTTTAAGAGCGAACTGATGTTGATGTCAGAGGTCACCTCTGAGATGACATTTAAAAATTCAATTTCTTTAGCTCGAAGCGCCTGCATACTTTCAATGAATTGCGCATTTTGTAAGGCCAGTGAGGCTTGCGCTGTCATTTTTTCAAGCAAGTTCAGATCAACCTTGGTGAAGCGCCCCTTCTGCTTATTCAATAGTTCGGCGACACCAATCACCTCGCCATTACCGGCACGAATCGGCACACACAAAATGCTACGCGTCACGAAGCCGGTTTGCTCATCAATCGTTGGGTTAAAGCGCGGATCAGCATAGGGCTCTAGGATGATCAAACTCTCTTGCGCGGCAAACACACTGCCGGCAATACCGCTGGTATTTAAGATACGAATCTCATGACGCAAATGGCCTTGCGCCACTCTTGAATATAACTCATTGGTGGTTGGATCATTCAAGAATATCGTGCCACGCTCGACATTAAGTTCACGGGTCGCGATCTCGACAAAGGCTTGCAACACATCGTCGAGATTACCAAAGGCAGACATCTGATTTGAAAGTTTGAGTAAGAAATCAGATAAATGCAGGCGCTGCTCGAGCTTGGTGGGCGAAGTTGAGCTCGTGGTTTTAAGTGCTGATGTTTTCATGTTCTCTCTGTCGCGCACGCGCGTCTATCGCGTTATAAATCATTGAGCTGGTGTGGCGAGACGGCCAAAGCCAAACCACTTTAGCGTAATGCAGGCATAGCACCGCCGGTATTACCTAGTACCTTGAGCAATTTCAAGATTCGAGCGCAAAGCCGTTGCAATCTCTTTTAGTTGGGCAATTTCGTTATGCGTACGCAACACCACTGCTTGCACCGCGACCTCTTTGTCTTGTCGCATGAGTTCCATCTGATCGCGCAGTTCGACGACGGAAGCTTTTAAGCTCGCTATTTCTTGGCTTGCGGCAAGCACTGCGGCTTGCACAGCCTGTTCTCTTTGTCGCCCCGCATGCTCAAGCGTTTCGCGCAAGGCAATTACCGTATGCTTTAGCTGTGAAATTTCAGAATCGGTTGCAAGTAAGGCCTCGGACACCCGCCTGGCACTCACCGACTGCTCTTGTTCTAGCGCATCGCGCAAGGCGGCAATCGTCGCCTTCAGATCGCGCACCTCGGCTTCGTAGTCTAGAATCGCCTCTCGCGAGGCCGTCTCGCCGTGTCCACCAATCATCATTTCACTCACAACCTCTTGGCAATTTAATGGTTTGAACTTCAGAAACCATGTTTGAATCTGGCTGCGCTGTTTAAGAATCGTCGCCAACCATCACCAGCGTGACGAAGATCTGTCGAAGGCTACTTATCTCCAGATATATGACTGACTACATCCCTACAAAAATTATCTCTTGAAAGTCACTCGCCCTTGCGCTTAAATGCTTTAATTGCCCGAAACTGATCAGACCTTTGCACTAAATAGCGCCTGTTTGCGTGCTTTGCACAGATGCCCTTTCAACGACTCAACAAAGTGAATGAACACCCCATGAAACGAACACTTGCCTCAATGCTTCAAGTCACAACAATTGTGTTGGCGTCAGCAGCAGGTCTATTCAGTTCGCCGGCCCGGGCTCAAACGGCGGCTTATCCCAACAAACCGATCACGATTATTGTCCCATTTGGGCCTGGCACACTCACTGACGTTCTGGCACGCATCGTTGCCACGAAGCTGTCTGCGTCACTAGGTCAACCAGTGGTTGCTGAAAACAAAGCAGGCGCAGATGGCAATATTGGCGCTAGTTACGTCGCCACAGCCGCACCCGACGGTTATACCCTGATGGTTGGCTCGACCAGTATCGGGTCGATTAATGTGATCCTGCACAAAAATATCAAATACGATCCTCAACGCGACTTTATTGGCATCACCAATCTTGTGTCGGTGCCAAACGTTTTAGTGATTGGCCCGCAGGTGCAAGCGAAGGACGTGAATGAACTTCTTGCCCTGCAAAAAGTAAAGAACTTTAGTTATGGTTCAAGCGGTGCAGGTGGCAGCATGCACTTATCGGGCGAAATTTTTAAGAAAATGGCTCAAGTTGACATGGTGCACGTACCATATAAAAGCAGCCCAGCGGTCATTAATGACATTATCGGCGGCCGAGTCGAAATGATGTTCTGTAATTTGCCGATTTGCCTGTCACTGATACAAGCCGGCAAACTTAAAGCACTTGGCGTCACCTCCGCAAAACGCTCTGAACTCTTGCCTGAAGTACCTACGATCGCAGAGTCAGGGCTGACTGGTTACGAAGTCAGTGGTTGGTTCGGGCTGTATGCGCCCAAGGCGACTCCACCGGCAATTGTTGAGAAGTTAAATCTTGAAACAGTGAAGATCTTGAACGATCCTCAGATCAAAGCTCAATTACTTGCCCAAGGAGCGGTCACGATTGGCGACACTTCCGCGCACTTTAATCAATATGCACAAGAAGAACGGGTACGTTGGGGCAAAATTATTCAAGAGGCCAATATCGTGATTGATTGATTGATTACCAAAAAAAAAGACCGCGCGAGCGGTCTTTTTTTCACTAACAAGCAGAGATTAATCCCCGTATACCTTACCGAACAGTATCCACGCTTTCCCGTCAAAGCGCGCTAACTGCATGCGCTCGATTGGGTAAAAGTCTGTTGCACTGGTTTGCACGTTGATCCCAGGCAAAAGCAAAGGTAGCTTCAAGTCGCTGATGCTAGCCGCTTGCTTCATGATGTTGTCACGAGTCAAGTTATTACCGGCTTGCTTAACAACGTGCGCCACGGTCTGTGCATTGATATAGCCTTGGATATAAAAGCTATCGGTAGGATCCGAGCCCGCCATGTATTTCTTGAACCACTCTTGATACTCAAGAAAGGCCTTGTCGTCCTTCCATTGGGGATCACTTGGGTCTTTGAAAAAAGCAGTCGTAATCAGGCCAACGCTATTATCCAAACCGGCAGGAGTCAAGGTTGAGCCCACAGAGCTGGCCACTTGCACAAGATAGTGTGTAGGCTTCCAGCTCAGCTCAGCAGCTTTCTTAATCGCTTGCGCGGCAAACTTTGGCACGGCGACGTTAATAAAGACGTCGGCGCCAGACGCTTTAAGTTTGACGATCTGGCTGTCAACCGTTGGGTCAGTGACCTCGTAGGTTTCACGCGCAACGATCATGCTTTTCTTGTCACCTAAACCGGCTTCAAGGCCTGACAAATAGTCTTTACCAAAATCGTCGTTTTGATACAGAACCGCGATCTTGCCATTAGGCTGCCCTTCTAAGATAGCTTGGGCAAAGACTTTGCCTTCGCTAAAGTAGTTTGGCTGCCAGCCCATTGTCCACGGAAAGTTTTTAGGATCGCCCCATTTAGATGCGCCAGTCTGTACAAACAAATGTGGCACTTTCTTTTGATTCATATATTTATGAATCGCTGAGTTTGTAGGCGTACCAAGCGTCGCAAATAAAAACAATACCTTGTCTTGCTCGACTAGCTTACGCGCTTGCTCAAGCGTTTTAGGTGGTGCGTAGTTGTCGTCAAGCGTAATAAAGTTGATCTTGCGACCATTAATACCGCCTTGGTCATTAATCATCTTAAAATAACCGGCTTGCGCTTTGCCGTACGAACTGTACGACGAGGCAGGGCCCGAATACGGATTGATGTTACCGATCTTAATTTCTTTGTCGGTCGCGCCGGTATCGTAAGGCTGTGCCGACACTGAAGCGCCGCCTAAAGCAATCGCAGAAGCGAGTACCAAGGCCCCCCAGCTGTTAAATTGACGTTTCATTTTCTTCTTCCTCTTTACTAGTTAATAAAAATACTGTCTTAATGCTCTAATTTAAAAATTTCGCATTTGCATTAAAGACAACGTTAATCGCCGTACGTCTTGCCAAACAATACCCAAGCTTTTCCATCGAAACGCGCTAACTGCATACGTTCGATAGGATAAAAATCTGTCGGACTCGTTTGCACGTTCACACCAGGTAATAGCAAAGGCAATCTCAAGTCATTGATATTCGCTGCCTGCTTCATGATGTTTTCGCGCGTCAAATTGTTACCTGCGAGTTTGATCACATGCGCAACGGTTTGGGCGTTGATATAGCCTTGAATATAAAAGCCATCTGTTGGATCTGAGCCCGGCATGTATTTTTTGAACCACTCTTGGTACTCAAGCAAGGCCTTATCGTCTTTCCATTGCGGATCACTAGGGTCTTTAAAGAACGCTGAGGTAATTAACCCCAGAGTGTTTTCGATACCAGCCGGTGCCAAAACACCACCAATCGAACTCGACACTTGCCACACATACTGAGTCGGCTTCCAGCCCAGTTCTGCAATTTTTTTCATGCCTTGCGCTGCAAATTTAGGGCCACTTCCATGAATAAAAACATCGGCACCAGAGGCTTTGAGCTTAACGATTTGGCTATCAACCGTTGGGTCGGTTGTTTCGTAGGTCTCGCGCGCCACCAACATATCTTTTTTCGAGCCTAACCCAGCTTCAAGACCGGCCAATAAGTCTTTGCCCGAATCATCATTTTGATAAAGCAACGCGATCTTGGCATTTGGCTGATTGTCTAGGATCGCCTGGGCAAACACTTTGCCTTCGCTGATGTAGTTTGGCTGCCAGCCCATCGTCCACGGAAAGTTTTTAGGATCACCCCACTTTGACGCGCCAGTTTGCACAAATAGTTGTGGCACTTTTTTCTGATTCATGTACTTATGAATTGCAGAATTGGGTGCCGTACCCAGTGGCGCAAAGAAAAACAATACTTTTTCTTGCTCAACCAATTTGCGCGCTTGCTCAAGCGTCTTAGGCGGTGCAAAACCATCGTCCACGGTAATGAAATTAATCTTGCGTCCGTTGATACCGCCCTCGTCATTGATCTTTTTAAAGTAACCCGCTTGCGCTTTACCAAACGAACCATAGGCCGAAAAAGGGCCTGAATACGGATTGGTGTTACCTATTTTGATTTCTTTGTCAGTCGCACCCGGATCATAGGGCTGTGCGTTCAAGCCAAAGCTTACGCAGGCCAACAGTGCCGAGGACACAACAATACTGAACCGATTAAGCTTTAGTCTCATGCTTGTTTCCTTTTTCTAATTGTTTTCAAGATACCCATCACTCCGTTTGGTGCCGCATAAGCAAGCGCCAACAACATCGCACCGTACACAGCCCATGGCGCAGATTTTGAAATCTCATCCGCGACGTTTGGAACAAACTGTATAAATAGCGCACCAAAAATGGCACCCGAGATCGAGCCCAAGCCCCCCACCACGACACCGACCAACAGGCTAATCGACAGAAACGCAGGAAAGCTATCGGGCGCAATATAGGCAACCGCTAAGGCACTGAGAGCTCCCGCCACACCCGTATAGGCCGCTGACAAACCAAACGTTGCCGTTTTCACGAAAGTTAAATTAATTCCTAACGCACCCGCAGCTGTAGGTTGATCTCGAATGGCCATAATCGCGCGCCCTACCCGTCCACTTAGCAGGTTGTGCGCCATCCAGAATAGCCCTGCTGAAATCGCCAAAATCACAAAATACAGCCAACGATCTTCACTCAAGTCGTTGCCAAAGAGCACAATCTCAAAGGGCGGCGTTGGCTTTTCAAGAACGATACCCTGCACACCACCCGTCCAATGCTCAATCGCTTTGTATTTGAGCAGCTGTGGCGTGGCGATCGCCAAGGCAAACGTTGCCAAGGCAAGATAATGACCGGCCAGCCGAAGAGCTGGGAAACCCATCAATACACCCATCACTAAACACACGACACCAGCGATCGGAATGGTCAGATACGATGACATCCCCAGCTGAGAGATCAAAATTGCCGAGGTGTAGGCCCCAACTGCATAGAACGCACCATGCCCCAACGAGATTTGACCACCGTAGCCTGTCAAAATATTCAAGCCCAAGATCGCGATCGCGTAGATCAAGACGAGATTGACTTGAAAGACTCGAAAATCCTCGAGCAAAAAAGGTAATAGCAACAGGGCGATTGTCGATAATACGAAAATGATTTTTTTTGAAGTGGCAGACATGTTGGCTCTCTTAGACGCGCGAGAAAATCGGTTTGCCAAAAAGGCCGTAGGGACGGAAGATCAAAATCGTCACGATCAAAATCAACGCCATGGTGAGCTTCAAATCGCTACCAATCACGTAAGCACCCAAGATATTTTCAAGCACACCCAGGATGACGCCGCCGACCACCGCACCCCCAAGGGTTGTCGATACCGCCAAGCAACGCCGCCGCAAAGCCATACAACAAAATGCCCGCCATCATGTTTGGATCGAGAAACACCACCGGAGCGATCATCATGCCAGCCACCGCGCCAATCAACGCCGCCATGCCCCAGCCAAGCGCTAGCATCCACGACACGCGAATCCCGACCAAGCGGGCTGACTCTGGGTTAAAGGCGGCAGCGCGCATCGCCAAACCAAGTGGCGTAAAGCGAAAGAAACAAAAGACAGAGAGCAACACAACTAAGGTCACCGTAATCGAGCCAATTTGATGACCTGAAAAATACTGTGGCAAGAACATTCCTTCAACCGGAAATGGGCTTGGAAACGACTTGATGGTGTGCTCAAAGATCCAACCCGCGAAGGCATTGAAGATAACCAGCAAACCGACAAACACAATCACGTTCGTCAAGATCGGCGCTTTTTCAACTGGCTTCAGAAAAATACGCTGGATCAAAAGACCCGCAACAAAAGACACCACCATGGTGACGACAAACGCCACCCAGTAAGGCACGCCAGCTTGAATCATGGCCCAAGCAATAAACGTTGAAAACGTTGCCATCTCACCTTGAGCAAAATTAATGTGGTGAGTCGCCTGATGAATCATCACCAACGCCAACCCAACGGCGGCGTAGATCCCACCGTTCGCCAGGCCTGCAGTTACTTGTAATAAAAACGAATCCATTAAAACTCCACGACCTGATAGTTGATTCAATAGCCCAGATACACGCGTCGAATCGACTCGTCTGCTTTGATGTCGGCCGAGGGGCCTGACAGTACGATCTTGCCTACCTCGAGCAGATACGCGTGATCAGCCAAACTCAACGCAAGCGTTGCATTTTGCTCAACTAATAACATGCTGACCTGATCTTCTTGATTGATTTGACGCATGATCTCGAAAATCTCTTTGACGATCAAAGGTGCCAAACCAAACGACGGTTCGTCTAACAGTAGCAATCTGGGGCGCAGCATCAACGCACGACTGATCGCCAGCATTTGTTGCTCGCCACCAGACAAGGT
>JBAWWV010000094.1:0-12928 GCA_037146575.1 Alcaligenaceae bacterium | reverse complement strand
CAGACACGGCTTTCAAAGACGCGATCGACCGTGGTTTCGTTCAGATCGAATTCACCGAGACGCAGGGCGGTACGGTACTCGGTTTTGCTGTAGATGCTGAGCAAAGTGATCTCTCTCAAATTGGTGATAACAAACGTAAGGGCCAGGTTGTGATCGTAGGTATGCTCACCCTTAACTTTCAAAAAGTCAGATGTGTCGCCACAATTGACTTAAAAAATTTAACGGGTGAGGGCAAGTTAGAATTGGTTCACTAGTTTCAACTTTGTCACTTGTTGAGCAGCTTCAGAAGCTCTTCAGGTGACTGGCCGCTAGCAAGAAGCGCTTCTACTTCTTGCTCGGTCATATTCTCTAGCTTATCCAGTTCAATCGTCATGCTGTCTGCTTCGTCATTGACTGTGAGTTGCTCATCGATAAGCTGCGATTGTTCTGCGATGCTCGGCGCACTAAAAAATAATCCTAAATCGACTGTTGCTTGAAAAGTCTGTTTGATTTGACGGATCAGTTGCGCTGCAAGCAAAGAGTGCCCGCCAAGATCAAAGAAATTGTCATGCACGCCGATGCGTTTGATTTTTAGGCATTCTTGCCAAAGCCCGGCTAACTTTAATTCTGTAGGCGTTGAGGCATCGATGAACTCTGCTTCAAGTTCGGGGCGCTCATATAACTCTTGTGTGGCTTGCGTGGCAGCCGTGTTTGCAGCCGAATGCATTGCCTGCTCTTTACGCAGCTCGGGATGACTGGTGGCGATCGTGACGGAGGGGAGGGGTAGCAGATCAAGACCTTTGCGAAAGGCGAGCATCCCTTCTTTTACGCTAAAGTCCAAACTGACTGCCGCAGCGTCTTTGTTATCAGTCCAGCGGTCCCAATTCATTACCATCCAAGGGGTGGTGCCATGACGCGCTTGATGATTCACAAACGCGTTTGCGTGACTACCAGCCATCGCATGTAGGGATTGACCGATACCGCCAATTTTTGCTGAAAGTGAAGACATCACAACACAAAAGTCTAATTGTTTTGTATCTACATAAGTGCTGAGCTGCTCTAAAAACAGTCGCTGCGTAGCGAGGTATGTTTCGCACTGACTAGTTTCTAAATCGGTAACCAAGCCGATTGGCTTTGAGTCGAGCATGTCGTAACAACAAATCAAACCATCCAACTCGTTGGGTATTTGCTCATTCGAAGCCAGAGACTGACCTAGTTTGTCGGTTTGTGAGGGGTCGAGGTACAACGCAGCAATCTGCGAGCCCGATTTTTCTAGCCCCTCAATAAACGACGTCACGCTCGCGTTATTTTTAAAATCTGGTTCTCTGCTACTCAGAATAAGCTGGCCTTGAACGGTATCAGCAAGTGCCTGAGAAAATGCTTGGCCAGCACCATCGAGTCCGCCAAGCACTAGATAGGTTTTTTTATGATCGATTTGACGCTGCAGTGGTGTCTGATTTAAGGGCAGTGCTTGCAGGTTGAGTTCCCAATACTCGCCGCTGCGCAGTGCAGCGATACGTTTAGTTTTCTCATGCAACAGCCATTGATAGATTTTTTGTAGCGTTGAAGTATCTAGAGCATCCACATCTAGGACCGAGCAACGGATCGTTGGCTGCTCGTACTCTAAGCTGGCGATTAGTCCTAAAATACTAGCTTTTATTGGTTGTAGTGCTGCAGAAGCAAAAGGCCCAGTGATACCTCGACCAACAAAGCGCAACGCTCTGGTTTGAGCATCTTGAAGCACGTTAAGTGCTTTAGCAATATTCAAAAACTCAAGCGTACTGTCTAGCTTTGCATTTAAGTTTTCGTCGAGATACAAAATATTATCAAAGTGCTGTTGCTCTTGTTTCAGTGTTGAAAATAGCGTGTCGAGTTGAGCAGGGCTCTTAAAATCTAACGTAAATTGAGTGGTCGTTGCCCGCATGAAGTTTGGCGCTGAACAGGCAAGAATGACTTGCTGTCCGCTTGCCTGTAGCTTCTCTTGCAAGGCTTTAACGGTTGGGCTTTGCGAGCAAAATATTAAAAAGCTAGCTTTGCTCTCTGCATTCGGATTGAGTAGCGGTGCCGATTTCCAAGAATCGACATAAAACCATTTGTTCGAATCTGTTTGCCGAACAGCTAACTCAGAATCACTTTTGATCGTTGCCGGTTTGCTCTTACCGGCTTCGATCCAATATTTAGTTCGTTCAAAGGGATAAGTCGGTAAAGACACCTTAAGACGCTTGTCTTGTTGATGTAGCGCATCCCAATCTACCGGTTGAGCTCTGACCCAGGCCTTTGCCAGACTGCTCAGGATGAAGTCTGTAGCGCTTGTTTTCTCGTGCACTGTTGGTAGGCTATAGACAACAGTCGCCGCGGTCTCGTCTTGAGTTTGATTCAGACGTGCTAATTGCCCTAAGGTTTTGCCTGGTCCAACTTCTATCAGTAAGGCGTTTTCAGTTTCGGTAAGTATGGTTTGAATACCTTGGCTAAAACAAACGGCTTGCCTGAGATGTCGGCACCAGTATTCAGGATTCGTTGCCTCTTGTTGAGTGATCCAAGTGCCACTTAAGTTTGAGATGTAAGAGATTCTCGGTGCCGTAAGCGTCACACTATGCAGAACGTTCTCGAAGGATTTGAGCATCGGTTCCATCATTGCAGAATGAAACGCATGCGACGTTCTTAATATTTGACTGTCAACTCCCTGTTGCGTTGAAAGCAACGACTGATAGCGTTCGATCTGCGGTTTTGGTCCGGCAACGACACACAGGGCAGGGCCATTTTCTGCTGCAATCTCGATTTCTAACTTTGAGGCTTCGATATCTTGTCGAATCCGTTCAGCCGAAAGTGGCACAGACAGCATCGAGCCAGTTGCCATACCTTGCATGAGTTGACTACGACTTGCCACCAATTTAAGGGCATCTTCAAGGGACAAGACGTTGGCAAGACAGGCCGCGACATACTCTCCTAAACTGTGCCCAATCATCGCTGTTGGCGTCACTCCCCACTCGATCCATAGCTTGGCTAAGGCATATTCGATGGTGAAAAGGCAGGGCTGTGTAATGCTTGTTTCTTGTAGTCGTAGGTTAGCCTGGTCAAGCTGATTGTGCTGCGGAAACAAAATTGTTCGAATATCTTGTTTGAGAAGCGGCTGCAAAATCAAGGCGCAGGTATCAACCGTGTCTTTAAACGTTTGTTCGTCTTGATAAAGTTCTTTCGCCATGCCGGCATACTGACTGCCTTGCCCAGGAAACATGAATACTGCATTGGTAAAGTTCTTGTCCTCTGAGGTGTTGTACTTTTCAGCTCGCAGAGTATCCACAGCCTCTTGTGCAGAATGACAGGTAAATGAGAGGCGCTGTGCAAAGGCCTTTCTGCCACGTTGCAGGGTACTGGCGACATCCGCCATATTGAGATCAAGATTGTTAGCGAGGTGAGTCGCTAGATTTTTAGCGTACTCAGCCAAACCCTGTTTGGTCTTAGCCGACAAGGTGATGATTTGCTGGCCTCGGCTCGGTGACGAGAGCTCGGGCAGTGGTGCCTCTTCTAAGATGGCATGCGCATTCGTGCCGCCAACACCAAAAGAGCTGATGCCCGCGCGACGAGGTTGAGTCGAACGCGGCCAAGCTTTAGGTTGATGCACAACATAAAAGGGCGTCTTTTCAATCTGAAGTTTTGGATTGGGCGCTTTCCAATTTAGGCTGGGTGGCAAAAGCTCATGTTCAAGCGCGAGCGTGGTCTTGATCAGGCCAGCTAAACCCGCCGCTTTATCAACGTGCCCGATATTGGATTTGACCGAGCCGACGCCACAAAATCCCGTGCGAGCGGTGCCGGTTCGATAAGCCTGTGTCAGCGCAGCAAGTTCGATTGGGTCACCAAGCGGTGTAGACGTACCGTGGGCCTCGACGTAGCTGATCGAATCGGCCTCGACTTCGGCGACGGCCAGCGCTTCAAGAATAGCCTCAGCCTGACCGTTCACGCTCGGTGCCGCATAGCCCACCTTATCCGAACCATCATTATTAATCGCGCTTCCACGGATCAGCGCATGAATTTTATCTCCGTCATTCAGCGCATCTTCTAGTCGTTTGACAATGATGACGGCAGCACCGTTACCATCGATCAGGCCGCTTTGCGTTGAATCAAAAGGGCGGCAGTGTCTGTCTGGCGAATAGGCAGAGCCCGCTTCATGTAGATGACCGACCTTTTGCGGAAGATGGATGGTGATACCACCTACCAGAGCCATGTCAGATTGATAAGTTAAAAGATGCTGGCAGGCTAAATGCGTGCTGACTAAGGATGACGAACAGGCGGTACCAATATCAATGGCAGGGCCCTTAATGTTCATGCTGTACGCAATACGCGTGGGGACAAAGTCTTTATCGTTATAAATCGATAGCTCAAACCCCCCGACTTGTTCAAGCAAGTCAGGATTGGACATTAGGTTAACCGGCAAATAGGTATTCATGCCGGCACTCGTAAAAACTGAAATTCGGCCAGGGTATTGCGCTGGGACATAGCCGGCATCTTCCATGGCAGCCCAAGCACATTCCATGAGCACCCGATGTTGAGGATCCATGAGCTCAGCCTCGCGTGGAGCGATCCCAAAAAAATTGGCATCAAACAACTCGACACCTTCAAGAATCCCTTTGGCAGCGATGTAGTTTGGAAGATCAATCATCTCAGCGCTGACGCCGGCTTCTAACATTTCGTCTTTGCTAAAGAGTGAAATGGATTCTTTTCCAGCTTTAAGGTTCTCCCAAAATTGACGCACGTCCGCAGCCCCAGGCATGCGAACGGCGATCCCAACGATGGCAATGCATTCTAGATTTTTAGAAGATTCAGACTGATTCATATACGTTTAGGCGGTAACCGGTTTGTTGGATGGCTTCTTGCCTAGGCTGACTTTCCTGTTACCCGCCTTTTTAAGAGCGGCCATCTTTTGCTTGGCGATCCTATCGGTAATTTGCTCAGACATAATGTTTTCACCAGACGAGTCTTTCGCAATAAACTCTGCGAGCGTTTTAATTGTGGGATATTTGAAAAGGTCGATAACCTGACAATCAGCAGGCAACACCGACTCTAGTTTTTTAAAGGCTTGAAGAATCAGTAGCGAGTTACCACCAATATCAAAAAAGTTATCAGTTGGATTGACGTGAGAGCAACCCAGTACTTCGCACCAAACCTTCGCGAGCGTAATTTGTAGATCTCCAGACGGTGCTGCGCTGTCTGGAGCCTCTACGGCTTCGCCGCTTGGTGGTGGTAACGCACTGACATCAACTTTGCCATGTGTAGAGAGGGGCATCTCAGTGACCTGCACAAAGGCCGTAGGGACCATATATTCTGGCAGTTGATCTTTCAAGGCATCTCGTAAGTGTTGCGGTGTGAGGCTGTCACTGCGTTGGCAACTGTAATAGGCGACAAGACGGATGACACCTGGACGATCTTCGCGCAGCATGACTGCCGCTTCTTTTACACCCGCAATCTGAGAGAGGGCGACTTCAATTTCACCTAATTCGATACGGTAGCCGTTGAGCTTAATTTGCTTATCTTTGCGACCTAAAAAAACTAGATCACCGTTCGGTAGATAGCGACCACGGTCGCCGGTCTTATACAACCGTGCACCGGGGTTATCTTCTTCTTGACAGAACGGATCCGGAATAAAAGACATCGCGGTATGCGCAGGTCGGGCCAGATAGCCTCGCGCCAGGCCGAGACCGCCAATATACAAATCGCCTGCAATACCCGGCGGTAATAGTTGTAAGTTGGTGTCAAGCACATACATCCGCATGCCTTCAATCGGTTTGCCAATCGGCACCAAGCCCTGAACCGAGTCTTTGGTTTCGAACACACAGCACCCGACCACTGTCTCGGTTGGTCCATATTCGTTGACGATGCTGACCTGACCGGTATGTAGCCAAGGGTTCACTGAAGAGGCTTGTAGTGCCTCACCGCCCAGCACCAGCGCCTGTGTGAGTGCGGTATTGCTGAGTTTGTCTGTCTCTTGCAGTGAGTTCAGTATTTCTAGATGAGCAGGCGTAATCTTGATAAAACTGAACTGATAGGGAGATCGATTCAAGCTGTTGAGGGCTTGTAGTTCGTCACCGTTTGGCAGCAGAACGATTTTATTGCTCGCCATCAACGGAACAAAAATACTAGTGATGGTTGCATCAAAACTAAAAGAACCTAAAACAGGCGAGCCATCGGCTTGCTCGGCGTGATAAGCCTCTTTTGCCCAGTTTAAATAATTACTGAAGCCCTCGTGCGTAATCATCGCCCCTTTAGGTTGACCTGTAGAGCCCGAGGTGTAAATGACGTAAGCTAGATTTTGTGCGTTGATTGTTGCGGCAGGATTCGCGCGCGCTTGACGTTGAATCGCCTGGCGATCCGTATCAATGTTGCAAGTCTTGTCTGCCGGAAATGACAGCGTATCAAAGATAAGTTGCTCGGTGATGAGCAACTCAATCTTGGCGTCCTCTAGGATGTATGACAGCCTACTTTTCGGATAACTTGGATCTAAGGGAACATAGGCACCACCTGCTTTGAGGCAAGCAAGCATGGCCACAACCATTTGCCACGAGCGCGTCAGGCAAATGCCTGTTCGTTGATCGCTTTGCAAGCCCAGACTGAGTAAGTGGTGCGCCAGTTGATTTGCCTGTGCGTTTAATTCTGCATACGTGAGCGTCACCTCGTTGCCACTGACTAGCGACACGAGTGCGATGGTATCAGGGTGCTGGGTGACGCTTGAATTCCAAGTGTCAATAAACGACTCTAACTTTGGTTTGCGCTCTGCAGTATTCCATTTGGTTAATTGAATATTCGCATCATGGCGATTCACGAGTGCAATATTGGCATGACTGATAAGCGGGTCTTTAACAACCGTTTCTAAAATTGAAAGATAAGACTTTAAAAGACTGTCAATCGTTGACGCTTCAAACAGATTGGTGTTGTAGTCGCACTCTAGGAGGACATGATCGCGCTTTAGATTTGCTGTGAAGGTTAAATCCATCCGAGTGTAGGCAATCGGTTGCTGCTGCATCTCAACCTTCAGGCCATCAATGACTTGTGCCTCGTCAAGCCGTTCTAGGTTAAAAATCACATTGATCAAAGGCGAACGACTGATATCGCGTGGCAAGTTCAACTGATCCAGTAAGCGCGC
The DNA here is from genome assembly GCA_037146575.1 of Alcaligenaceae bacterium. GTDB lineage: Bacteria > Pseudomonadota > Gammaproteobacteria > Burkholderiales > Burkholderiaceae_B > Zwartia. The sequence goes on along the minus strand of JBAWWV010000094.1, from coordinate 5,814 downwards.
GAACGGATAATCTTGATGCTCGTAGGCTTGCAACAGTGTCTGCTTAACCGTTTGCAAGTGTGCTGCAAAGGTATCGTTTGGTGTCAAGACACTTAAGATCGGGAGCAAATGCACACAGTAGCCCACTAACGAGTCAGAGCCGCTGATGCTTCGACCTGTATAGGGGGCGCCAATCGCTACCTGTCTTTGTTCGCTTAAGCGATGCATCAAGACAGAAAATGCTGCGAATAAAACCATATACAGTGTGCTTGCATTTTTACCAGCAAGCGCTCGTACAGACTTCAAGAGCGTTGGGTCAATCTGTGCCCAGGCCCGAGCACCGTTGTAGGTTTTTACTTGAGGCCTCGGAAAATCGTAAGGTAAGGTGAGTTCAGGTATCTTTGTTGAAAATTGTTTCAACCAGAATTGTTCGTGTACTTGAGTATCTTGAACTGTTTGTTGAAGAGCCTGCCATTCTAAAAAGTCTCTGTACTGCATGGCTGGAGACACAATAGGTTGTAGACCTTTTGTCAAATTTGCATAGTTTTGAATAATTTCGTGCAGCACGACTCCCATTGAGGGGCCGTCCGAGATAATGTGATGGCTAGACAGAGCAAGTACATGATGTTGGGCGGCGAGTTTGAGTAATGTTGGCTTGAACAACGGCGTATCGCTGAGCTTAAACGGTGTATTGGCTTGTAAAAGAAACCAGTCCTTTAAAGCACTTGAAGGATCGGCTGCATCACTGAAATCGAGGTGATCAAGATGTAACTCTTCTGGAGCCTGCACGTGTTGCTCATTGCCTTCTTGATCAATCCGCGTTCTGAGAGATTCATGACGGTGAATACAAGCTTGGACAGCTACCTTTAACAGTGCTGTGTCGAGTTGGCCCTGCAAAGAGACGGCACCCGGATCGTTGTAGGCTAAATTTCCCTCGTTGTTCATCTGGGCAATTAACCATAACTGCTTTTGCGCCTCGCCAAGAGGAAAAGAGCTTCTGGCTTTTAACAGACGAGCCTGGTAGGTGTCTTTAAGCTTGTTAATGTGCGGCAAGCTTTGCAACACTTTTTCAGCGTTCACACCAAAGTCAATAAAACACGCCAATTCGGTGACGCCCATTTGAAGCATGACGTCGACAATGGGTTCAACAGTGGCCGCCGACCCAATCAGAGCGCTGGTTGCAACGTATTTTTCGTAGGCTTTATTAACAATAAAGTCTTTATCTTCTTTTGATGCGCGATCGATATCTTGAACCGGCCCCAAGCCCGAAGCCATTTTTTGAAATAGATGAATGCTCGACAGTAGATAGTCACACATGGGCTTGCGTGCTTCTTCAATCGCTTGCTCGGCGTTTTCTTCTAGGTAGGTATGTATTAGAACAGTAATGCGTGCCTGGTTCAGATCATGACCATGTCTGGCGTAAGCGTCTTTGTACAGACGAATATTTTTTGCCAAGTCTTCAAGAGACTGACCCATTAAATTGGTCAGAATATTCAGCCCAAGCTCGCCCGCCTTTTGATACGAGTCAGGATTATTGACAACGGTGAGCCAAATTGGCACTTGTGCCTGTTTGGGCCTTGGAAAGGTGCGCAAGACAACGTCGCTATTGTTGCCACCTTTGCGAGAGATTGAGCCGCCGCCCCATAAATGCCTGACGGTTTTAATCGACTCAAACATGACATTACGATTTTCGCTGAACGAATCGGGAGCAAAAACGAAATCGTTCGGATGCCAGCCTGAAGCGAAGCTGATGCCCACGCGCCCGTCAGAGAGATTATCAACGAGCGACCATTCTTCGACAATCCGAATCGGGTCATGTAAAGGCGCCACGACGCTGCCGGCGCAAATCTGAATGCGCTTGGTCTCGCGTGCGACTGCGGCGGCCAACACAGCGGGGTTAGGCGAGAAGCCGCCAAACTCATCGAAGTGACGTTCGGGGATCCACACGGTACTGAAGCCATGAGCATCTGCGTACTGCGCGCCATCCATCAAAAGCTGATATTTTCCAGCGGCGTTGTTGGCATCGTAGTTGCCAAAATAAAACACACTGAAATCTAAGTGCTTTGCACTGAAACCAGACGCAATATTGAGGTCAGACAAAGAGCCCGAATGGGCTAGTTTCGACTGTTGACGAAACCATGCCCTCTCAGAGGGCGCCTCCTTTTCTGTCGCGTTAGTTTCGAGTGTTTTGACATTCGAAGGGGTTGAAGTCGTCGTGGCAGGTTTGATGTAACCACCGTCGCGCAGCGCAAAGACTGTTTCTTTGACTGCTTTGATCACATCGTCTAAATCTTGATCGGTATGCGCAGTCGACAAGAAGCACGCACGCCACTCCCAGATATAGACACCTTTTTCAAGCAATTGGTAATAGAACATTTCCAAGTTGCCTGAAAACTTGAATTGAAAAGTCGACGCAAAATATACGACTTTAATTGGAATGCTTTCAGCTTCGAAAAATGTATTTAAGGTATTGGCGAGTGCTGCAGTTCTGCGATTCAGGTTCTCTTGTAAGGCAGGACCTTCGGCTTTGAGCTTTCTTAAGGTGACCAGACAAGTGGCCATTGAAAGTGGATGTTGGCAGAAGGTTCCGCCAAAATAGGTTCTGGTCTCGCGCGGGTACGACGCATCACCGTACTCCCAATAACCGCCGTCGATACCGCCCATGAAGCGAGCCGAACCTGCCACTGCGCCAATCGGCAAACCGCCTCCGATAATTTTCCCGTAAGTTGCCAGATCGGCTTTGATGCCAAGCAACCCTTGAACGCCGGCAGGATGTGCTCTGAAGCCACTGACCATTTCATCAAAGATCAAGGCAACATTTTTCTCTTGTGTCAGTGCTCTTAATTCTTTTAGAAACTCAAAGGGTTTCAGATCAAGACGCCGACTTTGCACCGGCTCAACCATGACAGCAGCTAATTCATGTGCATGTTCACGAATGACGTCCAGAGACTTTTGGGTGCCGTACTCTAAGACAAGAACGTCTTTGGCAATACTGTCCGGCACGCCAGGAGCGAGTGGCTCAGAGACAAACTCGCCATTGATGATGCTAGTCTTGACTAAGGTGCCATCCGAGTGGCCGTTGTAGGCGCCATCGAAAATCACAATTTTGCTTCTGCCGGTGGCTGATCTCGCCAAGCGCATTGCAATCATCACCGCCTCAGTCCCTGAGTTCGTGAATGCGACGCGGTCGTGTCCCGTTAATTCGGTGAAGAGCTCGGTAATTTCGCCCATATGAATCGAGCGGGGGCCCAATTGAAAACCGTGCTCTAACTCTTTCTGAATCACGCCCTCGAGAAAGTCTGGTTTGCTACCAAAAAGTAGCACGCCAAAACCCATGGTCAAGTCGACGTAGTTATTACCATCCACATCCCAAATGCGAGAGCCGGTTGAATCAACCCCGGTGATGGGATATAAGATTTCTTTGGTTGAAAATCTGAAGCCGATGCTCGCGCGGCTGTCTGCAAGACCTTTTCTGCTGGCTTGTGCCAGTGCTTTCGATTTAGGCGTTTTCTTCTGATAGCGATCGATCAGAGCATTGAGGTAGGTGCTTTGTTGTGTCGTTAAGTTTCCAACTGTTGGCGTAATAGGGATGTTCAGCGCGCGTAGTGGTGACGAGCGGTCTTCTGACTGTGACGCAGCAGGCGCCGAGTTAGACGGTACAGACGCAGAGCTTGCTGGCGTTGCCGTTGCAGCAGCAACAATCGAGTGCACTGCAGCGGGCTTGGTGACAGCGAGCGCCTGAGCTTGAACGGGCGCGTGTGGTTGAAGCGGCGCAGCGGGCTGCGCAAGTACCTGTGCGGCAGATTGCGAGTACGTGTGTGCACCAGCTTGACCCGCAGTTTGACCCAGAGCGGCCGCGTGCATCAAAGCCAAATGCTGAGACATTAATTGAGTTTGCGCCAGAATCAGTTGACTCAGAGCTGAGCCGTCTTGTTGCGTGAAACTGAGGGGTGCTGGCATTGCGACGGGCGTCATCGCTGGCATGCTGTGGGCGATGGAAAGTGGTGCCTGGCTTGCCATGGCCGTTGGTGCGATAGATTGAGGCGCGGCAACCTGTGGCGCGACAACTTGAGCTGTCGTTAGTTGAGGTGCTGCCACTTGAGGTGCCATACCTGCTGGCGCGGGGCTCGGGATGGTCGTATTCGAGTGGGCTTGCGGCGGAACAAGCTGCGTTGCCTGAAGTGAGTTTAGGTGGTGTGCAATTGCGCTCACCGAACTAATTTCTTCGAAGAACTGCCTGATTTCGATTTTGACGCCGAAATTGTCTTCGATGACTCGAGCACCAGACAGAAGTACCAGAGAATCTGCTCCCATTTCGACAAAGGGCGAGTGGATATCAATCTCGTCAGGGGAGGCACGGAACAGTTCTGCAAATAATTGCAGCAGACGATTCAAAATCGTATCGTAGTGATCGACAACGGGTGCAGACTGTTGTAACCCAGGTGAAGTGGGAGCATTCATGACGTGTTGTTCCTTAATATGAATCCAGTAACTTTGACGCTGAAATTGATATGTGGGTAGGTTAGGGACGCGGTGTGTAGAACCAAAATTCCAGTGGTTCCAGTCAAGCGGAAAGCCGTACGAATAGAGTTTCGCGGCTGTGTTTGCGACAACTTGTCCGTCAGGCTTATAACGCTGCAGGCTAGGGAGCCAAGCCGCGACGTTTAGTTGTGCCTGCCCAAGATTTGCCAACGTAGCATTGGGGCCAATTTCTATCACCAGATCGGGCTTAGCACTTGCCAGACTCTCGAGCGTTTTTGAAAAAAGTACTGGCTCGCGATAGTGACGACTCCAATAGCTCGCTGAGATTTTTGTCTCTGGATCAAGTATCTTGCCTGTCAGACTTGAGTAAAAAGCTAATGTTGGCTGACCGTAGGTCAAGCCTTTAGCAAAATTTTCAAGGTCTTTAAGAATTGGCTCGATCAGCGGCGAGTGAAACGCGTGCGTCACCGCTAGAGGATGGGTCTCGATCTTTAAATCCTGGCACTGTTTGCTGAGAGTCTGTAATGTTGCTTTGTCACCAGACAACACAATACTATTTTCGCTATTGATGACGGCAATACTGATGTGGGCTGCATAGGGCTGCACCAGTGGTGTGATTTTCTCGACAGTCGAAAAAACGACCATCATCGAGCCATGACCGTCTAAGGTGTCGGTCAGCCTGCCGCGCTCTGCAACGAGCTGCAGGGCGTCTGTCAGACTCATCACACCAGCAACGCAGGCCGCGGCGTACTCCCCCAAGCTGTGCCCAGCAACGGCACAAGGCGTCAGCCCTAGCGCCATCCACATCTTGCTTAACGCATATTGAATACTGAACAGTGCAGGTTGAGCGTATTGCGCCTTTGTATTGAGCAGAGTACTGACGGCTTCGTCGTCAGAGTGCATGAGTTGTAAGAGTGGGGTGTCTAGAAGGCTATCTAGGATGCTGCAACATTCATCTAAAGCCTTCGCAAAGCTGGGTTGTTGCAGATAAAGCTCTTTCGACATCCCTGCGTAGACAGACCCCTGGCCGCCAAATACAAAGGCAACTCTTGGCGCTTTTTTTATTTCTGCGCGGGTGGTGTGTACATCGAGATTGCTTTTATCCGTTGAAAACTGCTTAAGAAGTCCGATCGCTTGTTCTTTTGTTCGCGCCGTCAACGCCACACGATATTTGAAATGATCGCGATGGCGATTGCTGCTCAGGCAGAGTGCCTTGAACGAAGACTCTGTTTCACCTAAAAACCGGCGATAGGCGTTTACAGTTTGCGCCAAACCCTCTTTACTTTTTGAGGACAACGCCAAAATCGATGGCTGAGCGTCTGTGTCTGACGCTGCCGCCTCTAAAGTCGCCGC
>JBAWWV010000093.1:0-13092 GCA_037146575.1 Alcaligenaceae bacterium | reverse complement strand
GCTCACCTCTTTGGACGACGCCCAATCTCATCGTCACGCCACATATCTCATGTGATGCACCCGACTATGTACAGCGCGTGCTGGATTGCTGGTTTGCCAATTTTGCCAAGCTCACGACAACAGGGCAGCTTGATAACAAGATCAATCGACAACTCGGCTACTAGACTGACTCGGCCAGACTGGAGGCTGACTTCATACCAGACTGACTCGGTCAGACTGCTAGCTGACTGAATACTAGATCCACTCGGCCAGACTACTGGCTGACTGAATACTAGATCCACTCGGTCGGACTACTGGCTGACTTGTTCAGACGCTAGTCCGCTGCAAAAATCAGCCAGCGAGCCAGGCCGGCTCAGCCCGTTTACTCGGGTTTGAGCTTTCCAGCCGCGGCTAACGCCGTTGCAGTCTTATCTTCGGTTTGCATCAGCGTCGTAAACACAGCGGCAGGCCCTGGGCGCGTCCGACTGGCAGCACGCGCCAATTGCTCTTGGATCTGAGGATCTGCCAAGGTTTTGTTGAGTGCCGCGTTCAAAAGCGCGAGCGTTGCCGCAGGCGTTTTTCCGGGTGCTAACAAGCCCGCCGTTGTACTGACCTCAAGCTGCGGCAAACCCAGTTCTTTCGCGCTTAGCACGTCAGGTACCAAGGGATCGCGCTCTGCAGCGAGCACCATCATGGCACGAGTACGTCCAGATTTAAGATACGTAATTGCGCTCGACAACTGATCGATGCTGACATCGACTTGCCCACCTAACAAATCGATATTAGAGGGCCCTGAACCTTTATAGGTAATCACATTCAGCTCGATGCCGGCCATGATTTGTAACTGCATGATGGCAATATGATTGGACGTACCAATACCCGCGTTCGCAATACTGACTTTGCCTGGATTAGCTTTGGCAAAGGCCACAAAACTAGCGAAATCCTTAAATTTCGGCTGTTCGGTGCGAGTGACGAGCAGTAATGACGTTGAAGAGATCAACCCCACTGCGGCAAAACTATCGAGTGTGTATTGTGTCTGCACCATCTTGGGCGCAACTGTAATGGCGTTAGGCGTGCTAACCAGCAAAACAGTCCCATCGGGTTCAGAGCGCGATAATTCGGTAGCCCCTAGTACGCCCCCTGCTCCGGGTTTATTTTGCACGACAACGGATTGCCCCAGCTCTTTGGCCAAGCCCGGAGCAATCAAACGGCCGACAATATCCAGATTGCCACCGGCCGCAAACGGCACAATCAGCGTAATGGGTTTATTGGGCATTTGCGCCTGGGCGCCAAGGCTACACACCGCAAAGGTAGCTGCGCAAGTCAACAGCAGCGCACGTCTTGTCACTGGATATCTTGTCATCGAGTCATTCGCCAAAGTGTTGTCTCATTTCATCTGGGTTGTTTGAATCAAGCAGTCAAAGCTCACGTTTGCACAGATTAACAGAGCCCGCAGCACCACAATCATTTTTGCGGCAGCGCAGCAAATTTAAGCAACAACCACCAAGAAGGCAAAGAGTCATGATGAGATCACCAAGCCCTCAATATCAACGTGCAAGAATCGCCGCGCCACATTAGACTATGCGTTTTACAGGGATTCTAATTGCGAAGTCTTGACCTAAGTCAAAGGGTTGAGTCTTGGCTTAGAGCCAATCAAAAAATAACACGCCTCGGCGGACAGGAGATTCGTTTTGCAACCAACAGATTTGACGGACCCGACCTATTTTCACAAGGTTGTTGACTGCCAGTACGCATGCCCTGCTCACACCCCCGTTCCTGAATACATCCGCTTAATCGGGCAAGGTCGCTACACCGACGCCTATATGGTGAATTGGGTCTCTAATGTGTTTCCGGGTGTCTTAGGTCGCACCTGTGACCGCCCTTGCGAGCCCGCTTGCCGCCGTGGTCGCGTTGAAGAAAACAATGGTGACAAACCAGAGCCGGTAGCGATCTGCCGCTTGAAGCGTGTCGCAGCCGACAATAAAAGCGATATCAAAAGTCGCATGCCCTCAATCGCTGCATTCAATGGAAAGCGAATTGCCTGCGTGGGTGCAGGCCCTGCATCATTAACGGTTGCACGCGACCTTCTACCGCTCGGGTATCAGGTCACCGTGTTCGACGGCGAGGCAAAAGCCGGCGGTTTTATTCGCTCACAGATTCCGCGTTTTCGTTTACCTGAATCCGTCATTGATGAAGAAACCAATTACATCCTTGAGATGGGCGTTGACTTTAAAGCGGGTCAACGCGTTGAGTCACTCAGTGGCTTGATGGCCGAAGGCTATGACGCAGTCTTCGTCGGTTGCGGAGCGCCGCGCGGGCGCGACCTTGACGTACCAGGTCGTAAAGAAGCTGCTGCAAATATTCACATCGGCATCGACTGGTTGGCTTCAGTATCGTTTGGTCATATCACCAGCGTTGGCAAGCGCGTCATCGTCTTAGGTGGCGGCAACACCGCAATGGATTGCTGTCGCTCGTCGCGTCGCTTAGGTGGCACCGATGTCAAAGTGATCGTGCGCAGTGGCTTCGATGAGATGAAAGCTTCTCCCTGGGAAAAAGAAGACGCCATCCACGAAGGCATACCATTCATCAACTTTCATGTGCCTAAAAGCTTTGAGCATAAAGAGGGCAAACTGATCGGAATGACCTTCGAAGTGGTCGAAGCTCAATACGACGACAAAGGTCGCCGTAACTTGGTACCCACCGGTCAACCTGATGTGTTTTTTGAATGCGACACGGTGCTGTTGGCAGTCGGTCAAGAAAATGCGTTTCCGTGGATCGACGAAGCCAGCGGTGTTGATTTTAATAAATGGGGTCAGCCGGTGTTAGGCAACGACTCATTTCAGTCAACCTCACAGCCAACCGTATTTTTTGGTGGCGACGCAGCCTTTGGCCCCAAAAATATTATTACCGCTGTGGCGCACGGTCACGAAGCCGCTGTGTCGATTGATCGCTTCTTAAATAACGAAAATACCGAGAAGCGCCCCGCCCCCACCACGAATTTAATGTCGCAAAAAATGGGCATTCATGAGTGGAGCTATCAAAACGATGTGTCTAATGACGCTCGCTTCAAAGTGCCGTGGGCTGAATCCGAAAAAGCACTGGCCAACATTCGTGTTGAAGTTGAGCTAGGCTTTGACGCAGCGACCGCGTTTAAAGAAGCCAGCCGCTGTCTGAACTGTGACGTACAAACAGTGTTCAATGCCAAGACCTGTATCGAGTGCGATGCCTGTACTGACATTTGCCCAACGGACTGCATTACGTTTACACAAAACGGCGAAGAACAAGAACTCAGAACTCGTCTGCGCGCCCCTGCCCTTGAACTCACACAAGACCTTTACGTGTCGAGCGATTTGAAATCTGGGCGTGTAATGGTGAAAGATGAGGATGTGTGTCTGCACTGCGGCTTGTGCGCTGAACGTTGCCCAACGGGTGCCTGGGATATGCAAAAGTTTTTATTGACGACCACCAATGCTGGACCGCTTGCTCGCGATCAACATGCAAACGGTTCAATTTTGGAGTCTGTATGAAACCGATCGAAGCCATTAACGACTTTGTTATTAAATTTGCCAACGTAAACGGCTCGGGCTCGGCCTCGGCCAACGAACTGTTTGCCAAAGCGATTTTGCGTATGGGTGTACCGGTCAGTCCACGCAATATTTTTCCAAGCAACATTCAAGGCCTGCCGACTTGGTACGAGGCTCGTGTGTGCGAAAAGGGCTATCTGGGTCGTCGCGGTGGCGTAGACCTGATGGTTGCCATGAACCCACAAACTTGGGACGCCGACATTGCCGAGATCGAGCCAGGTGGCTATTTGTTTTATGACTCAACGCGTCCAATACCAGAATCAAAGTTTCGTCCTGATATCAATATCATTGGTATCCCACTGACCGAGATCAGCAACGCAACATACACCGACCCACGGCAACGCCAGCTGTTTAAGAACATCATTTATGTTGGTGCGTTATCGATGCTGCTGGCTGTTGATGCTGAGGTGTTTGAAAAACTATTTGCCGAGCAATACAAAGGTAAAGAAGCCCTGCTCGACTCAAATATTCGCGCCCTGCACTTGGGTCGCGACTATGTGAAAAACAATCTCAAGGCGCCGCTTGGTATTCGTGTGCAAAAGTCAGACAAAGTTGGCGATCAAATTTTTACCGATGGCAATAGTGCTGCAGCGCTTGGCTGCGTGTACGGTGGGGCCACAGTCGCAGCTTGGTATCCGATTACGCCCTCGTCCTCTGTACCCGAGGCCTTTCAAAAATACTGCGATAAGTACCGCACCGATCCAAGCACCGGCTTGAATCGTTTTGCGATCGTGCAAGCCGAAGACGAGCTTGCGTCAATCGGTATGGTGGTGGGAGCAGGCTGGAACGGCGCGCGCGCCTTTACGGCCACCTCGGGCCCGGGTATCTCGTTGATGGCTGAGTTCATCGGCCTGGCCTACTTTGCCGAGATCCCGGTCACCATTATTAATGTGCAGCGCGGTGGCCCCTCAACTGGCATGCCGACCCGTACGCAACAATCAGACTTATTAGCATGCGCCTATGCGTCGCACGGCGATACCAAGCACGTGATGCTTTTACCTGAAGACCCCTACGAATGTTTTGAGTTTGGTGCGGTTGCGCTAGATTTAGCGGATCGATTACAAACACCGATTTTCTTTATGACCGACTTAGACATCGGCATGAATCAACGCCTGTCAAAGCCCTTTGTCTGGGATGATGCTCGCACCTACGATCGCGGTAAGGTCATGACGGCTGAAGAGCTTGAGGCGGGCAAAGACTTTGGTCGTTATAAAGACGTTGATGGTGACGGAATCGCCTGGCGCACACTGCCTGGCACGCATCCGACCAAGGGCGCCTACTTTACCCGTGGCACGACGCGCGATCCGTACGCACGTTACTCAGAGCGCGGCCCGGATTACATCTACAACATGGAAAGGTTATTACGTAAGTTTGCAACCGCCGCCGATATGGTGCCACAGCCGGTGTTTGACAAGGCAGCCAAACCAACCAAACTTGGTGTGATCTACTTTGGCTCGACCAGCCCTGCAATGAAAGAAGGCTTAGACATTTTGAACGCTGAAGGGATTCATCTAGACGCAATGCGTCTACGTGCGTTTCCGTTTCCGGCCTCGGTCGAGGCCTTTATTGCCGAGCACGATCAGGTGTATATGGTTGAACAAAACCGCGATGCACAAATGCATTCGATCTTAGTCAATGAACTGTCAATCGACCCAGCCAAAATGATCAAAGTGCTGCACTACGATGGCACACCGATTACCGCGCGCTTTATCACCGACTACATTCGCACGCACCTCAAAGCGGGTGCCTCAACTGCGTCAAACACCAAAAAGCAAAAGGAAGTGGCATGACCTACATCACCAAGCCCGCCCTGCACCATCCTAGCCTCACTCAAAATAAAGTCGGCTATACGCGTCGCGACTACGAGGGACGTGTCTCGACTCTGTGCGCCGGTTGCGGGCATGATTCAATTTCAGCAGCGATTGTGCAAGCTTGTTGGGAGCTCGACATCGAGCCGCATCGGGTCGCTAAATTATCAGGCATTGGCTGCAGCTCAAAGACCCCTGACTATTTTTTAGGTGCCTCGCACGGCTTTAACACCGTACACGGTCGTATGCCTTCGGTGTTAACGGGTGCCAATCTTGCCAACCGCGAACTGATTTACTTAGGCGTATCTGGCGACGGCGATTCAGCCTCGATCGGTTTAGGTCAGTTTGCCAATGCGATGCGTCGCGGTGTGAGCATGGCCTATATTGTCGAAAACAACGGCGTCTATGGTTTAACCAAGGGCCAGTTTTCAGCAACTGCTGATCGTGGTTCAAAAAGCAAAAAGGGTGTCGTGAACAACGACAGCCCAATCGATCTGGTAGGTTTAGCGTTGCAACTGGGTGCCACCTATGTTGGCCGCAGCTTCTCGGGCGACAAAGACCAACTGGTGCCCTTGATCAAGGGTGCGATTGGCCACGGTGGCGCGGCCTTTATCGACGTGATCAGCCCTTGTATCGCTTTTAATAATCATAGCGGCAGCACCAAGAGCTACGACTATGTACGTGAGCACAACGAAGCAGTCAGTCGCATCGACTTTTTCACCTCACGCGACGAAATCGTCACTCAATATGAGCCTGGTGAAGTCGTTGAGGTAGAGCAGCACGATGGCAAAACACTGCGTCTGCGCAAACTGCACAACGACTACGATCCGTCAGATCGTTATGGCGCACTCAGCTACATCAACGAGCATCAAGCGCGCGGCGAAGTGGTGACTGGGCTGTTGTATCTGGATCCAGACGCAACTGACCTGCATGCGTCGCTCAATACCAGCGATACACCCTTGGCAGCGTTTGATTCTAAGCAGCTTTGTCCAGGCGCAGAGGCGTTGAAAAAACTGAACGCATCGCTGCGTTAAGACAACAGAACAAAAGCCCAAGCTCGTCCTAATAAGATCGAGAAAAAAACTAGCTATCCACTCAACCTGATGGCTAGTTTCTTTTCAACAGCTGATTAATTCCTGAAATATCAGCGTCGGTCAACATGCCTCCGTTTGCACGCAAACGTAAGCCCATCACAACCGTTTGATAACGAACCGTGGCAAGCTCGCGCTGTGCTCCGTACAGCTGCTGTTGGGCATTGAGTACGTCTAGGTTGATACGTACACCTAGCCGATAACCAGTGCGATTCGCCTCTAAGGAGGCCCGCCCTGATTTCTCGACCGCCGTTAAACCTTTAATTCGTGCAAGCCCTGTGGTCACACCATTAAAATATTGTTGTGAGAGCTGAACGGTTTGTCGCTTAACAGCATCTAAGTCAAATACCGATTTTTGCTGCAGGGCATTTTTTTCAGCGATTTGCGAACTCACCATGCCACCGGTATAAAAAGGCATGCTCAGCGTGACACCTACAACATTATTAACGGTACGTCCGTTGTAGTAAGGTTGCACCTGCATATTGCCCAGCGTATTGCTCGAGGTCGAAGCAAAGGCAGATACCGTTGGATACTCGCCACCTTTGGCAATTTCAACATCAGCCTCGGCAATACGGGTTTGCAGCCGAGCTCTGACCATCTCTAAATTGGCGTTGACCGACTGGTCTGTCCATTGTTGCAGCACATTAGGCTGTGGCGCAGGTAAGGCAACCGTATAGGGCAAGGTTGCTAAGCTTTCAACAGTTTGTCCCAAGATTCGCGCCAAGATATCTTTAGCATTTTGTAGCGTGTTCTCGGCGCCCAACACATTTGCCGCCGTCAGATCAAAGCGTGCCTGTGCTTCAAACGAGTCAGTGACGTTGGTCTCACCCATGTCAAAACGCCGCTGTGCAGAAGTGCGTTGTTCGCCAATTGCACGTTGCTCGGCTTGCAAAGCGAGCAATACATCCTGAGCTGTAAGAACGTCAAAATATGCTTGCGTCAAGCGCAACATCAGCTCTTGATAGGCGAGTTGTAACTGTACCTCTGCGCTGGCTACCACTAGTTTGGATTGCTCAAAGCTTTGCCACGCCGACCAGTTAAACAGCGGTTGCGAAAGAGTCAAACTCCACCCAGCATTCGAGTTTTGGTATACCTGACCATAGCCCGTATTTGCGCGGCTCTCGAGATAACCCAACGTACCAGAGCCCACCACTTGGGGCAGTAGCGCGGCGCGTGCCTGCGGCATCTTCTCGACCATCGCGCGATAATTTGCACGCGCGGCCGAGTACAAAGGATCGTTTGTCAATGCTAGTTGCCAGGCCTGAGATAAATCCAGCGCTTGAGCGCTCGCGAAATTCAAAAGAAACGTCAGCAACACGGCGATTTTTTGCAACAAGTGCGTGATGTCAGACATCACGCACACCTACAGCGCGCAAGATAGCGCCCATCAAACACCAATTACTAAAGCCAAACTGAAATAAATTTAAACCAACAAAGGCGGTGAACAGCAAGAACCACGCGCTGACATAGACTGGGCTCGCCTGCACACCAAGCGCAAGCGACACCATGATGAATACACCAGCAATCACTCGAAGATAACGATCGACAGTCATTTTTTTTCCTTTTTAGAACTCAGCCACGGGGTGTTGCTTGTGATAAAGCGAAAAATACAAAACCGGAATGACAACAAGCGTTAGCATGGTCGACACCAAAATTCCAAAAATCAACGAAATTGCTAGCCCATTAAAAATTGGATCATCCAAAATAAAGAACGCCCCGATCATGGCGGCTAACCCTGTTAAAGCAATCGGTTGTGCCCGCACGGCAGCCGATTGCACAACAGCCTCTTTGAATGCGACTCCCTGTCGCACTTGAAGCTCAATAAAATCCACCAACAAAATAGAATTGCGCACGATGATGCCGGCTAAGGCGATCATTCCAATCATTGAGGTCGCGGTAAATTGAGCCCCTAGCAAGGCGTGACCTGGCATGACTCCAATCAAGGTCAAGGGGATCGGCGCCATGATCACCAGCGGCGTCAAGTAGCTTTTAAATTGCGCCACCACGAGCAAATAGATCAAGATGAGACCCACCGCGTAGGCTGTGCCCATATCGCGAAACGTCTCGTAGGTGATTTGCCACTCGCCATCCCATTTAATGGCGTACTCACGGTAAGGATCCTGAGGCTGCTTAATCCAGTACTCGCCGAGCTCACCGGTTTGGGGCAAAGACGCTTGTTTTAAATGCGGACGTATCGCAAACAGGCCATACAAGGGCGAGTCAAGTTTGCCCGTGACGTCACCGAACACATAGCTCAAAGGCTTTAAATCTTTGGTGTACAGCGGCTTATCGATGACCTGACGGTCGCCTACACGGATGAGTTCAGACAACGGCACCATGCGCCCGTTTGCAGCTCGCACGGGCAAGGCTAACAACGCGTCTAAACTTTGTTGTGAACCTAGCGGCAGCTGAAGTCTGACTGGCACTGGATATTTACTACGCTCATCGTGCACATACGACACGTCAAGACCAGCTAATGCGCCTTGAAGCGTTTGCGCAACGGCTGCCATAGAAATCCCTAAGGTTTCAATACGCTGGCGATTGAAGGTCAAGTGCACCCGAGGTGCATTTTCTTTCAGGGTCGTGTCAATGCCGACAACATCTGGTGTTTGAGCAAACGCCTGAGCAATTCTTGCGGCCAACTGTTGACGTCCGGCTTCGTCAGGCCCGTAGACTTCAGCCACAAGTGGGCTCAAGACTGGAGGGCCCGGTGGCACTTCTACCAGTTTCACCCGCGCGCCGTGTTGCCGTCCAAGCGCTTCAAGCTCTGGGCGCAGACGAGTCGCGATGGCATGGCTTTTTTCAGTACGATGCTTTTTATCGACAAGATTGACTTGCAGATCGCCAAGCTCAGCCTCGGCGCGAAAATAATACTGCCTGACCAAACCATTAAAGGTGATCGGGCTTGCAGTCCCAGCATAGCCTTGTAAATCCAGAACCTCAGGCTGTTTGGCCAGATAATTACCCAAAGCATGCAGTGCCGAAGCGGTGTTTTCTAGCGGTGTGCCCGCAGGCATGTCGACCACAACTTGAAATTCGCTCTTGTTATCAAAGGGCAGCATTTTTAATACGACCCATTGCACCAGTGTTAAGCCCACCGAAAGCACCAAGGCACCTAAAATTGCGCCCAACAATATCCAGCGTTTGCGCGCGCTGCTTAATAAGGGGCTTAATACCTTTAAAAATACTCGCTGTAAGGTCGGCCCTAGACCTTTTTTCGCGTGAGACTCGTGCGCAGACGACTCATGGTTTTTGAGCAATTTCAGCGATAGCCATGGCGTGACAGAAAAAGCGATCGCCAGCGACAGCGCCATGCCTAAACTTGAGTTGATGGGGATCGGACTCATATACGGCCCCATCAGCCCAGACACGAAGGCCATGGGTAACAAAGCAGCGATCACCGTAAGAGTTGCCAAGATGGTTGGACTACCAACCTCGTCAACCGCCGTCGGGATGATGTCTTGCAATAATTTTTGCGGAAACAATTTTTGATGACGATGAATATTCTCGACCACCACGATCGCATCATCTACGAGAATGCCAATCGAAAAAATCAACGCAAACAGAGAGACCCGATTTAACGTAAAACCCCAAGCCCAACTCGCGAAGAGGGTTGCGGTTAAGGTCAAAATCACCGCGCCACCTACGATGATTGCTTCGCGTACGCCAAGCGCAAAGCCCACTAATAAGATCACTGAGCCCGTTGCAAACGCGAGCTTCTGAATAAGCTTGTTGGCTTTTTCTGCCGCTGTTTGCCCATAGTCGCGTGTTACGGTCGCTTCGACGCCCTCAGGAATCAGAGTATTTCGCAGAGATGACAAACGCTCACGCACCGCATTGGCGACGTCGACCGCGTTTTCTCCTGGCTTTTTAGTCACGGTCATCGTGACAGCTGGGTAGACCTGCCCCACTGCCTGTTGGCTTTCATCAGTGCCCGCCACAACAGCGCCCTTACCAGGGGTGAACCACACATAGCGTTGTGCAATTTTTGCCTGATCTTCAATTCTGGCAACGTCGCGCAGGTAGATTGGTTTTCCTTGACTAACGCCAACAATCAACTCGCCTAAGTCAGCTGCCGAACGTAAAAACTCGCCCGCCTCAACAACCAGCATCTGACTCTTTTGTTGTGTCGCCTCTAAGACACTACCAGCGGGCATCGCAAAATTTGCTGCGGCCAAGGTATCTTTTAAGCCAAGCAAATCAACTTGACGTTCGCGTAATCTGACCGGATCTAACCACACATGAATCGCGCGGCCGGGCCCGCCAATGGTTTGAACCTCTCGCGTGCCAGCCGTCGCCTTGAGCTCCTGCTCTACGTTATGCGCAATTTGTTCAAGATCGAGACCTGATAAAAACTGTTTGCTCCATAGCGTCACGGCCAGCACAGGTACGTCGTCGATCCCCTTGGGCTTAACAATAGGAGTCAGCGCACCCAAGTTGCGTGGTAGCCAGTCTTGGTTGGCATTGAGCACATCATAGAGACGTACTAGCGCTTCGGTGCGCGGCACCCCCACTTTGAATTGCACTGTCAAAATCGCCAAGCCTGGGCGCGCCAACGAATAGGTATGCTCAATGCCCGCGATTTGACTTAACACCTGCTCGGCAGGTCGTGCAATCATATTTTGCACATCGTGGCTGCTTGCCCCCGGAAAGGCTATGAGTACATTTGCCATCGTCACATTAATTTGTGGCTCTTCTTCACGCGGCGTCACGGCAACCGCAAACAAACCAAGCAATAATGCCACTACGGCCAGCAATGGCGTGATCGCGTTGTCTTGAAAAATCGAGGCAATTCGACCCGACACACCCAAACTCTTTTCAGAACGCATGGTCATCGTCCTATTGCTTGAACGAAGAGGTCGCTGAAGGTTTATTTTCATGCGGGGGGTGAGCGCCTAGCAAACCCGCTTTGACCGGATCCACTGCGATCTGCTCTTGTGTAGAGAGCCCAGCCAAAATCTCGATGCCTGCGGCGCCGTAATCTTGCCCTACACGCACCGCTTTCAACACAAATCCTGGTCCGCCCACGACATACACGGCAGTCAGTTCGCCGCGGCGCAGGATAGACGTCGCGGGAACCATCATGCGAGTCGCTTGCGCACCTACAAAGCGCGCCCGCAGTTGCTGGCCCGGCACAAGTTGCTGCTGATCGCTAGGCGAAAGATCGAGTCGCCATTCAATCGTTTGTGCAATCTGATCCGCCGAGGACAATATCTGTTGACTGCTCGGTGCGACCCAGTGCAAGGCGCCTTGCGCGTCGGGCAGCTGCACTTCAGCACGACTGTTATTCTGCGCCCCCTTAGACAGCGTAATCGGAACTTGAACCACTGCACGCAGCGGCGTGGGTGCATACATCAATAAAAGCGGGCGGCCCGGTACGGCTAAGTCGCCAGCATGCACTGCCGTCTCAAAGACATAACCCGAATAAGGTGCCGTCACCCGACTGTACTCTTGCGAGAGAAGCGCATGCTCGAGCCCGGCCTGCGCCTGGGCACGCCCCGCCAAAACGGCTTTGTATTGAGTTTCGGCAGTATCGAGTGCCGCTTGGCTCATAAAGCCTTCGCGCTTAAGTTGCTTGGTGCGCTCGAAGTGAATAGTGGCGTTGCGCAACTCAGCCTCAGCTTGCGCGAGTTGCGCCTGACTGCGTTGCACTGCATTTTTTACCTCGCGGTCATCTATCGTCAACAGCAGCTGCCCGACCTGCACCTGATCCCCCGCACGCACCTCTAGTGAAGCAACCCGACCAGATATTTGAGCCGCAATCGAACTTTTTTTAACCGGCTCGACGACTGCGTCGAGCTCAAATTGCGTAGCAAGCGACTGAGCCGAGAGTTTGAAAACTGCCACCTCGAAGCCCGCAGTTGGCGTGGCCGCCTCTGACAGCGCGGCGATAAAAAAGGTGCTGACAAGAAGCCGTTTACCAAAACTAAAAAAACTTGGGTTAGACACGAGCGCTCGTAGCATGCGTAGTTGAGTGTTCAATGGTGCCCCCCGTCGTCGGACTAATACTTGGTAGATTTTTTTAACGGGCACGTGTTGAGCCCAAGCAATTGATAGGCCCCACAAAAACTAAAGACACCCGTGGCCAACACCACTACGCCCAGCCAGCCCCAGACGCCAACGGTGCCTGTCGCAGCCAATACAATCAGCAACAAACCCACAGCGATGCGCAATACTCGATCAATACCACCGACGTTCTGTTTCATCATTTTTCCTTTTTCTGACAACCGCGGTTGAACAACAAAGCCTGCGAAATTTTTTAAATAAATTTAAGGCATCTTTCTTATAGAAAAATTTTCAAAGTACATTTAGAGGAATCTTCATATAAGCCACGCCATTAGCCTCTTTAGGCGGCAGTTCGCCGGCCCGAATATTGATCTGTACTGCAGGTAATATCAAGACTGGCATCTGTAGCGTTGCATCGCGCTTGGTGCGCAGCTCAACGAATTGCGCTTCAGTGACGCCCTCGTGCACGTGAATATTGTTTGCACGTTGCTCAGCAACCGTAGTTTCAAATTGAATCGCACGATCGGTGGGCGGATAGTCGTGACACATAAACAAGCGTGTCTTGGGTGGCAGACTCAGTAATTTTTTGACTGAGTGATACAAAGTACCCGCATCACCTCCAGG
>JBAWWV010000092.1:0-13214 GCA_037146575.1 Alcaligenaceae bacterium | reverse complement strand
GAGCATCGCGTGGAAAAATCTCGGCGGCGGTGTATTCATCCCAAGCACGATCGGCTCAGCCGGGTGAGTTAGCCGCTGAGGCGTACGGTAAATACATTGCTGCTGAATCGCGTCGTTGGGAAGGCTTCTTGGCTAAGCACCCAGAGATTATGAAGCAATAGCGCGTTGACGTAGGAACTATTTCTTCACGGTCGATAATCGTTACGTGTCATCTGCCCCACGTAAATGCGCTGTGCTAGCGCAGACGATAACAGCACGAGGGTATCGTCAAAGGTGACGCTGCCGCGAGCCCTATTGCTAAGACAAAGACCGGCGGGCTTCATCCAAATAACTGTGGTTGATATACGACTTGGCTTGCGTATCAGCGCGCTTCGGGATGGCTCTTAACAAAGCACTGATATCGATTAAAGTCTGAATCGATTCTGGATTTGCCTGAGCATCGCGTGGAAAAATCTCGGCGGCGGTGTATTCATCCCAAGCACGATCGGCATACTCGGCGGTGATGCCGGTTTCGAGCATGGCGATGGTTCGGCAACCTTCTTTATTTGCATAAAACCATTCGTGTGCGCGAATAAAGGCACGCATGAAGCGAATGACAGTGTCGTGATTCGCACGTGCCCAGCGGCCGTCGATATTGAGAGAGGTGAACTGAAACCACGGAAACTCATCGCGCGGTTCGCACAGCGAATTGAATCCTTGGTCAAGTGCGATGTAGTTTAACGGTGCGCCTTGCAGACCCGCATCGATCTCACCACTTTGGAGCTTCTCCCAGCGGGCGAGGATGGGGCCGCACGCCACGATTTTATAATCTTGAGGATAGTGCAAACCGTGCGCAGCCATTAGTTTCATGATCAGCGAAGAGCTGCCCGCATCAATCGACGAGACGCCGATTGTCCGCCCCTTTAGATCGGCAAACGATTTGACGTCCTTACCAGAGATCATTGAAAAAGGCAGACGATTGACATTGCCGCCAATAATTTCGAGATGACCGCCACCTTCACTATCCAAGATAATGTGTTCGGTTACGCCTAACGCAATATCCATACGGCCGTCTTGAAGACGTCGCCATACCTCATCGATAGGCTCGTGCAAGTCGATGGTGACGTCAAGTCCTTCATCTGTGAACATCCCTTGATGGGCGGCGATCCAGAAGGGCATATTGAAATAATTTCTAGAAATCGCACCAGCAGTCATACTTTTCATCGTCATGTTCCTGAAACTTAAACCAAAAGACATCACCTTACGGCAACTGTTTTCGTCATTTTTTCCTCTTGATGCTTAGACTAATAACTCATCGCCTTGCTCAGGTGCTGGGGGTATCCAGTTTTTGCGCAGCAAGCTAAACGTTACCGGAACTAAGATTAAAGTTGCGACACTTGCCAGTAACATTCCGCCAATGACGGCTCGCCCAAGCGGTGCGTTTTGTTCGCCCCCTTCGCTCAGACCCAGGGCCATGGGGATCATGCCAACAATCATCGCAAGTGCGGTCATGACTACGGGGCGCAGGCGTGCTTGTCCTGCCTCGAGTGCCGCGTGCATCGACGTTTTGCCACTGTGCAGCAGTTCGTTGGCAAAGGATATGACCAAAATGCCATTTGCTGTGGCCACCCCCACTGTCATAATGGATCCCATCAGTGAGGGGACACTGAAGGTCGTCGAGGTGAAGAGGAGCATCATGATGATGCCGCAAAAAGCGCCAGGCAAAGCCATGATGATGATGAGAGGATCTGTCAAGGATTGAAAATTAATCACTAAAATGAGATAGACCAAGAGGATTGCGCCCAACAAGCCGATACCTAGCTGCATAAATGCTTGGTCCATCATGCGGGCTTGACCACCTAGTTCAATCGACACCCCTTTCGGTAGATCCTTTGACAACTCTTTGATGATTTGTTTGATTTGGGCAGAGACAGAACCAGTGTCGCGCCCTTGAATGTTACTCATGACGTTAAAGGTGTTGAGCACGTTTGTATGGCTAACTTGTGCTGATGTTTGACCGCGAGTGACCGAGGCTACATTGCCTAAATATTGGGTTTGCGATTTGCCGCTCGCAGGTAACGGTGTATTCACCACATCATCAAAGCTTGTGAGTTTGTCCAAAGGGGTCTGAACCACAATATTGTAGGTATGACCAGACTTTGGATCTGTCCAGAAGTTCGGTGTCACCATCAAGCTTGAGCTTGCTTGAATCAGTACATTTTCGGCGATATCGCGCTGCGTAAAATTCATCTGTGCAGCACGTTCACGATCAACGTTAATATTAAGAGTGGGTTGATCTCTGCGCTGCTGAATGTGCACGTCGACAGCCCCCGGAATTTTCAGCATCCGTTCTTCGATTTGTTTTGCAAAATTAAAGAGGACATCCTCACTTGCTAAACCAAACACTCTGACGTCAATTGGCGTAGGCAAGCCTAGGTTCAGAATCTGATTCATCATATCGCCTGGTTGAAAATAGAACGAGAGATTCGGAAACTTTTCAGGCAACAGGACTCTGAGTAAACGCATATATTCTTGAGCGCTTCGCGTGCGCTCAGGCTTCAGTGCAATTAATATTTCACCGTCGGCTGAACTGACGGTAACGTTGTCGCTCAGAGCGATATTGTTTGGAGGTGGGATGCCGATGTTGTCTAAAATGACGGCGATGTCAGAACCGGCTAACTCGCGAATGGCCTCCTCGACTTGGCTGAAATAGATTGCAGTTTCTTCAATGCGGGTGCCAGTGGGTGCTAAAACATGTAAACGTAACTCACCTGCATCAATCGTCGGGAAAAAATCACGCCCCACAAAAGGCAGGCTTGCGCAGGCGATGAGTGTCGCTAAACCAAATATACTGAAAATTTTTTTTGGATTGAAAAGAGACCACTGCAAGATTGAAAGGTAGCGTTTTTTAAACGTTTCAAACCCACGTTCAAAGTTGAGCGAGATACGTGCAAAGATATTTTGTTTCGCCCCACTCGCAGCATGGTCGCCGTGCGACGGCGTACCTCGCATGAGATAGTGCGTCAAAACAGGCACCAAGGTGCGAGACAAGCAGTATGAAGTGACGATGGCAAACACGACAGCGAGTGCCATCGGAAGGAACAGGTGCTTGGGTGCCCCAGTCAGCAAGCCGACAGGGAAAAATACAATACAGATGCAAAGGGTTGACACGAAGGCGGGGATGGAAATTTCGCGGGCTCCATCTAAGATCGACTGAATCAGGTTTTTGCGCATCTCGAGATGACGATGAATATTTTCTACAGTGACCGTTGCGTCATCGACCAAAATCCCGACTGAGAGCGCCAAACCCCCGAGAGTCATTAGGTTAAGTGTGTGACCGAGGCTGTGTAGGATAAAAATTGAAGTGAAGACACAGACTGGAATCGACACCACAACTACTACCATGCTACGCCAACTGCCTAGAAAAAGTAGGATGAGCAAACAGGTGAGCGAGGCTGCCGTGAGCCCTTCAATTATGACGCCTTGAATGGCCCCTGTTACAAAAGGAGACTGATCAAAGAGCACTGAGAACTTCAGATCAGCGGGTGTGGGAATTTTCTCTAGAACACTTTTTGCCTGTGCGATGACGTCTAGAGTTGAAACGTTACCGGATTTGCCAACGGACACCAAGGCGGATTTGTGGCCGTTGTACCGAATCATGTTAGTCTGCGGCAGATAACCGTCACGCGCGTGTCCGATATCCTCGATATAGACGAGGCTACCGTTGATGCTTTTAACGGGTACTTTATTCAGTAGTTCCATGGTGGAGGGGCTACTGTTCACCTTTAGCATGTACTCGGTTTTGTCAATCATGACCGAGCCGGTGGGTAGAATCAAATTTTGAGAGTTCAATGCACGGTTAACATCGGATGGTGTAACGCCGTAGGCTTGCATGCGGACAGGATCAAGATCGATCGTGATGACGCGCGGTGTGCCCCCGTAGGGCAGCGGTAGTTGGGCGCCCGCTACCGGAGATAAGGCTTGTCGCACTGTAAACATACCAAAATCAAAGAGTTCAGCCTCACTCATTTCTTGGCTATCAAGTGCAACAAGCATGACCGGCACACTTGAGGGGTCATATACCAAAATATACGGCGGAGTCGTGCCCAAGGGCATTCTTTTTAGAACGGTTTGAGACACTGACGTAACCTGTGCCATCGCGCCCCCGATATCAACGCCGGGTTGAAAATATAGGCGAATGACACTAAACCCAAAAACGTTACGCGACTCAATATTTTTAATATTGCCGACGAACTGCGTCGTCAGGAATTCGCTCCACTGTGAGATCTGGTTGGCCATGTCTTCAGGTGGAAAGCCGGGGTAATTCCAAACGACTGTGACGACAGGCTCGTTAATCGCTGGGAAAATATCGCGAGGCATTTTGATGCTAGCGCCGACGCCAGCCAGAATCAAAAGAAATGCTACGACTAAAAAAGTATAGGGCCTGCGTAGCGCGAGTTTGACAATCCACATGAGCGGGTGCGACTTTATTTCTGAAGGTTTTGTGACCGACCGTTGTCATCGGCGGCGCTATCTAACTTAAACAAAGAGAGCTCTGAATTTAATCTGATTGTGAGCTTTTTTACAACGCCTGAATAAGTGAGAAGTTGAGGTTCCAATTTATCAGCAAACAACGATCCAGTGCATCTTAAACGTCCAGTGCGTCTTTAGCGTAACTTAATTTTCTAAGATTTAACAGTATTGATCGATGTTCTGCCGATATCAGCTATAGTTCAGATAACGATGGGGCGTGCTTCCCTGCCGTGACAGACCGAAGATAATTATTTAATTCTGAGTAAGCATTGGGTTTGGGTCATGAATGATGTGCGTCGTGTTTCAAGTAAAACCTTTCTGTGGCTTGGCCTCATCGTCGCTATTGTTTTGGTATTTGTCGCACTCAGAATATCCAAGGGCAAAACGCAGGCCGCGCCCGCTGCGCCGGTAGCTCTTCCGCTCGTTGTCACGTTTAAGGCTCAGCCAGGTCCAAATAAAATTTCGCTTAGCTTGCCAGGCGACGTTAAGGCTTATGAGGATTCTCCCATCTATGCGCGTGTGGACGGCTACGTTAAAAGTTGGTTTGTTGATATCGGAAGCAAGGTTGAGATTGGTCAGTTACTTGCTGAAATTGATGCGCCAGAGCTTGATCAGCAACTCAGCCAGGCCCGAGCGCAAGTATTGCAGCAAAAAGCTAAGCTCGATATTTCGCGCATCACCCACGGTCGCTACAAAGGGCTCTTGAAAGACGCAGCGGTATCGCAACAAGAAGTCGATAACTATGCGGCCGAATTGGCAGCACGCACAAATGACGTAGCCGCGGCCGAGGCCGAGGTTGGGCGTCTGGTAGAGATGACAGGCTTTAAAAAGATCTACGCACCGTATACGGGCACGATCGGTGCGCGTAACATTGCCAAGGCGACAACGGGCTCACTTATCAATGCAGGTAGCCACGATCCATCGGCTTGGATGTACCGTATTTATCGGGTCGACCCAGCCCGCATTTATGTTGCTGTGCCGCAAAACTATTTGCCAATGATTCACGACGGCGCAGAGGTTGATGTCCTGCTGCGCGAGTATCCTGATCGAAGTTTTAAGGGCAAGATTACGCGCAGCGCGTCGGTCTTAGATTCGGCCTCTCGTACAATGGTGGTTGAGGTGCAAGTCCCTAATCCTGACAACGCTTTGCTTGCTGGTATGTACACGGTAGTCAAATTTAGTCTTGACGTACAAAAGCCACCTATTGTGGTGTCTGGAGCCGCCGTGATAATGGGTGCAGACGGCACGCGGATTGCTGTGGTCGGTGACGATGACGTGATCACCATTCGGGAAGTTCGCCTGGGTCGTGATTTTGGTAAGACGG
This sequence comes from Alcaligenaceae bacterium, assembly GCA_037146575.1. Lineage (GTDB taxonomy): Bacteria > Pseudomonadota > Gammaproteobacteria > Burkholderiales > Burkholderiaceae_B > Zwartia. Next base: position 7,378 of record JBAWWV010000092.1, on the reverse strand, counting down.
TTGAAATAGTCGCAGGCTGTGTCGAAGGTGAGCGGGTTGTGCTAAGTCCAAGTGACTTGTTGCGTACTGGGCTGAAAGTTCGTGTGGCACCTTTAGCGCCCGCAGTAAAAAAATGAGTCAAGCATGGCACTGACTCGCCGCCGGTGGGGCGTTTGGCTGGCGATTTTCGCCAGTTGCCTGCTTTGCGCCTGTGCGCCGGTTGGGCCGGATTATGTACGGCCTGCAGCAACCGTCGCTCCAAGCTTCTCTGAGATGGGGCCCTGGTCAGTCGCTGAACCACAAGACGATGTTGGACGCGGTGATTGGTGGTCGGTTTTTGCTGATCCGGTCTTGAATGAACTTGAAAATCACGCGGTACAACAAAACCCTGATTTGCTTGCGGTAGCGTCCCGTATCAAACAAGCTCAAACTCTCACTGGGATGTCTTCCAGTTATTTGTATCCAGAAATTAATTTTGGGTTAGCCAATAGTCGCTCAGGAATCTCTCTCAATAGCACGAGTGATTCTCCCAACATCCCCACCAATGTTTCGCATGGCTATTTGCCAAGTAACAACACAAATGGTATCGCTGCAATCCCCTTATATGCGACGTACGAAATTGATTTTTGGGGACGTATACGCCGACAAATTGAAGCCTCCCAAGCCCGTTTAGATTCGAGTGTCGCGGCATATCAAACCGCACTTTTGACCTTGACGGGTGAGGTTGCGCAAACATACTTTCAATTGCGTACGACGGATGAGTTACTGCGGATTCTAAACAAAAACATGGTGCTACGCCAAACTGCGCGTGATCTCGTGGCTGCGCGTTTTCGAGACGGGTTGGCCAGCGATCTTGATTTGACTTATGTTGAGACAGACTTGAGATCGACTAAGGCTCAAATTCAGGGCACTGAAAAAAAGCGTACCGAACTGTTGTACAAGTTGGCAGCGCTGGTGGGCAAACAAGCTGAAGGTTTTACGATTGCTAGTCAGCCGTTTAAATTAGTAACTCCGGTGATACCGGTGGGGCTTCCGTCAGATTTATTGCAAAGACGGCCAGACATTGCGGTCGCAGAGCGTGATTTGGTTGCGTATAACGCTGAAATTGGGGTGGCGACAGCGGCTTATTTTCCTACTATTCAATTGACTGCGGCGTTTGGTTTTAACACGAGCGATCTATTGACACTTGCAAACGGTACCAGTTCAGTCTGGAGCGTTGGCGCTACGTTGTTTCAGCAAGTTTTTAATGCAGGCCGCATCAGCTTAAATGTTGAACGCACCCGAGCGGTTTATCAAGAGCGAGTGGCGTTGTATCAAGGTGTTTTGCTTCGCGCTTTTCAAGAAGTTGAAAGCTCATTGGCTGGTCTTCGCTTTCTGATGAGCCAAGCTGCGCATCAAAAGGCTGCTGTCACGAGTGCCGAGCGCGCAGCCTTTTTGGCCACTAAGCGTTATGGTGCCGGCTTAGTGTCGTTGATGGATGTCGTGATCGCGCAGCGGATGGCTCTCGAAGCTGAAAGCGAGGCGGTTCAAATATCGAACAATCAACTTTTAACCAGTGTTGCGCTCATCAAAGCTTTAGGTGGGGGCTGGCAAGCTCGTTAAACGAGCGCGCGCCTTCCGCTTGATGGCCCGGCACATGAAAGCGTTTGCTTCACAAAGGCACTCGACCCTCGGGTCGTCTCAGTGATTGCGCCCCGTTTCGTCATAACGGGCTTCTGTCGTTTGAGATGACGGCAATTGGCTATGGTTTTTTATTGCAGACCTAGCTCTTTGATCAGTTTTCCGAGCTTATCGTATTCTTTCTTGATATGTGCAGCAAAGGCATCGCTTTTTAGTATTGATTTCTCTACGCCCGCAGTCTTAAAAAACTCAACAATCTCTGGCGTATTCACTGCTTTTTCAAACGCATCTTGTATTTTGAGTATCACGGCAGGGGGTGTGCCTGGGGGCGCGATAAGGCCATGCCAGAGCAGCAATTCTTTGTCGGCCATGCCTAACTCATCTAGGCTGGTCGCTTTAGGCAGGGACGCAGATTTTTTAGCCGAGGTCACGAGCAAGCATTTTGCTGTGCCGGCCTTTTCCATGGCAACAGCCGGCGGTACAGATCCCACATAGATGTCAATCACTCCGCCAAGTAACGCGGGCATCGTTTCTCCGGCGCCTCGGTACGGAATATCGCGCGCTTTTATACCGTACTCCCTAAAAATAAGTTCAGATGCTAATTGAGCCGGTCCGGCGACTCCATCCGTTCCATAGCTGTAGGTATTTGGATTTGCCTTCAGTCGATCTAAAAATTCTTTGCCCGTTTGTGCAGGAAAATCTGGACGAACGCACATGACATAGGGGGCGCTGTCCACAAACAAAACTGGTATGTAATCGTTGAGTGTGTACGAGACTTTGATTGTGTGGGGAACAGTTGTAATCGGCCCCATCCACACGCCAGCTAGCGTATTGCCATCAGGATTGGCTCTTGTCAGTTGTGTGACCCCTATCGATCCTCCTGCGCCCCCAGCATTTTTAACGACGATCGTGGACTTAAGGTGAGGCTCTGCGTAACGTGCAATCGCTCGAAATAGTGTGTCGGTGCCGCCACCGGGCCCAGTGGGAATGATTAAAGTTGTGACATCATTGGCTGATGATATTTGTGCGAAGGCTAATAAAAGCGATACACCTAAGACTTTATATTTGTTCTTCATAGCGTCTCCAGTCCCTGCGTGATCTTATCGAATGAATAACTTTAGCCTAGATTTTCACCTATAAGCTGCTATTAAATCCAAACAAGGTTTGAGGTGTGTTGACTAAAATGTTGTTGCGAGTGCGTTCATCAGAAATCCAGTCGAACAGCCAAGCAACGCACTGATCATAAGACAACTTGTTCTCAAAGCCAACCCAAGGCCAATCGGTGGCCCAAACCGCACGTTCGCCGTTTGCACGGTCAATTATTTTTTTAATCAATTCATTTGGGGTCGCATTTCGCAAGCGATAGGGCGCAGACAGTTTCACCCAAGTGTTGCCTTGATCAATCGCATCCAGTAGAGCAATGAAACCCTGACTGTTTGAGGCATCTGGCCCGGGGGGGTGGCCGAAGTGATCGATGACAGCCTTCGCGCCACTGCGGTTGATGGCCTTGAGTACCGGCGCTAAAAGTTCACCCTCGAGGTAGACCTCGATATGCAGCCCTGCATCGCGAGCTTTCGCGAGCAGGGCTGTGTATGGCTCAGAGGTGATATCAGGAATTTTTTCGCGGCGTATCCAGTTCAATCGCAGCCCGCAGATACCTGCGGCTTGTAGTTTTGCCAGTTCAGTTTCAGTGATTGTCGGCTCTACGATCGCTGTTCCGCGCAAGCGCCCATTCGCGATTTTTAGTGCGTTGAGCAACACCTCATTATTTGACCCATAAAAACTCGGGGCAGTCAGCAGTCCGTAGGTGACGCCATGCGTATCTAGTATTTGCAGATACTCTTGGACGTCGCAATCTCGGGCAGGGGCAGAATGTCGTTCGGCAACGAGTGCAACATTCTTCATGATCACGTGGGCATGACAATCTACCGCTCCCGCCGGGAGAGCATTTTTCTCTATTCCTTTCATCATTTTGTCCCGTTTAGGTTGACAGGCGCAACGTGCTCGTCGCCATACTTCGCTTTTTTTTGTGCGTCAGTTAAGAATTTAGACTCTAGTGACTGAATGTGTTGCATGCCCATGACTTCGTTGAGTTCTTCAAAGCTGAAAGCGGCATCTGGTCGGTCAACGACTTTGCCGCTTGCGAGAGAGTCTCCGAGCAATTGCAAGCCTAATTTCATGCCGGCTAACGCACAAGCTGTGAGCAATCGGGGGTAAATGACCACAGCAACGCCTAATTCTTGCAGTTGAGCGGCCGAGAGCAGCGGCGTAGTCGAACGTTGTCTGATTCCGAACCCCATATTGACGCATAAAGGTTTTGGCACGTTTTTTGCGACTAAGCGAATCTGCTCTGCATCTAGAAGGGCATCGGCAAAAAGCAAATCGGCCCCGGCTTCAGCGTACGCATTGAGACGACCTATCACTTCATCAATGCCATGGGTGGCGAGTGTGTCGGTGCGCGATTTGATGATGAAATCTGGGTCGCGACGCGCTTCGCAGGCCGCGTGAAGTTTTTCGACCATTTCTTCTTGCGCAATGACCTCTTTGCCGCGCATGTGACCGCAACGTTTCGGCCAAACTTGATCTTCGAGCATGACGCCAGACACACCGGCCTGTTCAAATCCTCGGACGGTGTAATAGGCATTGACAGCGTTACCGTAGCCTGTGTCTCCATCGGCGAGCAAGGCTAATTCTGAGCAAGCAACCATTGCGCGTGCTCCCGCTACGTTTTCTTCTAGTCCCATGATGCCAACATCTACTTGCCCCAGTCGTGATTCGCTGACTCCGCTGCCGGTGATGAAAGCGCTTTGATAGCCAAAGTGCTCTACCAGTCGAGTGCTGAAACCGTCGAACACGCCTGGCAGAACGAGTATTTCTTGTTTGTAGATTGCGTCGCGCAAGGCTTTTGTCTTTGACATAAATGTATCCTCTTTATTTGCATCATATGGTAGAGCGGCGAGATACGATCAAGGCGTGCCCCGCTGCACTGGCATCGTTTACTTGACCAATCGTGGTACACGTGGTCAATGCTTGCGTGACTTGTTCAAGTGTCAACAGTTTTGCTGCTAAATCCATCCGGCCATCTTAAAGGCGCCGCCATACCTCATCGATAGGCTCGTGCAGGTCAATCGTAACGTCAAGCCCTTCGGCTGTGAACATCCCTTGATGGGCGGCGATCCAGAAGGACATATTGAAATAATTTCTAGAGATTGCACCGGCAACAATTTTTTTTTCATGTTTTAGCTTATTCAGTAAGTGGTATTTTTGAATGCATTAGTTCTGACTGACGCCACCTATTTTTTTAATAAAGCTATCCCACTTAGCGACGTCATCTTTTATATATTTGTCGTATTCGGTGGGCGTGTTGACTACCATATAGCCACCTTGCTTAACGATGTTTTCTTGAAAAGCCGGATTTTCAGAAGCCGTTTTGATGATCTGATAAAGACGCGTGATAATCGTTGGGGGCGTGCCAGCCGGTGCAATCAAACCAAACATCGTGCCAAATTCCATGCCTTCAAAGCCTTTTTCTTTAAACGTTGGAATGTTTGGCAAAGCCTTTAAACGCGCTAAGCTCGCGACTGCTAAGCCACGGACACGACCAGAGTTCAGCATTGCCTGCGCAGAGATATAGGTCGTAAAGGTCATTTGCACTTGGCCTGAGACGATATCTGTAATGGCTGGCGCAGCACCCGCATAGGGGATATGCGTCATTTTGATACCCGTGAGGATTTGAAACATTTCACCCGCAAGGTGGGGCGCACCGCCCGCACCACTGCTCGAAAAATTGAGTGTGCCAGGATTGCTCTTGCCATACTGAATCAGTGATTGAAGTGAGTCACCACCAAAGTCTGGCCGAGTGATCAGAATCATCGGTGCGTAGGCAACATTTGTCACTGCGACAAAATCCTTGATCGGGTCGAAAGGAACCTTTGGATAAACCGCTGGGTTGAGTGTCAGATTTGTACTGGCGAATAAAAGCGTGTAGCCATCAGGGTTTGCTTTTGCTACGGTTTCCATGCCGATGTTGCCACTGGCGCCTGGGCGATTTTCAACGATGACTGGCTGATTCGTGGCTTTTGAAAGCGTATCTGCGACGGTCCGAGCCAAAATATCAACGCTTCCACCGACCGCAAAGGGCGCAACTAGGCGAATCGGTTTATTGGGGTAGTCTGCGGTTTGAGCGCAGACACTCAAGGGCATGATTAAGCCCAGCAAGGCGGTGATAACAGTCTTTATGGTCGGATACATAAATAGTCTCTCTTTTTATTTGAATTAACCTGCGCGGATTAATTTTCTATTTTATTTTTGGCCAAGTTTGCAGCATGTTTCCCAGAGATGCGACCTAACACCGAGCCAGCAGTGAGTCCCGCACCACCTGCGTATTTAGTGTAATACAGACCTCCTACCATTTCGCCCGCCGCGTAAAGTCCCAAAATGGGTTGATCGAATTCGTCTAGCACTTGTCCTGTGGGATTGATTTTGACGCCACCATAGGTGCAGGTAATGCCACAGGTGACGGCATAGGCCACAAACGGGCCGGTATCCAGCGGTTGTGCCCAGTTTGATTTTGGAATGATAAGCCCCTTGGTGCCACGTCCGTCTAGCACGGCCGGATTAAAAGGGGTAGCTTGGTCGACGGATTGATTAAAAGCAGAAATTGTTTGAAGCACTGCTTTTTTGCGAATCCCTTCAAACTGCCCGATTAAACCTTCTAAGGTGTCCGAGGTATAGCGTGTGGCGTGCTTGACGCGATACTCATCGGGCAACAAGCTTGAGGTTTTTGCGTCGAAAATTTGCCACGCGATTGCTCCGGGCTGAGTCAGCACTTTGGCTCCCATGCCTGAATAAATGTAATTTCGAAAATCGCTTCCTTCATCCACAAAGCGTTGACCTTCAGCGTTGACGACAATCCCCAGCGAGAAGTAATTTTTTTGCTGATTCAATAAATTGATATCACCGTAGGTCGGCGCATTTAAATCGTAAAAGACGGCATGACAACCGGTCCAGTGGCCATGCGCCACACCGCCGACATTGATCGCCATGTCGATGCCGTCGCCCGTGTTGTAGCGTGAACCTCTCACCTTGGCCATATCCCAGTTTGGCCCCAGGTACATTGAGCGCCATTTTAAGTTGGCATGAAAGCCACCAGTCGCCATGACGACTGTCTTAGTAGAAATGTGTTGTTGAGTACCTTCGGTTTCAACCTCGATCGTCCAGCCATGATCGTTGCGCGTTAAGCCAACTGCCCGCGTGGCATAGCGCAAATGAATGCCTGATTTTTCGGCATATTTGTACAGTGTTTGTATTAGCCCTAGGCCACCGCCCGAGACCTCGACCGTTAAGCCGCCCCAGAACTTATGTTTACCATCAACTTTAAAGGCTTGTCTGCCATAGAGCGGGACAAAGCGAACGCCATGCTGAGTCAACCAAAGCATGGTTGGCAGACTTTCGTGTACGACCGTATGCAAGACGTCTGCATCTGCGCGATAACCACTCATCGCGATCACTTCGTCATAAAACTGATCTTTGGTGTAAGTGCCGAAGTCGCTATTGCGTAACTCTTCAGGATGTAGATCTGGCATTAATTTGACCAGATCATTTGCGCCGTCATAAGCGATTCTGAAGGCACCGCCGGTATAAGCAGAGTTACCGCCACGATGTTCGTGTGGTGCGCGTTCGATCACCAAGACATTGCCGCCAGCCTCTTGCGCTGAAATCGCTGCACACAATGCGGCGTTACCACCACCGATAACAACCACATCATAGAGAGTACTCG
>JBAWWV010000091.1:0-13322 GCA_037146575.1 Alcaligenaceae bacterium | reverse complement strand
GACTTGTTGCGCTTCTTTGATCTGATCTATATTACGACCCAGGGCGGGCCCGGCTACGCGTCATCAACCCTAAATATTTATGCTTACCGCAAGGGTTTTGAGTTTTCTGATATCGGCTATGCGTCAGCATTGATGATCACACTCAGCACCATCGTCTTTGCTGTGGTTCTGGTATTTTCGCAGTTTCGGCGGAGGCTGACATGGTAGTCAGTCCTACCTCGACAAAGTTTTTTCGAGTACTGAGCACTGTTCAAGCGATGATTTTGGCGCTCGTATTATTTGCCCCAATTGGCTGGATGTTCATGGCCAGTTTTAAAAATCGTATAGAAATTACCAAATATCCACCAGAACTTTTTTTCACTGCAACGCTAGATAATTATCGGATGCTGTTTGTCCGGACAGATTTTCTTGAAAACACTCTGAATAGTTTTTATGTCGCAGGCGGCTCGACGATCTTAGGCATGCTGTTAGCCGCACCAGCTGCGTATGCAATTTCTTGGCACCGCATGGCCTGGCCTGCCACCCTGACCTTATTTGCGCGTATGGCACCGGGCACGCTTTTTTTACTGCCCTGGTTCATTATGTTTTCAAAAGTTGGGTTAACGGGCAGCATCACCGTTTTGGTCATTACGCATGCAGTCATCACGCTGCCGATTATTTTATGGACCTTGCTGCCGCACTTTGATGGGCTCCCGCGTGAGTTATCAGAAAGTGCACAAATCGATGGTTGTCGCAGTTGGAAAATTCTATGGTTGATTGCCCTGCCGATCGTTGCACCCGGTCTGGTGGTGGCAACAATCTTGAGCTTTATCTTTTCTTGGAATTATTTTTTATTTGCCTTGGTGTTGTCTGGCATCAATTCTAAAACGGCGATTGTGGCGTCTTTCAATTTTATCGGCGAAGGTGTCACCAACTGGGGGACACTAATGGCCGCAGCGAGCGTCATCGCCCTGCCCCCGATCTTGTTGACGCTCGTGATTCAACGCCGTTTGGTCTCCGGTTTATCTTTTGGTGCGGTAAAGGGGTAGTCGATGCGATGCGCTAAATTTACCGGGGATGGCAACATCCAAATTGTTGAGGCAGACTTGCCGGTACCCAATGCGCAAGAGGTGCTACTGCGCGTGCTGGCGTGTTCGCTTTGCGGCAGTGATGCGCGGCCCTTCAAACTAGGTTGGCCTGTCACACCCGGGCACGAAATCGTAGGCCAAGTAGACCAGCTAGGTCACGCGTTGCATCGTAAACGTTGCTTGGTGTATATCCCAGTGTGGTGTGGTCAGTGCGAGCAATGTCTCAACCAGCAAACCCAACTGTGTGAAAACGCAACCGACCTAATGGGCTGGCAACGCCCGGGGGGCTATGCAGAGGCCTTGCTTGTGCCAACGCAGTGTCTGTTACCCGTGCCTGATGATATCCCAACACATTTAGCCCCTCTTTTACTGGACACGATTGGTACCGCTGCCCATGGTGTGCGCTTAGCCTCTCGTTTGGTTCAGTCTGGCCGCGTCTTGATCATGGGACTCGGGCCAATCGGTTTAGGTGCTTTACTCGTGTTGCAACATTTTGGCTACCAGTCGATCGGCGCCTACGATCCAAACCCGCTGCGACTGGCAACGGCAATAACCTTAGGTGCACAGTCTTTTGATTCAGACCAGCGCACTTCGTTTGCTTTGATTCTTGAGTGCAGTGGAAAAGATCAAGCGCGACAACAGGCACTTGAATGGGTTGCACCGGGCGGCGTGGTGATTCAGCTCGGTGAAGCTGACGCATGGAGTGTGCAGGAAACAAAAGCGATCAGGCGAAAGGATTTTTTCTATGTTCGCTCTTTCTATTTCCCGATCAGTGAGTACCAAAACAACATCGAGATTCTAAGAAACGATATGGATAGGTTTAATCGTTTGGTTGATGGCAAAGTGCCCTTAGAGGGCTTACAAAACTTATTTACTCAGTTCTTTTCGGGTCAAAAGTTGAAACCTCAGTTTTCTCTGGTAGACGAGGGCTGATATGAGTGCTGTTGTGATTCGTCAGGTCCGCAAGTCTTTCGGGCAGACGCTGATTATTGACGATTTAAGTGTCGATATCGAAAGCGGTGAATTTGTTGTGTTTGTTGGTCCTTCAGGCTGTGGTAAGTCGACCTTGTTACGCATGATCGCAGGTTTAGAAAGCTTTGAAGCAGGCCATATAGAAATCGATGGACGTCAGATGAATGGCCTGCATCCAAGTGAACGCGATGTGGCGATGGTATTTCAGGACTATGCCTTATACCCACACATGAATGTGCGAAAGAACATGGGCTTTGGCCTGAAAATGAGAAAGTTTGCAGCAGATGAAATTGAAACGCGTGTGACACAGGCTGCCGATATGTTGCAGATTACCCATTTGTTGAGTCGGCTTCCAAAAGAGCTTTCAGGTGGGCAACGTCAGCGTGTCGCGATGGGGCGTGCCATGGTTCGTCACCCTAAGGTTTTTCTCTTCGACGAGCCACTTTCTAATTTGGATGCGAAGTTACGGGTCGATGTGCGGGCGGAGATTAAGTCTTTGCATCAACGCTTAAAAACAACCTCAATTTATGTGACCCACGATCAAGTTGAGGCCATGACCATGGCTGACCGTATCGTGGTGCTCAATCATGGTCAGATTGAGCAAGTCGGTACGCCTTTGGCACTTTATCGCCGCCCTGCCTCGAAGTTTGTTGCTGGTTTTCTGGGTGCACCTGCTATGAACTTTATTCAGGTCGACTCTGATAAAAGCACAATCACCCTGCCCACCGGTGAGCGTCTGACGTATCCCAGTGCGATCTCTGGTCGCGCTGATTTGGGTTTGCGGGCCGAAACCTTGACGCTTGCTAAGCCTGGGGATGTCGTGCTCATTCGTGGCAAGATTTTACTGCTTGAGCCTTTAGGCTCAGATACGTTGGCAACGATTGATTATGCGGGGCAAAAGTTAATTGCTCGGCTCGCAGGTGATTTTGCGGGCGCGGTCGCTGACACCTTAGCGTTCACAATCGATCTGTCTCAAGCCCTGCTGTTTGATCTTGAAACGGGGCGCTCAGGATGACAGCACACGTCGTTTGTTTGGGGATTGCTGTGCGTGACTACGTATTTCAAGTCGATACTTTACCGACTACACCACAAAAAATGTCGGCGCACGGTTTTGTGCAGTCTCAAGGAGGAATGGCGGCGACCGCGTCGGTCGCAGTTGCCCAACTGGGCGGCGAAGCAGAGTTTTGGGGCCGCTTGGGCGATGATGCCATTGGGCAATCTATGCGCGCTGATTTATTGCGCTTTGGCGTCGCTGTCGGCTTGCCCCAGATTGCAGGAGCTCAGTCGCCGGTTGCGGTTGTGATCGTAGACGCAGCGGGTGAAAGAATGCTGGCAGTATTTCCCGGCGCAGGCTTTGGTCACGACCTGTCGATTCCTGTTGACGCGCTCAATAGCAAAGCCGCGGTGCATGCAGACAGTCGTTGGCCCGCAGGCGCCGAGAAACTGTTTCAAGCAGCGAGCAACTGGGGCTTGCCCAGGGTGTTTGATGCCGATGTCGGCGATCCCGCTTCGATTCGAGCCTTAATCCCCTTGGCTGATCATGTCATATTTTCAGAGATAGGTTTGAAAAATTTTTCTTCTCGAGAAAACATCGAATTTTCTTTGCATGAAGCTCAGGAAATGAATCGGGCGGTCGTCGGTGCCACATTTGGTGAGCAGGGTAGTGTCTTCTTGATCGATCAAAAAGTTTACAAAATTCCTGCACTCAAAGTCAGCGCTATAGATACAAATGGAGCAGGTGATGTTTTTCATGGCGCTTACGCATTAGCGATGGGAGAGGGACAAGATCCCTTAGAGGCCGCGAGATTTGCAACGGTTGCAGCGGCACTGAAATGTCAAAACGGTTCGGGGTGGGCAAATATCCCTGACCGCTCAACAGTCAATCAATTATTAAAGGATTTCAAATGGCAAAGATAAGTCCCGGCAAACTTTGGGGTATGCGACGCTTGGCAGATCACGGTGGTCGCTGGAAAATGATCGCCATCGATCAGCGGGGCCCCTTGATGCAGCCAATCGCTCAGAAGCGAGGGGTTGAGCAGGCTGCGTGGAGTGATCTGGCGCTGGTGAAGTCCAGCGTGACAGAGCATTTGTCGCCCCATGCGAGCGCGATGTTGTTGGATCCTGACTATGCATATTTTTCGTCTGTTGGAAAAATGTCGCCGAGTATTGGCTTGTGCCTGTCGCTCGAACATCACATCACGACCGATCTCGGGCAGGGTCGCCTGTCGCGAACCATCCCCGACTGGAGCGTCGAAAAAATTCGGCGTATCGGAGGGGACGCGGTTAAATTACTTATTTGGTATCGCCCCGATGCTGACGCAAAAGTTTGCGAACACCAGCAAGCCTTGGTAAAAAAGATCGGGCAAGAGTGTAAAGACCACGATATTGTCTTGTTACTTGAACTTCTGGTTTACCCACTTGCGAGTGATACTCCGGGCTTTCTTGAAGCAAATCGCACCAAGCTCGTCATTGAGTCTATGCGAGATTTCGCCAGCCCAGAGTTTTTAGTGGATATCTACAAGCTCGAGCCACCCGCTGCGATTTTGAACGTGCCAAAACCAGATAGCAGCCAGGCAACGGCATGGCAGAAACACTTTGATGATTTAAGCCAACATATCACCCGCCCCTGGGTGTTGTTGAGTGCCGGTGCGGGTCCTGAGGATTTCATGCAGTCTTTGACATATGCCTACCGCGCGGGTGCCAGCGGTTATCTTTGTGGAAGAGCCATTTGGCATGCCGCGTTTGAACGTTTTCCAAATATCGCTGCTTTTGAACAAGACTTAAAAACCGAATCCTGTCGTTATGTTCAAGAACTGAATGCGTTGACAGACCGCTTAGCGACTCCGTGGTCAGAGAAATGGGGCACCTCAGCCACAATCGAAATGACGGGTCAGGGACCAGAGTTTTCGAAACATTATGTTGTTAGTTAAACATGACTATTAAAGTACGGCAGAAGAAGATTCTTCAACAGATTCAAAAAGCAGGGTATGTCGGCATTGAAGAACTGGTTGAGCAATTCACTGTTTCTGCCCAAACAATCCGGGGTGACTTGAACCAGCTCGCCGATCAGGGCTTGCTGGTTCGACAACATGGTGGCGCATCTGTCGCCTCGAGTGTGTTTAATAGCAATTATATCGATCGTCGTAACGATTTTTCAAAAGAAAAAGACGCAATCGCTCGAAAAATCGCTGAGCTCATGCCCGATAGGAGTTCAGTTTTTTTAACCCCCGGCACCACAATGCTCGCCGTGGCACGTGCGTTGATCAAACGCACTGATTTAAAAATCATCACCAACAACGTTGAGGCCGCGCAGATTCTGGTACAACAAGAGCGTTTTGATGTCATTTTGATCGGTGGACACCTTGAAGCCAGAAACATGGGTGTGAGTGGTACAACTGCCCTGAATGCAGTGCGCGAGTATCGGGCCGATTATTGTATTTTTAGCGCCGGAGGTATCGACACACGTGGTGAACTGCTCGAATATCACGAGAGCGAAGCAGCGGTGGTCAAAGCGATGCTGGAATGCTCTCGTAAAAGTGTGCTGGCAGTAGACCACAGTAAGTTTGGGCGGCTTGCCTCTGTCCGGATAGGATCCTTGCATGAAATCACCACGCTCGTCACCGATAAAAAATTACCCGCCAATATCGACAAAGTACTCAAGAACTCTGCCTTGACGGTGATCACGGCGAAGTAACTCGTGAAGCAAAGCCCGACTCTCGTTAAAAAATCAGTATTTTTTATATCTTACCCAACGCCTTCAAAATCTTTTCTGAAGTAAACGGCTGATCAAACACCGCAGTCTGAAAGGGTGCGAGTGCATCGTTAAGCGCATTCATCACTGCCCCCGGTGCACCGGCCGTGCCGGCCTCACCAGCGCCCTTGGCGCCTAATTTAGAGGACAGCGTAGGCGTCTCAACGTGCGCGACTTCAATGTCTGGCATTTCATTGGCCATCGGGACTAAATAATCTGCCATGTTGCCATTGCGCAATAAGCCGTTTTCGTCGTACAGACACTCTTCAAGCAAGGCGCCACCAATACCTTGCACGATCGCACCCCTGACTTGCTCGGTCACTAACATGGGGTTCAGCACTCGACCACAGTCTTCAACAGCCCAGTGTTTGAGGAGCTTGATAAAACCTGTTTCGGGATCAACCTCTACATAAGACGCTTGCACCCCATTGGTAAAAATGAAGGGATATTGTGTCTGCGAGTAGTGCCGTGTCACCATCAACTCTGGTGTAAAACCGCTCGGCAGGGTATCAGTTCTGAAATATCCGATTCGACCAATTTCACTAAAAGGTAATAATTGTTCGCCGCTGGTTTTATCCAGAACAAAACTATTTCTAACGACCAATTCGTTAGAATCGCGCTTAAGGATGGCGCCCACAAGATTCAAGATGTTTGTTTGCAACGCCTGAGAGGCAAGCAGAACGGCCTCGCCACCTATGCCCGCCCCTCGCGAGGCCCAGGTACCACCACCATAAGGCGTGACATCCGTATCGCCGGTAATGATTCTGACATGCTGGATGGGCACACCAACAGCATCTGCAGCGATCTGTGCATAGATACCCTCAGTGCCCTGCCCTTGCTCACCCACGCCGATCAAAATAGACACCACACCACTTGGATCGAGCCGCGCGGTCGCACCGTCTTGTGATGCAATACGAGCACCACCTACCCCATAAAAAGCAGGGCTAGGATTGGTCAATTCAATGACAGTCGCAAAGCCAATACCACGATAAATTCCTTTTTTTCGAAGCTCTGCTTGCTCTTGACGCAGGGCACGATAATCCATCATGCTTTCTAGTGTTCGTAGACATTGCTCGTGCGACAACACCTCTAGTTTGATACCTGACGCACCTGTACGGGGATAAGAGTCATCCGCCATCACGTTACGCTGACGAAATTTAAGTGGATCCATCCCCAGCTTTTGCGCAGCCAAATCCACCAAACCCTCAGTGACCGCACAAGCGATGGGATGACCCACGCCACGATATTGGCAGGTGGGTGTTTTGTTCTGAAATACCACGTCTAATTTTGCGCGATAGTGCTGATGCTTGTAGGGGCCGCCCACCAAGTTCACCACCTGATTGCCTTCGATCGCACTGGTACGCGGAAACATCGAATACGGCCCGATACCGGTCAAATCATCGATTTCGAAAGCCAGGATGTCGCCCGCCTCGTTGACAGCAATACGTCCTTTCACACGATGTTCGCGCGCGTGAATATCGCTCGTAAAAGATTCAAGACGATCTGCAACAAACTTCACGGGTCTTTGCAGCAAGATCGCCAGGCCAACCGTTGCAAAGTCATCTGGATACGCGTGTACCTTGATACCAAAAGAGCCACCTACATCCTTGCAGACCACACGCACATCAGATTCAGACAAACCAAACTGACGGCAGTACAAGTCTTGCATCATATGGGGGGCTTGTTGCGAATGATAAACAGTTAAGCGGCGCTCTCCCCGGTCGTAGTCGGCGATCTGACAGCGCGGTTCTAGTGTCACGCCGGTGTGCCGGCCAAAACCAAAAGTCGCCTCGGCGACAACGTGCGCCTGGGCAAATTGTTCATCCACCTGCCCAACCTCAAGGCTGCGGCTAAAGCACAGATTGTCCCCGAGCTCTGGATGAATCAGCGGCGTGTCAGGATGCAAAGCCGTTTCCATTGACACCACAGCTGGTAACTCGTCCCACTCGACTTCGAGGTGTTGCAAGGCATCTTCTGCTTGAGCGCGTGTTTGAGCCACTACCGCCACAACAGGTTCACCTTGCCAGCAGGCACGCTCAATCGCCAATGCATGCTGAGGTGCTGACTTCATCCCAACCAAATGCCCAAGCGTCGCAACCCACGGCTTACAAAGCTGCGCCATCTGCACACCATCTACAACCGCCAAGACACCAGGCATTTTTCTGACCGCTTCAGCGTGAATCTTTCCAATTTTCATGTGTGCAACTGGAGAGCGCCAGTACACCACATGTACCATCCTAGGCAACTGAATATCGTCTACGTAAGTGCCTTGACCTTCAAGCAGCTTTCGCATGCTATGACGAGGCTCGCTCATACCGATATAACGTTGATCGCTGGTCACCGGATCTAACACTAAGTCCTCAAGCTCAACGGGTTTATTCATGGTGTGACTCCAGAATTGTGTGACTCCAGACGCGTTTGCAGAACGTCCATGACCGCATCGATAATCGCATGATACCCAGTGCAACGGCAATAATTACCAGACAACCATTCTCGTACTTGTGCGCGCGTCGCCTCTGGCTGCTTTTCAATTAACTCGCCAGCAGCCAGCAACATCCCAGACGAACAAAAGCCGCATTGCATGGCGTTATGCCGCATGAAGGCCTCTTGCAAATCATGTAATACGCCTGTTTGAGTCAGCCCCTCTATGGTGTCGACTTTGCAGCCATTGGCCTGCACCGCCAGCACTAAGCACCCACGAACAATCTGGTCATCGACTTTGACGGTACAGGCGCCGCACGCGCCCTGCTCACAACCTAGGTGAGGCCCTTTAAGATGAAGCTCTTCACGAAGAAAATCGACTAAATGCGTGCGAGGCTCGATCTCGGCTGAAATTTCGCTACCGTTGACGGTCATGGTGATTTTTTTCTTGATAGTCATTTGATCTCCTAATTTTGCAAGGGTGTCGACGCTGCACTTAAGCCATTAACTGTTTAAGCGCGCGCTCGAGTAGCACCCCGACCAAGTGAGTCTTACCTTGCGCGCTATTTGTAATGTCGGCAATCGTCTCGACATTGGTTTGAACACTGCGACGAGCCTCTTGAATGAGCGCCTCAGTCAACACCTGACCATTCACGAGATCCTGTGCGAGCGGGCACAACACGGGCGTTGAAGCGACCGAGAAAAAAGCAAACCTGCAGTCCTTGAGCGTCTGCCCATCCCTATTCGCCACAGCCGCTAAGCCAGCGCTCGCATAGTCACCATGCCGACGTGCCAGTTCTTGAAAGCTGTAAACATGCTGAGCCGAGGCCAGAGGTATTTCAGTGGCCACTAAGATCTCGTCAGACGCCAGCGCCGTCGTGTAGAGGTCAATAAAAAAATCTTTTGCCAGAATGCGACGCTCGCCACTTGCGCTCGCGATGATCATAGTCGCATCTAAAGCCATACTACACGCCGGCCATTCCGCTGCCGGATCGCCGTAGGCCAACGAGCCTCCCCAAGTACCTCTGTTGCGAATCGCGCGATGCGCAATGTGAGGGGCTGCTGCCTGAAGCAACGGCGCATGCGTGGCCACCAGGTCTGACTCTTCAATTTCTGTATGGGTGACTAACGCAGCGATCCTGAGATAGCCCCCCGTAACGCTAATACCCTTTAACTCATTGATCCCAGTAATATCGATCAGTAAGCGTGGTTCAGATAAGCGCAGATTGAGCGTTGCCAAAAGCGTTTGGCCTCCTGCAATGAGTTGCGCATCGTCACCGTATTCAGCTAGGGCCGACAAGGCTACAGCTAAGGATTCAGGTTTGGCATAGTCAAAAGCAGCTGATTTCATAAGAATCCCTTAAACAGACTGCTTAATGCAGTCTCCACTTAATTCGTTCGATAGTCTTTGAAAAAAATCGTCGGCAATTTTCTTGGCTGAGGCACTGATCAACCGCCCTCCAATCTGGCCCAATTTGCCACCGATTGAAGCTTCAGTGCTAAAGCAAACTAAAGTGCCTTGCTCGACCGCCTTGAGTTCGACGCGCGAGCGACCTTTTGCAAAGCCTGCCGCACCACCCGATCCCTCAAAGGCAAGCAGACACGATTGATCGGGTACCACTTCACTGAGCAACAGTTTTCCCGAAAATCTCGCCCGAACCGGACCGATTTTAAACATGACCTTGGCGTGAATCTCTTCGGGCGTGATGCGATTGATTTCTTCGCAGCCAGGAATCGCTTTAGCGAGTATCTCGATATCATTTAAAGCCAGCCAAACCTGCGATACGGGCGCTGCTATCAACTGCTCGCCGTTCAGTTCCATCATGGTCCTTGGGGTTTATCCGGATAGTCGATTATCGACTCTATGTTCAACAATGCATCATTATTTACCTTTTGGTCAATAACTCGACATTCGGACAAACCCTGACGACCTATGCCCCTGGCTTTCCAATCGAACGAAACCAGTAAATTTGAAGCCTCACCGCCGAATGTTGCGGGGCGCCGTCGACTGAGTGCGGGCGAGCGCAAACAACAGATACTCGCTGGCGCGATCAAGTTTTTTGCTAAGCATGGCTTGGATGGACAAGTCCGCCAGTTAACGCAAGAACTTGGGATTACGCACGCACTTCTGTATCACTACTTTCCTACCAAAGACGCTCTCATCAAGCAGGTTTACGAAGAGGTCTTCGAACAGCGCTGGAAACCAGAATGGGAAGATTTGTTAAATGATAAAAGTCTGTCGCCCGAAGATAAGTTGATCGATTTTTATAAAGATTATTTGTCCTCCTTCTTGACCTACGATTTGGTGCGTATTCTGATTTTTTCAGGGCTCAGCGACAGAAGTATTAGTGATCGTTTTTTTGACATGTTGCGCGCTGAGCTGATCCCTAAATTAATTCGCGAGACGCGTAAACATTGCAAGCGCAAGACACGTGCCAAGCCCAGTCAAAAGGAATTAGCACTGTTGATGGGTTTACATGGCGGTATTTTTTACATTGCACTCAGCCGTTGGATATACGGTCAGTCTTTTTATAGCGATTGCCAACCAGTCGCAGAAGACGACATCATCAAAGACAGGGTGACATCCTACCTTCTTTCAGCGCAAGCCTTATTTAGTGAACATCGGAGTTAATCATGTCAAGTCTAAGTTTGAATCATTTTTCTATTCGCAGCGTTGAACTAAACAAAACGTCTGCTTTCTACAGCCAGGCGCTCGGGTTAACCGAGGGCCCGAGACCGAGCTTCCCTTTTCCGGGCGTGTGGCTCTACAACGGCGATCATGGTAGCTACGCTAATGCTGTGTTGCACGTCATTGGCATCGACAAGAACGACCCAGAGGGCTTAAAACAATATCTAGGCGATCGAGATCTCGATAGCCTGTCTGGCACAGGTTGTATCGACCACGTCGCTTTTTTTGCAACTGGCTTAAAGCAACGAATCGAAGTGCTTACGAGCCTGCAGATCCCCTTCAGAGAGCGAACAGTCCCTAGTTTGAACCTGCATCAAATCTTTTTAGACGATCCCACTGGAGTGGTCATCGAACTAAATTATCCAGCTGAAGAAAAAATCGCACTGGACTCTCAGGCAGCCTAAGTCGACCTCATGGCAAAGATACTCGTTGTGGGTGGCTCTTTGGGCGGTTTATTCGCCGCCAATATTCTGTATCGACAGGGGCACGAGATTGTCTTGCTTGAGAAATCAATGAACCCGATGGACGGCCGCGGAGCAGGGATCGTCACGCATCGCCCACTTTTTGAGTCCTTAAGACAAGCGGGTGTATCGGTTGATGACACGCTAGGTGTCTTGGTGACAAATCGTGTGGTACTCGGGCTAAAGGGTGAGACGCTCAACGAACTTCCAATGACTCAAATACTGACCTCGTGGAGCAGGCTTTACCTGTTACTAAAAAGTTGCCTGCCCGTTGATCTCTATCTGCAAGGTAAGGCTGTGAAACAGGTGTCTCAAGATTCAAATAAGGTCGAAGTGCACTGCGAAGACGGCAGTCATTATTCTGCCGACTTGCTGATTGCGTCTGACGGGCTTCGCTCTGCAGTACGTCCCACCGTGGCGCCAGACATTAAGCCTGAATACGCAGGTTATGTTGCCTGGCGTGGTGTGTGCCACGAAAGTTTATTGTCCAAGAGCACTCTGGATACGTTGTTTAATTACTTTGGATTTTGCCTGCCTGAGGGCGAGCAAATGCTAGGCTACCCTGTTGCAGGCTTTGACTATGACACTCGCGTCGGAAAGCGCTGCTACAACTTTGTTTGGTACCGGCCTGTAGCCGCGACTGAACTCAATGACTATCTGACCGATCTGTCTGGCACACACTATGCACACGGGATCCCGCCTTCGAAGATTAAGCCCGCGCACATTGCACGCATGCGAGAGGCTTCAAAAATGGTGCTAGCTCCGCAATATACCGAGATCATCGAAAAAACTGACCACCCTTTTGTACAAGCCATCTACGATGTCAATTCGTCTGAAATTGTATTTAACAGGATCGCCTTGATGGGTGACGCAGGTTTCGTCGCGCGCCCTCACGTCGGTATGGGTGTCACCAAGGCGGGCGATGACGCGCTGAGCTTAGCCAAACATATTCAGAATTTTGGTGCGACGCCTCAAGCACTTACTGCCTACAGGGATGAGCGCTTGCAAGCCGGGCAAGCTATCGTTGCACGCGCGCAATACTTAGGTCGCTATATGCAATCACAAGTCACGAAAGAAAAAAGCAACAAGGAAGCACAGTTTAGAAGCGCCGATATCGTCATGAAAGAAACCGCTATTGATCTGAGTAGCCAAGTCACCGCGCATTGACTACATTCACCCTTCAACAAGAGAGAGAAAAACATGAAACAGGTAACAACCAACAAAACGAGAAGACAACTCATCATTGGGGGCGCCGCAGTTCTAAGTACCCCCTTCGGGATGAGCCTGGCCCGCGCCCAGAGCGAGACTATCAAGATTGGCTTTCCTACGCCGTTAACAGGCGCCTTTTCTGCAGAAGCTCAAGACCAGGTCAAGGCCGCTCAACTCGCCGTCAAAGAATTCAACGACGCGGGTGGCTTTAACGGTCGTAAAGCAGAATTATTAGTCCGCGACGATAAATTGAATCCAGGCGAGGCCGCAACGCGTACCCTGGAACTGATTGAAAAAGATAAGGTGAATTTCATTGTCGGCTCGCTATCTGCCGCCACTCAACTATCAATCAATGCCGTTTGCAAAGAACGCAAGATTTTATTTAATTCGATCAGTCAATCCGATGCGATCAACGAAGCCAAAGAATGGAGCCCCTACACCTTCCACGAAGCGCTGAATCCCACCATGACTGCAGGTGCCGTCGCGCGCTATGCCATCCCACTCTTTGGAAAAAAGATTGCTTTTCTAACGGCTGATTACGCGTATGGACACGAAATGGTTCGTGCGTTTGAACGAGCTGGCAAACCGCTTGGCGCAAACACCGTTGCAGATATTCGTCACCCTCTTGGTGCGTCGGATTACTCAGCGTTTATGCCGCGGATCAAAGCACTCAATCCTGACATTCTGGTGCTCGCGAATTTTGGACGCGACCTGACCAATGCCGCCATGCAATGCACAGACTTCGGTCTGAA
>JBAWWV010000090.1:0-13400 GCA_037146575.1 Alcaligenaceae bacterium | reverse complement strand
TGATGACTTCAGCCCCCCAGTCCGCGAGTAATGCGGCACAGTATGGGGCAGCGATAATGGTGCCGCAGTCCAGCACTCGTAAACCTTCGAGTGGTGCCCGTTTATTTTGTGCAGTTGTTGCTGTCATTGCGTGAGCCTTGTGCCAGAAGCAAAATCACGAGCGAAGTTGCCACCAAGAATGGCCGCAAGATCAGGTTTAGAAAGAAAGTCACATTCGGTACGAACGAATTCCAGAGCCTCAAGATAACCACAGGCGCGTTTCACCACTGGATAGTTGGAACCCCAAATGATGCGGTCTGCGCCGGCAAACTCGTAGAGTTCTTTAAAACGCGCGCGAGCCGTCGGATACGGGTAACTTTCAGTGCCGTTAGCAGCTTCGCAGAAATAAGATGCTTTAATCCAGACATTGGGCTCTGTAGCAAGCTGGCATAATTCTCTCCATTGGCGAAACGCAGTCTGCACAGTCATCCCTGGTTCGATGCGAATGTTCATATGGTCAACGATAAAGCGCACATCGGGGTGGCGTTGAGCCGTTTCGCGAAACTCAACATTCATGAAGGGCGCATGAATACAAACAGGGAAGTTAATCTTGGCAGCACAGTGCAAAAAATCGTCAAGCGCGCGGTCGCGTAACCAATGCTTAGCAGTCTCCAAGAACAGCGTCAGACGTAGCGACAAAACATTTGTTTGGGCGGCATAGGCGCGCAGCCTAGCATCAGCATCAGGTGCGATGGGATCGAAACGGCCGACCACACCTAAGATCCTATCCGGTCGCGCAAGTGCTCCTTCGAGAGAGTATCGATTGTCATCGCCCATTGCCGAGGCAGTAACTTGCACGAGACGGTCGACGCCCACCTTATCAGCCTCGGCACAAAGCTCATCCCAAGTCAGTGGGTGCATCGCCGACGCATTGACATATGGACGATCAGCTGTAGGCTCTTGTTGGTAGTGCGTGTGCGAGTCAATGACCATTTAGTGACCTTTGTTCTGTCGCGTTTTCATGCAAGGAAAAGATGGATGATCTAGGGTGTTGCTTAATTAATCTTATATTGACACCCTGTAGGTGAGGATATGCCCGTAAAGTATTCTTGTCAATCTGTCGTTTTTCGCAAGTACGTTGCTAAAAATAGCGAAAATAACATAAGCTATTTAAGAACACACAAGGTGCAGAGTTTCAAGAGCGAGTAGCTCAGTTTTGTAGGTAATCAGGTAAGCTTTCAACGTCTGAAATTTTCTTTGTATTCGCCAAGTGATCGAAAACTCTTCTACTATCGCAAGATTACGTAAGCGGGTGACTCCATCTAGCAATGTGGTCATAGCTCCTGATGAAGTTGTTGTGAATAGAAGTCCGTCCACAGATACCAAGAGCGCGGCCAGAGCGTTAGAGTTGTTTCGCCTGTTTTCAGTAGCTCGTCGAGCACTGACGCTTACTGAAATCGCTGACCAGCTCGGTGCCCCCAAATCCAGTTGTTTTCAATTAGTGCGCACGTTGCAGCATCTGGGCTATCTTTATGCGCTGGGCCCGCGAAAAGGCTTCTATCCCACGAAGCTTATTGTGCACCAGAGCCAAACCATCGCGCAGCATGACCCGCTACTTCAGTTGATAACGAAGCAGCTTTTGCGCCTGCGTGATCAAACCTCTGAATCGGTGGTGGTGGCGTCTCTGCATGAAGGCGCAGCGATGATTATCGAGCTAGTAGAGTCGCCGCAGGGCATTCGCTTCACCGCTAGAATCGGCGAAAAACGGTCGTTGGTGGACAGCAGTATTGGCAAGGCCTTGCTGGGGGGGATGAGTCGCGAAGAGCGCAGCAAAGCGCTGGCAAAGCCAAAGATGGGTAAGAATGAAGTCAAAACAATTGCTATTGACTTGAAGTCTTTGGATAAAGAGCTCGCTTCTAGTGCCAAACGCGGATGGTATGCATCGAAAGATAAGCCGCTTGTTGGTGTTTCTGCCGTTGCGATACCGGTAACTGTGGGGGGAACCCTGTTGGCTGTTGCTGTGGTAGGCCCTAGTGCCAGAATGTCAGCCAAAATTGCCGAGCACGCCTCAGCGCTTCACGAATGCTTCACTATCGACTAAAGCCACGAGTTGCTCTCACAAACCAAATTGATTTAAGGGAAAACCCTAAATGTCGATCATTTTTAAATTTAGCATAACGAACTAAAATTCAACCGGCTGAACTAGCTATACGGCTCAAACTGCTATTCGATCATACTTAAGCACCCAGGAGATTAGTCCCATGGATACACGAGCCAATCAAGAGGCAATCAGTCTCCAAGTGGCCTTCGATGTAGGGGGTACTTTCACCGATGTTGTCATAAGTGTGAGTGATGGTCAGATTTTGCAATATAAAGTTCTGGTCGAGCCAGATTCAATTGGAACAGAAGTTGCCAAATGTATTCTGCATGCCGTCGAAAAGGTAAAGGCCACAGCAATTTCTGGAATCGTACATGGCACGACCATATGTTCCAATGCAGTGCTGGAAGGCAAGGGTGCAATCACCGGTTTAATAACAACAAAAGGTTTTCGAGACGAATTAGAAATCCGCAGATTGGCCAGACCTGGTGTTTACGATATCGAGTGGAGACGAACCCCTCCACTGATCCCTAGACGTCGTCGGCTGGAAGTGACGGAACGGTACTTGGTGAATGGGGAAGAGGACATAGAATTAGATGAAGACGAACTACACGAAGTGATTGCCAGCTTCGCGCAGATGAAGGTCGAAGCGATTGCGGTTTGTTTTTTACACTCTTTTACAAACCCCGCGCATGAACAGCGAGCGGCTGAAATAGTCCGTAAATGCCTGCCTGATGTTAAGGTTTGTGCATCCTATGAAGTCCTTCCTGAGATTCGCGAATACGAACGAACTTCAACTACCGCACTCAATGCATATCTAATGCCAGTGGTTAATCGCTACTTGGATAAGTTAGAAGCAGAACTGCATAAATTTCATGATAAGCCTTTGGTTATGCAGTCCAATGGCGGTTTGATGGGTGGCTCTCATGCTCGGTTAAAACCTATACACATGATCGAGTCTGGTCCCGCAGCGGGTGCTCTTGCTGCCGCTGCCTTCGCCAAGGCAATGCACTTAGACAGCGTCGTTGCTTTTGACATGGGTGGTACCACTGCTAAAGCTTGTCTTATTGAGAAAGGGTATGTGTCCGAGTCCGGTAGCTATGAAGTGGGTGCCGGAATTAACGAAGGCGGGAGGTTGGGTAGGGGTTCAGGTTACGCGTTGTCTGTCCCCGCTTTTGATATTGCGGAGGTAGGTGCGGGGGGAGGGAGTATGGCATGGCTAGATGATGGTGGTGCCTTGCGCGTTGGACCACAGAGCGCTGGAGCTAAACCGGGGCCAGCCGCCTACGGCCTAGGCGGCGCTCAGGCAACGATTACCGATGCCAACGTTGTATTGGGTTATATGAACCCAAAGTCAATTGCAGGAGGGACTGTTCTGATCGACTACCCAGCTGCCACCGCTGCGCTTGCTACGTTAGCCGAAATAACACATATGAACGCTCAGCAAATGGCACTAGGGATTCATGAGATTGCCAACGCGACCATGTCGCGCGCTATCCGGGCCGTGACAAGTGAACGTGGCCGAGATCCTCGGGATTGCATTTTGATTGCTTTCGGCGGTTCTGGCGCGATTCATGCCGCAAGTCTGGCTAGCAGCATTGGGATAAAAAAGGTCTACGTGCCCTTGCTGCCTGGGCTCTTCTGTGCCTTGGGTCTTCTCCTAGCAGATATGCGCCACGATGTTGTCCGAACCTTTTCTAGCAAACTCACGGACACGTCAGCAGATTTAATTAATTTGACGTTTTCCTCAATGGAGGAAAACCTTTTGTCAGAAATCACTGACAAAGAACTTGTGCGGGAGAAATGGCAAATCGTGCGGATGATTGATTTGCGCTATCAAGGCCAATCATCTGAAATGACGCTGCCATTATCTTTTTTAATCGATCCCCTTACGTTTCCTGGCGCATTGACAGAGATCTTTCATGCTGACCACGAACGAAGCTATGGTTACAGGTGTGAACAAGAGCCGGTTCGTGTCACTAATCTGCGCATTCGAGCGATTGCTAGTCATACCAGTCTGAACCTAAAGGCACTTGCAAAGGACTTTGAGTCGACAAAATCTCACAGCATCATTAATCGTCCTACCCGAAACGCTTTTTTTGGTGAAAAACACGGAGTTCTCCCCGCAGTCATTCTTCAGCGCAAGGAGTTGAATGCAAAAATTAAAGGACCTGCAATCTTCGATGAGTTCGATACCACTATTGTAGTGCCTCCCGATTGGGAGGCCGAGTTAGACGATCTAGGAAATATTATTCTTACGGCCATCGACCAGTCTAAGCAAGGTGATTTTCAATGAAAAGGATTGATCCCATTTTGATTGAAGTGATGAAGAATGAGCTGATTTCTATCGGCGAAGACATGGGCATCACTCTTAAACGCACTGCGCGCTCGCTTGCGGCTCAAACCGGAGATTTTTCAACTAGTATCACCGACGAAGAAGGGCGTATCCTCGCGCAAGGTTTCGCGATCGGACTTCAGATCGGCTACGTCAAGGGGGTCATGCCTCAGGTGCTTGAGAAATTTAGTGGCAAGCTTCAACCTGGCGACATTCTTGTTTCAAACGATCCCTATGGTGGCGCCTCCCATCTGCCTGACTTGATCTTGATTGCTCCGATATTTTGGGACAAAGAAGTTGCAGGTTACGTCGTGGTCGTGCTGCATCACTCTGATATCGGCGGACGATTTCCAGGGGGTACTGGAATCAAGTGCACTGAAATCTACGAAGAAGGCTTACGTTTACCAACCGTAAAGCTATATAAACAAGGAGTCCCTGATGATGCGATATTTCAAATCGTTGAGAGTAACGTGCGAACACCTGATGAAGTCGTTGGAGACTTAAAAGCGCAGGCAGCTGCTTGTCAGCGCGGCGTGCACAGTTTTGTTCTTTTGATTGAAAAATATGGATTGGAAACCGTCCGAGAGTGTAATGAACAATTGCGCAACTACAGCGAAGGACTGATGAGAAAAGGTATCGTGGCGCTAGCAGATGGGGAGTACAGCGCGGAGGAAATATTCGAAGACGATGGCGTTGGAGGACCAGGAATTCTGTTGAAGGTGACAGTCAAGATCAAAGGAGATCAAGTTTGCGTTGATTTTGCAGGCACTGCCAGCCAAGTAAAAATTGCAATCAACGTTCCTTTTAACTTAACGGCCGCGTGCGTCTACATCACGTTGATTTCAATATTTGCCGGACACGCGCCGATAAACGCTGGGGTGCTGAGACCGATTACTGTATCAGCACCAGTAGGATCGGTCCTCAATCCGATATTCCCGTCCGCGGTTGGCGCTCGAGGCATGATGATGTGGCGGGTCATAGATCTGGTTTACGCAGCGATGGCAAAAGCTGCACCTGGTAAGGTTTTTGCGGGAGGTGAGGGTGGTAACAACACCGTGCTATTTGCACCGGATAAACGTGAAGGTGACAGGAAAATGAACACCAGAGATGTCTTTGCAAGTGGTTGGGGTGCACGACCTAATCAAGACGGGGTAGAAGGAGTCGTACCCATGTCGATGGGGGGGCTTTTCCATAGTATCTCGACTGAGATGTTGGAACAGATTTCGCCAGTGGTGATAGAGGGGGTAGGGTTCGTTGCAGACACCGGCGGTGCGGGTAAATTCCGCGGCGCACTTTCTCTCTATCGTAAGTATCGATTCCTGAGTGACGGATTAATCATCGTGAGAAATTGTCGCGCTAACTCTTTACCTAAAGGGCTCGCGGGGGGTAGCGATGGTACTGCAAGCCGAGTTACCTTGACGTCCGATGGCGTTGAAACCGCGTTGCCTCTTAGAACTATGGTCGATATGCGCGTAAAGGCAGGGGACGTACTCACATTCGTTCAACCTGGCGCCGCCGGATATGGCAATCCAGCTGAACGTGCGGCTCATCAAATTGCCGAGGATATTTTGGACGAGAAGATTTCTGTAGCGTATGCGCGCAGAGTCTACAACTATTAATGTCAAAATCTATTCGCAGTGAGTTTAGCGTCCTGCAATTTTAGCCGCAATAGCCAGTATTCGTTCGCTACGCTGCACGACCGGCAAATCGAGCATCTTTCCGTCAAGCGCGATAGCTCCGCGCCCCTGAATAATTGCCTGGGCATAAGTATCAACTACCCTTTGCGCCTCACTGATATCTGCTAGGGTGGGGCTGAAGATCTCGTTGAGTATTTTGACTTGATTGGGATGAATACAAGCACTACCCACAACTCCGAAGCGCCGAGCTGTTTGTGCAAGTTGACGATAAGCGGTGAGGTCGCGAAAGTTTGCACTTGAACCGAAAATCCCCAATGGCATGACTCCCGCAGCGGCCGCCGCCATCACGCCCTGTTGTTTCGGGTAAAGCAACACATCCGGGTCAGGTTGCGAACCTGTGGAGGCTGTGAAATCCTCGGTTCCACAGGTGAACGCAACGATGCGTGGATGTGAGGCTGCAATCTCAAACATATGAGGAAATGCCTTTACCGACTCGACCGCTGCGTAAAAGCGAGTATGACCTGGTCGCATACCCTTTTTTGCCTCGATGGATGCAGCAAGATCCGCTAGGAGTTGAATGTGACCCGCGCTCTGGACTTTGGGTAGCATCAAGGCTGTCACCTCGGGTGCTATCGCAGCTTCGAAGTCTGGCACTGCAAGCTCAAGAGGAGCATTCACCCTCACTAAAACGTCGGCCCCCCCTGGGTAAACTATGTTGACAGCCTCAGCAAGCAAGGCTCGGGCATGCGCCTTGTCGTTGACCGCGACACTATCTTCCAGATCGAGAACGATGGCGTCTGAACCGTACGTAGAGGCTTTTTCTACAAATTTGCGTACGTTGACCGGTACAAATAGTATTGAACGCCAAATCGGCAATTTATTCGGATTATTCAGTGTCATCGCTCAACCCCAATCTAGTTGCGCGGCTTGAGTACCTGCGCCCATTTCTTGATCTCGGAGCGGATCAAGCTATTGAATTCCTCAGACGTGCCTTTTGGTGCTGAATCGAACTCCAAAAAGGCGAGTCGTTTTTGCACTGCATCGGTCTGCAGCGCCGCGTGGAGCGCAGATATGAGTGCATCGACTATTGGTTTAGGAAGCCCGGAAGGGCCAGCCAAACCATACCAACCAGAAGTTTCATATCCAGGTACCGTTTCGGCCACATTTGGTAAGTCCGGAAACTTGGGATGCCGTGTCGTTCCCGTAAGCGCCAAGGCGCGAAGTCTGCCGTCAGCGACCATTGGTCTGGCGGTCGACATGGCAGTGAACATAAAGTCTAACCGACCGCCAAGCAAATCGTTCTGCGCTTCGGCGGCTCCCTTGTACGTAATGGCGGCGGTCTGGATCCCTGCCATCAGGTTTAATAGGTCACCTGATCCGCCCGAAGTACCCCCACCATTGCCGAAACTAAGTTTGTCGGGATTAGACTTGGCAAAGGTAATAAGTTCGGATACGGATTTGATTGGTGAGTCAACTCGTACGACTAGGGCATTTCGATTGGTTGCTATCAGGGCGATTGGAGTGAAGTCTTTTAGGGCGTCGTAGGGTAAATTAGGGTACAGGGTGACGTTGAGGGCGTGTCCGGGGTACGCAACCATAAGCGTATAGCCATCCGCTGGCGCTTTGCGCGTGAGGTCGCTTGCAATCGCCCCTTCGGCGCCAGGTCGGTTTTCTACTAGTATCGACTGCTTGAGCTGAGCAGCCATTGCCGGGACAACCGCACGTGCTAGTGTATCGACGGAGCTGCCTGCTGACAGCGGCACATAAAGTTTGATCTCCCTTGCCGGCCAGTGCTGTGACAGGGCGCTTTCGCTCAATGTCAAGGCAAACAACATGAATACCGCAACAACATGCCGCACGTGACGAGTTCTGACGTTCATAAAGTGAATCCTCATTGGCACAAAGGTTTGAGCGATTAGCTATTACCCAATTTGTACGCGCTGTAAATGCCGAGAGTATTTCGGGTCAAAGGTCTCGCGCGCATGCTGAAGTGCTATGTTGTCGAGTACGATAAGGTCACCACGCAGCCACTTGTGTCGGTAGATAATATCTTTGTTTTCGATAAGTTCGGTAAATAGTCGGAACAGTTGTTCACACTCGGCTTGCGGAATTCCATAAATTTCGCGAGCGTGGACTCGGCTGTAGAAAAGGACCTGTTCTCCTGTGCGAGGATGTTTAAAAAGAATTGGGTGATCAGCTTCAGGCTGACCAGTGCGCGTTGATGACTTGTGGCGAATCGTTTTTCCTTCAATCCGTACCCGTACTTCTGGCGCTAGTCGTTGGGTTGCAGCGCGAACATCGGCAAACAGGGTATCCCCACCATCTGGAGGAACCTCTACACCATAAAGCATAAGGCCGCGCAAAACATTTTCTTGAAAACAATGGTCGAAGTGGAACTGCAATTCGCCATCTCCTCCGCGCAGTGTCATTTCTCCGGTTTCGCTCAGCCCTGGCGGGCGGATGTTCGACACATAGTTCACACCTCCCGGGGCCTCACCTTGGTCTGACACCGTACCAAATACGTTTGCCAGGCGTTTCATGTCATCGCCCGTGATCTCTTGGTCTCGGAATAAAAGCATGGCGTATTTATTAAAGGCCTGCAGGAGAGAAGAATGAGACGTAGTGGAAAGTGGTTGACGAAGATCTATGCCACTAATGATCGCCCCTAAAGGATGTAGAGGTTGGATCTGGATCGTCTCGTTCATTATCATCACCCCAATTGATTTTGGTGTCATTACTGGTTAGCAACGGATGAATCCCATTGCGCAAGCACGGATGTAGTAGCCGTGCAAACACAATATCTTATACAAGTGTACAGGATCTCTGTGGGTAAGGTAGCCATGCTGTGTTTTTGGATGCTTTGAGTCGAGACCTACATTTTCTTGAGCGCTAAGCCCTGCATGCGTATCTTGAAGATCCCCTTGTCAATTGCACAGATGTGCAATGTTGACGCCGATCGAAATATTGGATCGGCGCCAACAAGAGTTCTGCATGAAGAAGTCGAGATACACCGATAGCCAGATCATGGACGCCTTAAAGCGCGTAGAAGCCGGCATAGCCGTGCCAGACCTTTGCCGAGAGCTTGGCATCAGTAGTGCCACGTTCTACAAGTGGCGAGCCAAGTACGGCGGCATGGATACATCTATGATGGTCCGAATGAAAGAGCTCGAAGAAGAGAACCGACGGCTCAAGCGTATGTATGCCGAAGAACGGATGAAGGCAGAGATCGTTGCCGAGGCCCTTGCAAAAAAGTGGTGAGGCCATCCCGGAGACGAGAGATGGCCAAGCGAGCAGTGGTTCAGTACAACATGCCAGTGAAGTGGGCCTGTCAGGCGTTTAGCATCAGCGAGACCTGTTATCGCTACGAGGCCAAGCTCAACACTGAAAACGACGAGATCGCCGACTGGCTCATTCGACTGACAGACAATAATCGCACTTGGGGCTTTGGGCTGTGCTACTTGTATCTGCGCAACATTAAAAACTTTGTTTGGAACCACAAACGTGTGTATCGGATTTACAAGGCTTTGGAGTTAAACCTGCGAATCAAACCAAGAAAGCGGTTAGTCAGGGAAAAGCCTGAGGCACTGACCGTGCCGATGGAAATAAATCAGGTCTGGTCGATGGATTTTATGCACGACCAATTGCAAGACGGTAGGTCGTTTCGGTTGTTCAATTTGATTGATGACTTCAATCGTGAGGCGTTGGCGATCGAGATTGATCTGTCGCTACCGTCGGCACGAGTGATCAGGGCGCTACAACAAGTGATTGCATGGCGCGGTAAACCGATCGTTATTCGTTGTGACAACGGCCCTGAATATGTCAGCGCACAAATTCAGGATTGGGCAAAGGACTGGGGAATCAAGCTCGAATATATTCAGCCAGGCAAGCCGCAGCAGCATGCCTATGTTGAAAGATTTAATCGAACGGTTCGCTATGAGTGGTTATCGCAGTACCACTGGGAAACGCTAGACGAAGTTCAGTTATATGCCACGCAGTGGATGTGGAAATATAATCACGACAGACCCAATATGGCCTTGGGCGGATTCACACCAAAACAGCGACTGGCCATGGTCGCATAGGTTCTGCTTTTACCGACCCTTAAAAAGGGGAGGATTACCATTCAGCATCCTACAAAATGTCATTTCGAAAATATTATTTTGTAAGTAAATATTGACATTTACCGACATTTTCGTAAAATATTGCTATGGCATCAAAAATCTCAGATTCCGCATTGGAGCTGGTTCACGCTAATGGGTTGGTGCGTGCGCGCGAACTTGCGCTTGCGGGAGCATCGGGGGCAAGGTTGCAGCAGTTGTTGCGCAGCGGTGCGTTAGTCAGAATTAGCCGCGGCCTTTACGCGAGCCCTGATAGAGCTCTCACGGAACTGGACCAACTAGCGCAATTGGCAATCAAGTATCCCAACATTGTTTTTTGCCTCCTGACCGCGTTACAGATTCATGGGCTTACCACCCAAAATTCTCATGAAGTCTGGGTAGCCATTTCGTCCAAAGCGCGAGCGCCTAGCGTGAGCTATCCACCACTGCACATCATGAGATTTTCCGATCTTGGATTGGGTGTTGAGCAAAAATCAATCGACGGTGTGATGTATATACCGGTGACATCGGTCGCAAAGACCATCGTTGACTGTTTCAAATTTCGAAACAAGATAGGGTTAGACATCGCACTTGAAGCGCTTAGGGATGCCTGGACACAGAAAAAAGTCACAATGGATGAACTATGGGAGGAGGCTCAGCTTTGCCGAGTTGCCAATGTCATGCGCCCCTATCTTGAGAGCCTTGTATGACAAAACGCAATTTGGCCGCATCCGTACGAGCACGACTAATCAACAAGGCTAAGAAAGATGGGGTGAACTTTCAACGGCTGCTTGTACGGTATGCACTAGAGCGTTTGCTTTATAGGTTAAGCATTTCGCCAGAGAAGGATCACTTTCTTTTGAAAGGAGCTTTGCTATTTGACCTTTGGTACGACGTTCCGTTGCGACCTACGCGAGACATTGACTTATTAGGTTTCGGACTAGCCGAAATCCCTCATCTTGTCGCCGTGTTTGAAGGGATTTGCCTGTTGGACGTTGATGACGGCATAACTTTTGATGTGAAATCCCTCAAGGCTGAGGATATCCGTAAGGAGTCAAACTATTCTGGGACGAGACTGACACTGACAGGTGTAATCGACAACGCAAAGTGTCCTGTTCAAATCGATATTGGTTTTGGAGACGCAGTTACACCAGCGCCTGAGTTGGCCATATATCCGGTCATGTTTGATGGCATGCCTGCACCGAGCTTGCGTGTCTACCCCAGATACACTGTCGTTGCAGAAAAGCTAGAGGCCATCATTACGCTGGGCATGGCTAATACCAGAATGAAGGATTATTTTGATCTGTGGGTCATTTTGCGAGACACAACTTTGGACCAAAAGATACTGTCGCAAGCAGTTGTTGCGACCTTAACAAATCGTAGAACGAAAATGCCTAATGATTTCCCCGTGGGACTAAGTGAACAGTTCTGGGCGGACAATCAAAAAATTATTCAGTGGAATGCGTTTGTGAATCGTAACAACCTCACAGCTGAATCGCTTGGCAACACAGTGAGATATTTGCGGGATGCGTTAGCTGTCATATTTCAAGGCATAAATGTTTCAGCAGGAGGTCAATCACCTGACTAAGCGCAAACTAACGAATTGCCTGACTCGGTTGACTTGTATCACCTTCGTTCGGTTCGCAAATAGTGTTTGATTTGAGCTAAGATAAAAGCTCGTCCGCGTGACGTGTTTCCTTCACAAAGAAGAGCCACAAGTTCGAAACATGTAGCGCCCACCAAAGTTACGCCATGTCACAGTTACATTTCTAAGTGCCAAAAGAAATCGAAGCAAAAACACGTACTCAAGCAAAGCAAGAGAAGTTAACACGGCCTAAAGATCAAGCAGATATTGTTAAACGCGAAACATCTGCACAAAACCAGTGGCCAGTCGGCTATTTTGAGCTGTTTGACACTTGGCAAGGCGAGTCACAAACGAGACCTCCTAAATTAAATCTTGAAACAAGACAGACCTTTAATTGACGCGCCTTTTAGATACCAACGCCTGAGTTCGGTTGCGACACCTCGAAGTGCCTGCGGAATAACAAATTGGTACGCATCGCGCGTAAATTTGTTCAATGCGGCCGCGGTGCAAGCTTCAGCGGCGACACGTGGGGCTCTAGCGCGGCGCAGGCTCTGAGTACGTTTAGGTCGTCGTGCATGCGCCCAACCACTTGTAAGCCAACCGGCAATCCTTTAGCGGTAAACCCGCAGGGCAGGCTCGCTGCGGGTTGCATCGTCAGATTGAACAGATAGCAAAAAGGATTCCAAATGCGCCAGGCGCTGCCAATAGAGCCGTCTGCTTGTTTGGGTCCGAGTTGATTGACTTCAAACGCGGTGCCCGGCATGGTGGGCAGCACAAGCAGATCCCAGTCAGTATGAAACTCGCGCATGCGTGCACCAAACGCACTGCGCTCTTCGGCCGCTTTCAGATACTGTGGCAAGGTGTAGGCGCGCCCTCGGTCAGCAGCTTCGCGTAGCCCGGGCTCTAAGACATTCAGTTGTGCTTCAGTCATGTTGCGTTGGCCATACGCACAACCCGACTGCCACAGCACATCAATGGTGTCATTCATGTCGCCGACGGGTGGGGTGATTTCAGAGACGTGTGCGCCGAGTTCAGCCATTTTTTCAACAGCCGCTTTAACAAGGGCAGCGACGTCTGGGTCGACCCCGCCAAAGCCTAAGTCAGGGCTGTAGGCAATGCGCAGACCCTTGAGCCCCGTGCCGGGCAAATCAGCCCAATTTATGTCTTGGTGGGGCAGTGCATGCCAGTCTCTGACATCCCATTTTGAGATAATCGACAACGTGAGTGCCGCGTCTGCAACCGTTCTGGTCATGGGGCCGACGTTGGCAAGCGTACCGACCTGGCTTGCGGGCCAGGCGGGTACACGACCATAACTTGCCTTATGGCCGAAGACTCCGGTGTAGCTTGAGGGGATTCGAATCGAACCGGCACCATCCGTGCCGATAGAGATGGGCCCTAGGCCGCAAGCCACCTGTACAGCAGAGCCACCGCTAGAACCACCGGGTGTATGCGTCGGCTTCCAAGGGTTTCTTGTTGTACCTGCAAGCGCAGAATCGGTAATGCCTTTCCAACCAAATTCTGGTGTTGTTGTTTTGCCTAGAATCACCGCGCCGGCCTCGCGCAAGCGTGCAACGGCAGGCGCATCTGCATCGCAGGGATCATCGGCCGAGGTTGTCAGCGACCCTCGTCTTGTGGGCATGCCTTTTGTGACAAGCAAATCCTTGATGCCGAT
>JBAWWV010000089.1:0-13446 GCA_037146575.1 Alcaligenaceae bacterium | reverse complement strand
TGATTGAAAATAACTGAGGCGAAATGATCAGGCCCACCATAGCCCGAAGTCCCAAAGTTCAATCTTCCCGGATATGCATGAATATACTCAAGCAAGGCCTTTACGTTTTTTGGCTCAATCGTGGGCGAAACCACGAGCCCCAACTGTGAAAAACCAACAAAACTGACCGGTACAAGATCTTTTGCCGTATCAAACGTCATGGTGCGGTAGAAACTTGGATTAATGACAAAGCCGTTTCCGTTCAAGATGAGTGTGTAGCCATCGGGTGTTGATTTGGCGACATAGTCATTGCCAATCATGGTGTTGGCACCCGGTCGGTTATCCACTAAGACATGCTGACCAACGACCTTCGCGAGCTTTTCGGCAAGCATGCGTGCGATCCTGTCATTCCCGCCGCCTGTTGAGTAGGGCGAGACGATACGCAAGGCGCGCGTCGGAAACTCTTGCGCGTTGGTGATGCTGGTACACAGCACGAGACTGAGTGCACAAAATGCTCGAATCATTAATTTAGCGTGTAGCATTTTTTTGACCATTCGGTTCGTTGATAATCTGAAACTTAATCTTCAGGCGGGATCTGATCCGAACTCGTTGCGATTGAACCAAGCAATGCGATAGCGAGTAATACTTTTTGGATCATGTTTGTCTCCATGATGCCTTTGCTGTTTTAATTATTAGATAGTGCTGCAAAGGGGTAGCCAACTTTACTGCTAAAACGATTTTCGAACAATAGTCCACCCACAATTAATACGATTCACACGTTGATACGTACGCTGAAATGTTCGCTGAGACCAATGATGAGGTAGCTCAAAAATTCTCCGACTCTCGAGCAAAAAGCAGCGACTATGAAAATCAAGTACTCAGGGCTCGTATGCACGACGAACTTGATTGGGTCGCCGACAATTTCTTGAACGATAGAGGATGGGATTCGTTTTTGCTTGCGGCTGGAGTTGCCTCGTCGCGGGGGTTTCGAGCGCGTCTACGCTGATGGCGGCATATTTGTTTGGTTAGTTGCGCCATGCGAAGCTAAGTTATCGATCGTAGAGGTTGATTTCTTTGATAGCCCCAACGACCAATGTACAGCGATAGAGCGTTGATGGCCGCGTAGAGCGCAAAGCCAATGGCAACGATGAGGAACATTGCTGGGGGGTCGGTTTTAAACCAGTACACCGCCACCCAACCTGCAACAGCGACAAACATGAGGCGCGTGGTGCTGCCGATTAGCACCCAGCCTAATTTGCCAGAGCCTTGTGAGGCAAAAAATAGCACTAATCCAACGCCAAAAAAAACGTAGCACGGCCCGACGATGTTGAGGTAAGCGCTACCAAAGGCGATGATTTCTGGGTCGGCAGTAAACCATTGCATCCACAACAGCGGAAACACCCCAACAGTTAGGCCGATCGTACCGGTAATGACCGCGACCAATGCAGCACCTGTCCAGGTCGCGCGAATGGCGCGATTGGGGTTGCCTGCGCCGATGTTGGTGGCGGCCATGGTGGTCAACACGGTGCCAATGCCAAACACAATGGGGATCAAGATAAATTCGAGTCTTGCCGCCACCCCAAACCCTGCGAGCGCGCTGATGCCGTACGTACCAACGTAAGCGGTTGCGAGCAAGATTGAACTGTTGCTCAGTAGGGGGCTTAACGCACCGGGCAAGCCAATGCGCAAGATCGTGCGAAACAGTGTTGATGACCAAGCACCGCTAAATCGTAATCTGACCGCGGCTTGCGGCCTGAGTAAATAGGCCAGCATCACGCTTGTTGCCAACACATTGACGGCGACTGTGCTTGCTGCGGCACCTGCAATGCCTAGTCCGCTAAACGAGCCCCAGCCAAAAACGAGCAAGGGGCATAATCCGGCATGTAACACCGCTGTACCAATCAACATGTAAGACGGGATCGTCATGTTGCCTGAACCGCGCACGATGGCCGAGAGCGTGTTGGTCAACCAAACGGTAAACCCACCCGCAAACAATACCGTTGAGTAGGTGAGGGCGACTTGCAAGTTTTCACCACTACCGCCAAGCAAGGCGTAGATTGACGGGCCGAAGCCCAGCACGATCAACGAGAATATTGCGGACATGATTAACGCTGTGGCCAGTGCGTGTTGTGCAAGGCGCTCTGCTAACGCGCGATCGCCAGAGCCCAAAGCGCGGGCGACAACTGAGTTGATGGATCCACCCAGCGCACCGTTCGACATTTGTTGCATCAGCATGGCAATCGGAAACACTAACGCCGCGCCCGCTAACGCCTGCGTGCCGAGTAGGCCAATGATGTAACCGTCGTAGGCGATGATGCCGGTTGAGGCAAATAAACCCATGATGTTAGGGGTTGCTAGGCGCAAGATGGTCGATAAAAGAGGCCCGTTTAACAGGGCCTCAGTGCGCGCCGATCTGCCGCTTGGCGCTGGTACAGCCGAGGCACCCATCTAATCTTCTTTGCGCAGGTGCGGAAACAAGATCACATCGCGAATGCTTGGGCTGTCGGTCAACAACATGACAAGGCGATCGATGCCGATGCCGCAACCGCCTGCAGGGGGCATACCGTACTCAAGTGCGCGAATGTAATCAGCGTCGTAAAACATCGCCTCTTCGTCGCCTGCATCTTTGGCCACCACCTGCGCTTGAAAGCGCGCGGCTTGATCTTCTGGGTCGTTCAACTCAGAAAAGCCATTGGCGATTTCGCGGCCAGTGATAAACAACTCGTAGCGCTCTGTGATGCCTGGGCGCGTATCGGATTCACGCGCCAGGGGCGAGACCTCGATGGGGTAGTCGATGATATAGGTGGGGTGCCAAAGCTGCGACTCAGCAGTCTCTTCAAACAGCGCAAGTTGCAGTGCGCCTAGGCCCGCACGCGCAAGGTTGGGCGCATTGACGTCAACGCCGCGCTTTTTAAGTTCGACACGTACAAATTCGATATCCGCTAACTGGGCTTCGCTAAATTGCGGCGCATGCGCCAAGATCGCTTGCACAATGGTTAGGCGATGAAAGGGCTTCGATAAATCGAGTTCACGACCTTGATAGGTGAGAGTAGCAGTGCCACAAGCGCTAATCGCCGCGGCCCGAATAATCTGCTCGGTAAAATCCATCAACCATTGATAGTCGGTATAGGCCGCATAAAACTCCATCATGGTGAATTCAGGATTGTGGCGTGGGCTAACACCTTCGTTGCGAAAATTGCGGTTGATTTCAAACACGCGTTCAAAGCCGCCTACCACCAAGCGCTTTAAATACAGCTCAGGTGCGATGCGCAAAAACATTTCCATATCTAGCGCATTGTGATGGGTGATGAAAGGCTTGGCCGCTGCACCACCAGGGATGGTGTGCAACATGGGGGTTTCAACTTCTAGAAACCCCGCGTCAACCATGACTTGGCGCACGGCGCTGATCGCTTTGCTGCGCGCAGCAAAGGTTTGGCGCGTTTGCTCGGTCATGATGAGATCAACATAGCGCTGACGGTAACGCAACTCTTGATCGGCAATGCCGTGAAACTTGTCGGGCAAGGGGCGCAGCGATTTAGCCAAAATGCGTGCGCTCTCAGCATGAATCGAAAGCTCGCCTTTGTTGGTCTTAAACATGTAACCGGTCACGGCCAAGATGTCGCCGGTATCCCAGTGTTTAAAAGATTCGTACACCTCTTCGCCGAGATTGTTGCGATCCAGGTAAATCTGAATACGGCCAGTGCTGTCTTGCAAGGTGGCAAAACTTGCTTTGCCCATCACGCGCTTGAGCATCATGCGCCCAGCCACTGAGGCAGGGTGCTTGGCCTCAGCAAGAGCGGCTTGCTCTTGCTCGCCGTATTGCGTATGCAAGGCCTGCGCCCGATCCGCCGGCACGAAATCATTCGGGAAAGCCACCCCCTGCGTGCGCAGCGCGGCAAGCTTGGCCCGTCGCTCTGCGATCAGGTGGTTTTCGTCTGGCACGGCGGCGGTGGTTTCGGTCATGATGGTCTTAATTGATGAGGTTCTTAAAACTTAGGTCAGGCGCAGTCGTTATAAAGTGCTTAAACGTTGTGCTCACGTACATCGTCAATCGTTTTTCCACCAAAGGCATCGCTCACTAGCACTTTGAGCAAGCGCGTCGCGATGTCCTCAGGCGTCGCTAATTTTTGTTGCGAGTGCGCATCTAAAAAGCGATCCACGCTTGGCAGATCATTTTTTGAAGTGGCGCGAATTTTTTCTTGCATAGAGGTGTCGATCAGGCCGGGTGCGATGGACACAATGCGTGCACGCTTGCCCTGATCAAGTTGTGCAACTTCGGCATAGCGATCCATCGCGGCCTTGGTGGCGCAGTACACGCCCCAACCTGAACTTGGATTGCGACCAGCACCTGACGAGATCAGCATCACGCGTAGATCGCTGGCCTGTGTTGCACCAGCCAATACCACCGCGGTCAGATAGATGGCTGAGGTGATGTTCACTTGAAAGGCCTGATTGATCACAGTGATATCAGTGAGGTCTTGAGACTGGGCAATGGGCGTCACGATCCCAGCGTTATGAATGAAACGCACGCTGGTGTGCCTGGCTAGCAAGGGCTTGAGTTGTGCGGCGGCTTGTTCAAGCGCCTTGGTGTCGCCCAGATCAACGTTGATTTGAGTCAGGGTCGTACCGTGCACTTTGGCGGTGGCAGCCAGCGCATCAGAGGCAACACGCGACAGCGTCACAAGGTGGTCGCCGCTATGTGCCAGCTGGGTTGCCATCACGGCACCTAAGCCGCGTGTGGTGCCAGTCAGAATGGTGAGTTGAGTCATCTGTTAAACCCCTTGTTTTAAGCTTGCCTGAATAAACGGATCTAGATCACCGTCTAAGACTTTTTGCGTATTTGAAATTTCAACGTTGGTACGTAAATCTTTGATGCGGCTTTGATCAAGCACATAAGAGCGAATCTGATGACCCCAGCCGACATCGGTTTTAGCGTCTTCCATCTTTTGCTGTGCGGCCATACGGTTACGCATTTCAAGTTCAAACAAACGCGACTTCAGCATTTGCATGGCTTCAGCGCGGTTGCGATGTTGCGAGCGATCGTTTTGGCACTGGACCACAATATTGGTCGGGATGTGCGTGATCCGTACAGCTGAATCGGTTTTGTTAATGTGCTGGCCGCCCGCACCACTGGCGCGATAGGTATCCACGCGTAAGTCGGCTGGGTTGATATCGATTTCGATCGAGTCATCGACCTCGGGGTACACAAACACGCTGGCAAACGAGGTGTGGCGACCACCCGATGAATCAAACGGGCTTTTGCGCACTAGGCGATGCACGCCGCTTTCGGTGCGCAAAAAGCCAAAGGCATATTCGCCTTCGATTTTGATGGTGGCAGATTTGATACCAGCCACTTCACCGTCAGATTCTTCGAGAAGCTCGGCTTTAAAACCTTTACGCTCGGCATAGCGCAAGTATTGACGCAACAGCATTGAAGCCCAGTCTTGTGCTTCGGTGCCGCCGGCGCCTGCCTGAATATCTAAAAAGCAGTTCAGCGGATCAGCCGGGTTCGAGAACATCCGGCGAAACTCCATACCCTCAAGTGTGGCTTGAAACTCTGCGGCATCGGCTTCGATTGACTCGAGTGTTTCATCGTCGCTGTCACTGGCCGCGAGTTCAAATAATTCAAGCGAATCGGTAATAGACTGAGCCAGACTGCTGAGGGTGCCGACGACGCCTTCGATATTCTTTTTTTCGCGGCCCAGTTCTTGGGCGCGTTTCGGGTCGTTCCAGACGTTTGGGTCTTCTAGTTCGGCGTTAACAACGTGCAGACGTTCAGCTTTGACATCGTAGTCAAAGATACCCCCGAAGCGCACGTTCGCGCGCTGCGTAATCGGTTAAACGCGAAGAGATTTGATTCTGACGTTCTGCTTCCATCTGCTTTGAATTCCACGATCTAAGGATTTAACTCAGTAGTTTAACGGAGAACCGCAGGGGCCCGCGCGAGGCTGCCTTAGGCCGCCTCAGCGTACTCAATCACCAATTGCACCGTGATTCGGCCATTCCAGACGTTTTGATCGAGTCGGTAGGCCACCTTTACAAATTCGGGCAGGCTATCGACACGGTTAAACCAAATGGCGTCAAAGCGTTGGTGGCCGCGTTCAAGCGACAGCTTTAGGTGTTTTTCACCAACCAATTTCTGGCTACGCACCATAAACTCGTCCAAAAACAAAGGTGCAGCAAACCCCGCGCCCCAGACTTCTTGTTCAAGCATCACCGCCACTTGGGCGTTAGCAAACCCTTGCTCAAGCGAGCCATCGGTTTCAATTAAGGGCTCAAAGCTTTTGCGCCCGGTCAGTTCGATCACGGCTTGTTCAAAAGCGGGTGAAAATTGTTCAAAATCGTTACGCCCGAGCGTTAAGCCCGCTGCCATGGCATGACCGCCAAATTTTCGGATCAGACCTGGATGACGCTTTGAGACCAAATCAAGCACGTCTCGCAGATGAACGTCGGGAATCGAACGGCCTGAGCCACGTAACTCGTCGTCGCCGGCGGGGGCAAAGGCGAGCGTTGGGCGAAAGAATTTTTCTTTCAGTCGTGAGGCCACCAAGCCCACCACACCTTGATGCCAATCGGGGTGAAATACACATACAGACGCCCCGATTTTGCCTGCTTGGATTTGCTCGGTGGCAGCGAGAGCCTGCTCTTTCATGACGCCTTCGATTTGCCGGCGCTCGCGATTGATGGTGTCGAGTTCGCGTGCGAGTTCGAGTGCTTGAGTATCGTCATCGGTGGTCAGGCAACGGATCCCCAAGCCCATGTCGGCTAAGCGACCCGCTGCATTGATGCGCGGGCCCAACGCGAATCCCAAGTCAAAACCGCTGGCTGCTTGTGGATTGCGCGCCGAGACAGCAAACAACGCTCGGATACCCGGCTGCATCAACCCGCGCCTCATGCGGTCTAGGCCGCGTGTGACCAGTAAGCGATTGTTGGGATCAAGTTTGACCACATCCGCCACTGTACCGAGGGCCACTAAATCAGCCAGGGCATCTAAGCGTGGCCCACCGTTTTCAGGATACACACCGCGCGTGCGAAGTTCGGCGCGCAAGGCCAGCATCAGATAAAAAATGACCCCAACACCAGCAAGATTTTTTGACGGAAACCCACAGCCGACTTGGTTTGGATTGACGATGGCAAGCGCGTCAGGCAAGGTTTGCCCCGGCAGGTGATGGTCGGTGACGATCACACCGATGCCTTGCGCGTTGGCCTCGGCGACGCCTTCAACACTGGCAATGCCGTTATCTACGGTAATCAAAAGATCGGGCTTGCCGGCGTGATGCAGCAGGGCTAAGTCGACCACCGCAGGCGAAAGCCCATAACCGGTTTCAAAGCGATTGGGCACCAAAAAATCAACGTCAGCGCCCATGGCACGTAGGGCTCGTAAGCCTACGGCGCAAGCGGTGGCGCCATCGCAGTCGTAATCCGCCACAATCAACATCTTTTTATTCGCTGCTATGGCATCGGCAAGCAACTGGGCAGCGCGCGCAGCATGGGTGAGCGTGGTGGGTGCGAGCATGGCCGGCCACTCAAGCTGCACGTCTTTGGTTTGGGTAATGCCGCGCGCTGCCCAGAGCCTAGCCAGCAATGGATGCACCCCCGAAGCTTCAAGCCGCTGGGTGGTCGTCAAATCGACGCGTCGGACGGTTAGTTTGGGAGATTCCACCAGGTGTTCCAGAGTTGTGGTCGTGGTGCCAGCAGGGCATGCCACCAACGTTTGCGTGCGGGCGTCAAGACGACGCAGCGCTGTTGACCTGTCAGGGTCAGGCTTGTGTTGGGGTCGAGTGGGCTGAGGTATTCAGACAAGGCGGGTAACGCGGCAATCCACGCGGCCCAGTCACCTTGCAGGTAGGGGATGTGCAGGCCTTCATAAGTAGCGGTTAAGGGATGAGTCGCAGACCAGCCCTGGGCACCACCAAACAGCCACAAACTGTTGATCGGCACTTCACCGCGTTCTGCGCGGGCCAGATTAACTGGGTGTTCGTGCCAGACCATTTGAATTTCATTCAATAGACGGCGCCACTCGCGCAGGCTATCTTCTTGGGGCCACCAATCTGACAGCCTCATCTCAGCCATCGCAGCGGGCGTGAGCGATCGTGTGCTTGCACTTGGGTCAAGCCAGATCCGCCATTGTCTCGCGTTAATCGGCAAGGCCGAGATCGCACGATCTGCCCAAAGTCCGGATACCGCATCAAACAAGGCATCGGCCTCGTCAGCGGTGACCTCAAACGAGGCGGGGTGGGCAATGGTTGCGCCCTCGCGCCCGACGGTAATGGCGCTTAATTCGGCCAGCCAGATGGTTTCAGAGGGGTTTTTGACCCCTGCGTTCAGCGAAGCCAGCCCCGTTCCCAGATTCGCACCCTCAAGCGGGGTGTAGCCCAATTGTTGCAGCTTGACGGCTTCAAAGGGCGTGCAGCCCGTGTGCTCGGGCGCAAGCTCTTGAACCGTCGCGCCCAGCGTTTTCATGCGCCCGACAAGCGCCGGGCAGTGCTGCTCAACCTGCGGAATCAGGTCTTTGGCAATATTAGAGGGGGGCAGCGCCCCGGGAATCAAAAGATGCATAGCGGGATTGTAGTGGGATGCCAGGCAATCTGTTAAACAAATGCAGCATACTTGGTGGTAATGCGATGCTACGCGAGCTGTTAGCCATCTGATGCAATCTCCGGCTGCCAGTCACAAGTTTGATGTAATAATGCCGCTGTGTTCAAACTACCTTATGAATTGTGGATTGGTGCCCGCTATGCGGGGCTAAGCAGCTTGCGCGGTCGCAAAGGCCGACGTGATCGCTTTGTCTCGTTTGTGGCAGCAACCTCAATGGCAGGCATCGCCTTGGGTGTGGCCGCTCTGA
Source organism: Alcaligenaceae bacterium (assembly GCA_037146575.1). Classification (GTDB taxonomy): domain Bacteria; phylum Pseudomonadota; class Gammaproteobacteria; order Burkholderiales; family Burkholderiaceae_B; genus Zwartia. The sequence goes on along the minus strand of JBAWWV010000089.1, from coordinate 4,622 downwards.
TCGTGGTGTTATCGGTGATGAACGGTTTTCAAAAAGACGTGCGCGATCGCATGTTGTCGGTTCTGCCACACATTGAAATCTATGCGCCCGGTGCTGACGCTGAACGCACCTTAACCCACGCGGCAGAGCTGATCGCCGCTGCCAAAAAATCCCCGGCTGTTTTGGCGGGTGCGCCCTTTGTATCGGCGCAAGGCATGGTGATGCGCGGGCAAGAGTTACGCGGCGTGCAGGTACGCGGCATTGATCCGCTTGCTGAAAAAGACGTGTCGCAGGTGGGCAGTCAAATGGTGCGCGGCCGCCTAACTGATTTGAAGGCGGGTGAGTTTGGCATTGTGCTTGGCCAAGACTTGGCCGACCTTTTAAATGTACGCATCGGGCAAACCATCATGATGCTCGCGCCGTCGGCCAATATCAGCCCGGCTGGGTTTTCACCTCGGATGCGGCAGTTCACTTTGGTGGGTACCTTTCGCTCGGGCCACTATGAATACGACTCGTCGCTAGCGTTTGTGGATGTGACCGATGCCGCCAAGCTGTTTCGCGATAGTGCCATGGCAGGTGTGCGCTTACGCGTCAATGATATGTATCGCGCCCCTCAAATTGCACAAGAGTTAGTGCCATTTTTGCCGGCCACAGTGGCCGTGGCAGACTGGTCGCGCAATAACCGCACTTGGTTTGCCGCAGTACAAACTGAAAAGCGCATGATGTTTTTGATTTTGGCCTTGATAGTAGCGGTCGCGGCCTTCAACCTGTTGTCATCACTTGTGATGGCGGTAAAAGACAAGCAATCCGATATTGCCATTTTGCGCAGCTTTGGTTCAACGCCTGGCGAGATTGCCCGAATATTTTTGGTGCAGGGCGCACTGATTGGGGTGATCGGCACGCTGTTAGGGGTGGTGGGTGGCTCGGCGATTGCACTCAATATTGATGTCATCGTGCCCGCGATCGAGCGCATGATTGGCGCGCAGTTCTTGCCGCGCGAAATCTATTTCATCAGCACCTTACCATCTGATCCACGGCTATCTGACATCACGAGTATTGGCATCACCTCGTTGATCATGTCGTTGTTAGCCACGCTGTATCCAAGCTGGCGGGCTTCGCGTTTGCAACCCGCCGAGGTCTTGCGCCATGACTGATTTTGCTCTGCAGGCCTCGCACTTATCCAAACACTATGACGACGGTGTGACCCGCATTGATGTGTTGGTAGATGTCAGCATCGCGATCGCGCGCGGTGAAATGGTGGCTGTGGTGGGGGCTTCGGGGTCTGGCAAAAGCACGCTGTTGCATGCCCTGGGCTTGTTGGATTTACCAAGTTCGGGCGCGATCATTGTGTCAGGGCAAGCCACTGAAGGCTTGTCTGAGGCCCAACGTAGCCGCCTGCGTAATCACGCTTTGGGCTTTGTGTATCAGTTTCATCATTTGCTACCTGAGTTTTCGGCTTTAGATAACGTGGCCATGCCTTTGATCGTGCGACGCGAATCACGCGAGCATGCGCGTACTGAGGCCCAAAAGGTGCTTGAACTTGTAGGTTTGAAGGCAAGGGTGCAGCATTTTCCGGGGCAGTTGTCGGGTGGCGAACGCCAGCGTGTGGCGTTGGCGCGGGCGTTGGTGGCAAAGCCCGCCTGCGTGCTAGCCGATGAGCCCACGGGCAATCTTGATCGTCAGACCGCTCAACAGATGTTTCGCTTGCTTAAGCAAGTCAACGCTGAGGCAAAAACAGCCTTTTTGATTGTGACCCATGATCAAGAGCTGGCTGCCTTAGCCGATCGTCGCCTGTATATGGAAGCAGGGCGCTTAGTGGCGGCGTCTTGACGCGATGCTGTTTGACACGCACTGCCATCTAGACGCTTCAGAATTCGACCATGATCGCGCGCAGGTGATTGAACGTGCGCAAGCTGCGGGCGTACAGGTAATTGTTATCCCTGCCGTTGAAGTCGCTAACTTTGACCGCGTGCGTCTTTTAGCCCATTCGTTTGCGCAAGGGTTTTACGCCCTTGGTATTCATCCAATGTATGTTGAACGTGCCACACCAAAGGCCTTAGAGCACTTGCGCGAGGCGTTGCAGCAGCACCGTTCTGATCCAAAATTAATTGCAGTAGGTGAAATCGGACTCGATTTTTTTATCCCTGAAATTGCGCAAGGCGAGCCGCGCGCTAAGCAAGAGCGGTTTTACGAAGCTCAGCTAAAGCTAGCACTTGAATTTGATTTGCCCGTGCTCTTGCACGTGCGACGTTCGCAAGACACCTTATTAAAATACCTGCGACGCCATCGCGTGCGTGGCGGGATTGCACACGCCTTTAACGGCAGCTTGCAACAGGCGCAGCAGTTTGTCGAACTGGGCTTTGCGCTGGGTGTTGGTGGGGCAATGACGTTTGACCGCGCATTGCAGATCAGACGGTTAGCGACAGAGCTTGGGTTAAGTGCTTTAGTGCTTGAGACCGATGCGCCGGATATTTCACCGGGTTGGCTTGCCAAAGGGGCTCGCAACGAGCCTTGTGAGGTGTTACGCATTGCGCAGACGCTTGCTGAGCTGCGTCAGTGCTCGGTGGTTGAGGTTTTAAGGGTGACGGCTGAAGCTGCAAGACGGGTTTGCCCAGGTTTGGTGTTTGAAGTTCGTTAAAAACTTGCTCGTGGTGTTTGCTAAAGGGTTTTAAACACGGCAATGATTTTTTTGAAGCGCATTGAATTCTCAATCCAAATCACGCAATATGATATCTATAAACGCATAGTACAGATTGTGCTTTAGCAATCGGCGTTTCACTGCGGATGATATCCATGTTTCAGCAATGCCTCGCAGTTTTTTTCAAATGACTGTCTGCTACGATTGATCGTGTGCTTTGCTAGCTTTGGTTCTTGAAGATCTTTTCTGACGCGATCCAATGCTGAGATGGTCACGCCAATAGGTTCAATGCTTAGCGCCATTTTATTTATGACGTTGTGCGCCCTAAGTCATCACCAGTACTGTGAAAATTGGTTATTGATCCTTGTTGCTTTTAATTGGAGCCCGCGGTGCTTGAAAATATTTTAAATGTTGGCACGATTCTGAGTACAGAAAAGGACGCTGAGAAGCTTTACGAAATTATTTTAAAAGCAGCGATGGACTTTACCCATGCGGATGCCGGTACGCTATATCGTCTTCGTAATGATCGGCAATTGAGTTTTGACATCATTCACACTCGCAGCAAAGGCGTACATTTAGGGGGCAAATCTGGTCATCCGATTACCCTAGCGCCGCTCGAGCTATTTTTACCTGACGGCACACCAGATCATTCAAAAATCGTTTGCCATGCGGTTCACACCCGTGAAACTGTGCAGGTGGATGACGTTTACGCAGACACGCGTTTTGATTTTTCTGGTACCCGCGCGATTGACAAGCAAAACGATTATCACTCACAGTCTGTATTGGCCGTGCCGCTGCTCACCCCCGATGGTGAAATCATTGGTGTGGTGCAGCTGTTAAACCCGCTTGATAAAAACAATGCCATCCGCGTATTTACCGCTGAAGAGCAAGCGACAGTTCGATCATTGGCCTCGCAGATGGCCGTCGCGCTCGCCAATCGAATTTTGATCGATGCGCAGGCTGTTTTGTTTGATTCGATGATTCAGTTGATTAACAGTGCAATTGACGACAAGTCGCCCTATACCGGCGGGCACTGTACTCGCGTCCCGCAACTCACGATGATGATTGCCGATGCTGTTAATCGCTGTCGTCAAGGCCCTTTGGCAAGTTTCGAAATGACAGACGCAGATCGCGCCGAGTTGCGGATAGCTGGGTTGTTGCATGACTGTGGAAAAATTTCTACACCGGTGCACGTGGTCGATAAAGCCACCAAGCTTGAGGCGATTCATGATCGTATTGCCTTGGTTGAGTTGCGTTTTGAATTGGTGGTCAAAGACCTTGAAATTGCCTTGTTAAAAGGTGAGTTAAGTCAAGAGCAGGCGCAGCAAAGACGTCAGCAAGCGCTTGAAGATATTGAGTTTTTAAAGAAAAGTAATACCGGCTCTGAGTCTATGCGCGACGAGCACGTGCAACGGATTGCACAGATCTCGCAGCATTACACTTGGTGCGATGCGAAAGGCTCGATGCAAGCTGCAGTGACCCCCGATGAAGCCAAAAATCTAAGTATTCGTTATGGCACGCTTAACGACGCCGAGCGTGAAATCATTAACCATCACATCACCTTAACCATCGAGCTACTTGAGCAACTGCCTTGGCCAAAGCATTTGCGCAATGTACCTGAGTACGCAGGTGGTCACCACGAGCGGATGGATGGCAAGGGCTACCCGAGGGGGCTCACCCGAGACCAAATGTCGGTGCAAGCCAGATGCATGGGCATCGCTGACATTTTCGAAGCCCTCACCGCAAGTGATCGCCCCTACAAAAAGGCCAAAAGCTTGTCTGAGTCATTAAAAATTATGGGTACGATGAAACTCACCCATCATATTGACCCAGATCTTTTCGATATATTCATCTGGGAAAAAGTCTATCTTGAGTACGCTAAGGCCTATCTAGGTGCTGAGCAGATTGATGCGGTTGATGTGACGCAAATACCCGGCTACGTGCCCCCGCCGGAGTTCGCGGACCCTCCGGATTCAGCCGCCGGGCTGATCACCGAGGCCACCGT
>JBAWWV010000088.1:0-13513 GCA_037146575.1 Alcaligenaceae bacterium | reverse complement strand
AAATATCTCTTTCACCCCCGCGTCTGTATCTGAGCATCCTGCAAACCAAGTAAATTCGGCTGCTGAAAGCGTCGTGGGTACGGCAATCATTCGTAACCACTCTGCGGCGTCGGGCGGGCGGACACTACCGTCGGTTGCCGCAAAGACTGCCGCCTCGTGCAACTGGGCTGGCGTCGACAAATCTTTTTTGAGGGCTACCAGCATGACCTTGGTTGCATCAATCACCGACCCACCGCCAATCGCGAGCAACACATCGGCGCGGGCTGCACGTACCGCCTGTGCACCTTCTAATACACAGGATTGAGGCACATGGGCCGTAATCCCTGTGAACTGACCGACACAGCGCTCGCCAAGCGCCTGAACAATCGCTCGATAAGACGGTGTCGCCGCGACAGACCGACTGCCGAGTACAAACACACGTTGGCTTGCCGTACGGTCGAGTTCTTTAATCACGGCCGCAACGGCTGGCTCACCAAAACTAATGCGTTCGGTGGCGTTAAAACAGTGCATTGAAGCTGTCATATAAGTAGTCTCTGAGAGGCGCGTCGCTGGCGCCCTGTTTTAGTGATCTGATCGACGGGATTAGCCGCAACGACCTACTTTACCGCTATTTTTGATACCGTTGCTCATATCCCAGTTTTTGACAGAAAGCCGCCAATCGCTGAGGTCTCACGCCGCCTAAGGGGTTCAACTCTTGCCCATATTACGGTCAAATCGGTTTATGCTGCAGCAACGGCTAGATACACGTCTTAATACGCGATTCACTAAAAGACTACAGATGATGAACACTATCAAATTTCTTGCCTTTGTCATACTTTTGGGCTTTGCAAGCCTGTCGCAAGCGGCAACGATTACCCGATTTTCACCGCAAGGCACAACGAGCAATGTACGACAAATTGTGGTTGACTTTGATCGTGCTGTGGTCACGTATGGTGAAGCTAAATTACCAGCCCCGGTTGAGGTGCAGTGTTCGCTCAAGAGTGCAGCCGAAGGCTCGGGTCGATGGCTCAATGAACGTAGCTGGGCGTATGACTTTGTCAATGAGGTTCCGGCAGGGGTCGTCTGCCAAGCCGAACTCACGGCGCAGGCTTCAGGCTTTTTAGGTGGCTCAATTCAAGGCGATGCCCAATACAGCTTTAACACAGGCGGGCCGATCATTGAACGCGCACAGCCTGGGCGTTATGGCCCAATTGTTGAAGATCAAATCTTTGTGCTAAGACTCACGGGGCCTGCCACCCTTGCCAGTATCCGTACTCAGGTGTGGTGCGCCGTCGAGGGTTTAGGTGAACGCGTATCGGTTCGCTTGATCTCTGGGCCTGAACGCGATGCCATCATTCAAGCAAGCTATCTTCAGCACGAAGCCAACCGCGAACCCTTGAGTGTCGTCACGCTCGCCTGCAATCGCCGTTTACCAGCCTCTGCAAAAATTCAACTTGTATACGGGCGAGGTATCGCCAGTGCGGTCAAGTCTGGGTCAGAAATAAAGACGACAACTGAACAACGTTTAGACTTCACCGTTCGCGAACCCTTTAGCGCAAATTTTACTTGCGAGCGTGAAAACGCGCGTAGCGGCTGTATACCTATATTGCCTCTGACCCTCAATTTTAATGCGCCTGTATCTGCGTCGTCACTCAAAAGCATCCGCTTAACGTCTGGCACCACGACATATCCAGCCATACTGGTCGACGACTCGGGCACCAGCATGGCTGATACGCAATCACCAGAGTACGCCACGGCAGTACAGTTTTCTGGGGTATTGCCAGAAAACACCGAATTCATGATCGAACTGCCTCGGTCCCTTAAAGACGACTCAGAGCGACTATTGAGCAATGCGACTTCGTTTCCGTTCAAAGTCACAACAGGAGCAATGCCTGCTTTAGCTAAATTTGCGGCCGCACCCTTTGGTGTGATCGAGCGCCTTGCTGAGAAACAAGGCGTTGGCATCTTGCCGTTAACGGTACGCAACGTCGAAGCGCACCTCAATGTCAAAGAGCTACCTGTGACACAAAAGCGCGGAAAGGTCACTGATTTGCGCCTAAATTCAGATGCCGACATCATTGCTTGGTATCGCAAGACGTTAACTTACAACTCGGGATGGGTTGATCGCAAGCAAGCGCAGCAAGACGCCAAGTCACCGCTACCACCCGTTGTGTATAAAGAGAGAGAAAATGAAGTTGAAACACGCAGTATTTCTTTGATCTCACAAATCGACTCGACCACCCAGTTAGAGTTACCCGCTCAAGCTGCTACCGATAAACGCCCGTTCGAAGTCATTGGGGTGCCGCTGACTTCAGGCTTTCATGTTGTAGAAATTGCGTCTCAGCAACTGGGCCAGAGTTTGCTTGATGAACGATATGGTGAGGCACGCACGATGTATGTGCGCACCTCGGCCTTGGTGACGAACCTAGGGGTGCACTTTAAGCTAGGTCGCGAAAACTCAGTTGCTTGGGTGACTACTTTAGATCAAGGCCTGCCCGTTGCAGGTGCAAGCGTGCAAATCTCTGATTGCCACGGACGTGCGCTGGCTCAGGCTGTTACCGATTCAACCGGCATTGCGACCTTTAAAGGCATCTCACCCCAAGCACCCTTATGTAATAAAAGTAACGAATACCTGCGAGCGTATTTTGTTAGCGCACGTGCACCACAACCACAGTCATTGGCACGCAACGCAGCTCTTATTGAGGATATTGCTTTTACTTGGACCAACTGGGACAAAGGAATTGAACCCTGGCGTTTTAACGTACCAACAAGTCAAGACATAACGCCAGACCGACGCGCGCACACGATCTTTGACCGGACCCTGGTACGCGCTGGTGACGCAGTATCCATGAAGCATATCTTGCGCGCCGAAACCAGTCACGGTTTTGACCGCGTTGCGAAGCCGCCCTCGTCTTACTCCATCACCCATGTTGGGAGCGGTCAAGAGTATAAAAATGAAGTGCTGTGGTCAACAAGCGCGACAGGGGGCCAATCGGCTCAAACCACCTTTACAGTTCCTCGCAATGCAAAATTGGGGCTCTATAAGGTAGCAATGATCGATAAAAATGAAATTCAAGAGTCTGGCGAATTCAGAGTCGAAGAGTTTCGACTGCCCATCTTCAGCGGACAGATCAAACCCGATACTAGCGCACCACTTGTGCGCATACAAAAACTACCAATCGATGTACAGGTTGGGTATGTGTCAGGTGGAGCAGCAGCGAACCTGCCCGTACAAGTGTCTGCTCTAGTGCGCGATAAGGCGCTGAGTTTCGCCAGCCACGAAGATTTCATCTTTAAAACTCCAAGGGGTCTGCAGTCTGTCGCCGGGGCGCCCGCTCAGGCTTCAGAATCACAACAAGGCCAGCGCCTGGTTGCGAACAAACTGCCACTTACGCTAGATAAACTGGGTAATGGCAAGCTAACGATCGAGTCGATTCCTACAACTAAAGAGGTCAAAGAGTTACTGCTCGAGGCAACTTATGCAGATCCCAGTGGTGAAGTACAAACCATCCGAAAGGCTCAAACGCTGTGGCCAGCCCAGATCGTCGCAGGTATCAAGACAGAGAGTTGGGTTTCAGTTGGCGAGACGCTTAAGTTACAGGCGTTAGCGCTTGATCTAGCAGGTCAAGCGCAGCCAAAAATCGCACTCGAAGTCACTGCGATTTCGCGTCGTGTTGAGTCAACACGCAAACGTATGGTGGGCGGTTTTTACAGCTATGACAACCAAACCATCACCAAAGACCTAGGCACTGTGTGCCGTGGTACAAGCGATTCGCGTGGCTTACTGACGTGTAACGCCAAGCTTGACCAAGCGGGCGAGGTTGAGTTGATTGTCACCGCTCGCGATACTGCAGGCAACCAAATTCAAGCCGCGACCTCGGTGTACGTGACCCACCAAGGGGAAATCTGGTTTGGCGCTGATGATCACGACCGAATGGATGTCCTGCCCGAGAAAAAAACATATCAACCAGGAGAGACTGCAAAATTTCAAGTACGCATGCCCTTTCGTCAAGCAACCGCACTCGTGGCGATTGAGCGAGAAGGCATCTTAGAGACACGCGTGGTCGAACTCAAGGGCGATGATCCAACCATCTCAGTCGAGGTCAAAGCAGGCTGGAGCCCCAACGTTTATGTCAGTGTGCTCGCCTTACGAGGCCGCTTACGCATAGTGCCCTGGTATAGCTTTTTTACTTGGGGCTATCGCGCACCCACCAAGTGGTGGGCAGACTATTCAAACCCAGACAACAACGAGTTTGTTGCGCCAACCTCGATGATTGACTTAAGTAAGCCCACTTACCGTTTTGGTCTGGGCTCGATACAAGTCGGAGATGCCGCTCATCGCTTAAACGTTAAGGTTGAAACCGATCGCACCAGTTACCCAGTACGCGATCAAGCACAAGTCACCGTTACGGTGACTCTACCTAATCGACAACCGGCAGCACACGCTGAAATTGCTCTAGCGGCCGTCGATCAGGCATTGCTTGAACTCATGCCAAACAAGAGCTGGAATTTGCTTGAGGCGATGCTTGTGCCTCGTGCATGGGGTGTGGCGACTTCAACGGCACAGATGGAAATCGTTGGACGCCGTCACTATGGTCGTAAAGCGGTGCCCGCGGGCGGTGGTGGTGGGCGTCATTCGACCCGCGAGCTCTTAGATACCTTATTGCTATGGAATCCAAAAATTGTTCTTGATGAAAAGGGTCAAGCGCAAGTGACAGTGCCTTTGAATGATGCGTTAACGACCTTTGAGATTGTGGCAATCGCGGATTTATCGACTGGCTTATTTGGGACTGGGAAAACCACTATCCAAAGCACCCAAGATTTACAAATCATCAGCGGCTTGCCGCCCTTGGTACGCGAAGGGGACCAGTATCAAGCTCAAGTCACGTTGCGCAATACCACCGACAAGCTTATGAAATTAGTTGTCGAGGCAAACCATCAGACTCTAAGCTTGCCGGCTCAGTCAATAGAGCTCGAGCCACGCTCAGCCGGCCAAGTCAGCTGGTCGGTGACTGTGGCTAGTCAAACCGTGCAGCCAATTTTAGAGGCGTTTGCTTGGCAGCTTCGCGCGAAGGACTCGGTTAGTCAGATTCAAGATACGCTAAAAGTGAACCAACGCGTGACCCCTGCCGTACCGGTAACTGTGCAACAAGCAACTTTAGTGCAGCTCGATGGACCCTACGCACTTGAGGTGAAAGCACCAAGCGATGCGCTCGCGCAGCGTGGCGGAATCAAACTGTCGTTCAGTGGTAGTTTGACCCAAGGGCTTCCAAGCGTACGAGCATGGCTAGCCAAATACCCTTTTTCATGTCTTGAACAAAGCACGAGCAAGGCACTGGGGATGCGAGACCAAGCCCTTTGGGCTGAGCTGCTGACGCAACTACCGGGCTATCTAGATAAAGATGGTCTGGCGACTTACTTTCCGACTCGCGCAGGTGACAGTAACCGCGGTAGCGATACGTTAACCGCTTACTTACTAAGCGCTGCAGCCGAGGCCAACACGCTCGATTCTAACTTTGGGATTCCACCAAATTTGGCTGCGCCCATGCTCGAAGGATTAAGCGATTTTGTCCAAGGGAAAATCGAGCGTCAATCTTGGAGCAATCAATCTGATCTCGATGTGCGAAAGCTTGCAGCGCTTGAAGCGCTATCTCGTTATGGGCGGGCTCAGCCTAAGATGCTTGAGTCGATCGAGCTCACGCCAAAAAGATGGCCAACGCACGCGGTCATTGACTGGCTCAACATACTGAATCGCATGCCTAATCTAAGAGGCCGTGAGCAGCATCGCGCGCAAGCGAATCAAGTCTTGCGCAGTCGCTTAGTATTTCAAGGTTCGCGCGTCGGCTTTAGCACTGAGCGCGACGATGCCTGGTGGTGGCTGATGCAAAACGGTGACGTCAATGCAGCGCGCTTATTGCTGTTGACCTTAACGGATTCAGCATGGAGAAATGATTCAGGGCGCTTAATCACAGGGCTCATCTCGCGCCAGCAAAAAGGGGCCTGGTCTACGACCACTGCTAACCTTTGGGGTAGCTTGGCGCTCGAACAGTTTGCCAAAGTTCGTGAGGGTACCCCCGTCACAGGCAAGGTTGGCGCCAGCCTGGGTCAGACTCTGTCAGTCGCAGATTTATCGATCGACACCTCGGCCAGCATGCTGCTTGCCTGGCCCGTTGGTGAGCAGGCAGAAATGCTGAACATCACGCCAGTAGGCACGGGGCGACCTTGGGTTGGGGTGCAATCGCTGGCTGCGATCCCGCTCACAGCGCCTCGCTTTGCTGGCTTTCAAATCAAACGCTCGGTTAGCCCGATTGAGCAGGCCGACAAAACTCTGCCGCCTGGTACCTTTAGCCGCGGAGATATCTTACGCGTCACGCTTGAAATCAACGCGTCAAGCGCGATGACGTGGGTGGCCTTAACCGATTCGATCCCAGCCGGCGCCACCATTCTTGGTAGCGGCTTGGGGCGCGACTCGCAAATTGCCACCAAGGGCGAACAGCAAGAAACAAACGCCTGGCTTGCGTACCAAGAGCGCAGTCTCGAAGCGCTACGAGCGTATTACGAATATATGCCCGCCGGCATTTCTAAACTTCAATATACGATTCGTTTAAATAGCGTTGGCACATTCTCTTTACCGCCCTCGCGCGTGGAAGCGATGTACGCCCCCGAAATGTTTGGTGAGACGCCAAACTCGCCCGTCGTCGTGCGATGAATTCACAACGTTCGCTTGGACGCCTAATCAGTCGCTTGCTCTGTCAAGCAATAGTCAGTCTTGGCTTACTGACTAGCCATGCGTTTGCTGAAGGGCTGCCATCATTTGCTGAAGTCAAAGCCGCGCACGAACCCTCAGACATACGTGTCTTAGATCGTCATGGTGAACTGATTCATCGCCTGCGCACGAATCGCGATGTGCGTAGAGGACAATGGATTTCACTTGAGGCAATATCGCCAGCTTTTCGTCAGGCAATTGTACTTAGCGAAGACAAGCGTTTTTATGAGCATAGCGGCGTTGACTGGCGTGCGGTGTCTTCTGCCGCGTGGGGTAACCTTTGGAATCAAAAAACCCGTGGGGCTTCGACTCTGACCATGCAATTAGTCGGCTTGTTGGACGAAGACTTAAAAAGCAAAAAAGCCGGTCGCGCTTTCACAAAAAAAATCGAACAGTCTGTTACTGCAGAATGGCTTGAACTGAAATGGCGCAAAGACCAGATTCTTGAGGCTTATCTGAATCTTGTGCCCTTTCGGGGTGAAACTGTTGGCATTGACGCATTGAGTCAAACATTATTTGGCAAGGCAGCACAAGGCTTAGATGACCAAGAGGCCGCAATCGCAGCTGCACTGGTACGCGGCCCGAATGCAGCACCTTCTGAGATCGCCCGACGCGCTTGCGGCGTACTCCGTTCAATCGAAGCAAACGCGCCTGCGACAGTATGTGACGGACTTGAGCGCAGCGTGGATCAAGCGCTGCAGCGCAAGGCCTTTGAACCAAGCGCAGGTATCGCACCACAATTTGCCCGCTATAGCGTTGCGCAATGGCGGCAACAGCTTCAAACTCAGCACGAAGCTGCGCAAGACTTAAATACTGCTGTCGGTAGCGCTGAGCCACTCAACACCGCTAGGGCACGTCAGAGACAGTCACCCGTCGCAGAGGCCCCAAAGACGAAATCGACCAGCGCCCCCTTAGGTACCACAATCAAAACGACCTTAGACGCCTCGCTTCAACGTTTTTCTACTCAGTCGTTGCAAGTTCAATTGCGTGAGTTACGAAAACGCCACGTAGAAGATGGAGGCGTAATCGTATTAAACAATAAAACGGGCGAGATCTTGGCCTGGGTAGGGTCGTCAGGCACGTTAAGCAAAGCCGAAAACGTTGATACGGTGCTCGCCCTACGACAACCCGGGTCGACCTTAAAGCCCTTTCTGTATGCCCAAGCCATTGCAGAGCAACGCTTAACAGCCGCGAGTTTGCTAGATGATTCGAGTGCACAGCTACAAACCGGAGCGGGTCTTTATATTCCTCAAAACTATGACCGCAGTTTCAAAGGCTGGGTCTCAGCGCGCACCGCCTTGGCCGCCTCACTGAACTTACCAGCGGTACGTACCCTGATGGTGGTCACCCCAGACGCCTTCGCGCAACAGTTAAAGCGCATTGGCTTACCTTTGAAACAATCAGGTGATTATTACGGTTATAGCCTCGCGCTTGGAAGCGCAGAGGTGTCGCTACTCAGTTTAAGTAATGCCTATCGAACGCTGGCAAACTCGGGGCGCTATACGCCAGTCACTGCGCCACTTAGCTCAGGCCTTGTCGAGCGAAGCACCGATCGCGCTAGACCAAACCCTCATGATGGTCTGACTCATCAAGCACAGACTCAGACTCAAGCAGTTCAAGCACTAGACCCGCGCGCTGCCTTTATTGTGAGCGATATTTTAAGCGATCCCTACGCGCGGGCCGGCACCTTTGGCACGGACAGCGTCTTAACCACTCGCTTTTGGAGCGCAGTAAAAACGGGTACGAGTAAAGATATGCGCGACAACTGGGCGTTAGGTTACTCAGAGCATTACACCGTCGGCGTGTGGGTGGGTAATGCCAACGGCACCCCGATGTGGGATGTCAGCGGCACAACCGGCGCCGCACCCGTTTGGGCAGCGGTGATGTCGTATCTGCATCGTGAAAAGTCTAGCGCACCACCACCATCACCCTTTGGCGTCATTCAACAAGCCGTTGAGCTCACCAACGAAACCGGCAACCACCTTGAAGCGCCCTATCGAGAGTGGTTTATCCAAGGTACCGAACAGGCGCTCTTCACCCTGAATCGCTTCGACTCACCGCTCGAATCGCAGCTCGCCCTTCAAAACCAGGCGAAAATCGCGACCCCCACCCACGGTACGATTTTGGCACTTGATCCGGACATACCCAGCTCTGCCCAACTCGTTGCACTCAAGGCTGAGCAGTTTGGTGCTCAACACACATTGCACTGGGTGATCAATGACAAATCTTTAACCGGCGGCAACAACACGACTTGGCGACCTTGGCCTGGGCAGCACGAGATCGCCTTGCTCGATGACTCAGGGGTCGTTCTTGACCGCATCAAAATCGAAGTCAGAGGTGCCGTCGCCTCCAAAGATCCAAGTGCAGTGCCTAAAGCTACAAAATAGAACAATTGCATTTTTCAGCTAAAACAATAAAGCACTCAAAATCGCTTAATATCAACCCATACTCGCGGCAATAGAGTTAACTAGCTTCAATTGACTAGCAGGCAGCTGTGGACACATTGGATTCTGAGTTTCCATCAAACGGTCGATTAGATCAAAGTTCGGTGCTATCGCGAAATGTGGCCAATCGGATCATTGAGCACTCAAATGATTCAATTTTGATCAGTCTCGCAGAGTCTATCGATCAGCCTGGTCCCAAAATCATTTATGCGAACGAAACCTTTTCGAAACACTCGGGTTACAGCCAAGAAGACATCATTGGCAAGAACCCGAGAATCTTACAGGGCCCTCTGACAGATCTGGCTACGTTAGCGCGCATTCGACAAGGCTTAGTCGCGTGGCAACCGATTCGAGAAGAGGTGTTGAACTATAAAAAAAATGGTGAGATATTTTGGCAAGAATTAAATATCTTTCCACTTCCAAATTCAACCGGTCAATTTACGCATTGGGTATCGATTCAACGCGACATTACTAAGAGAAAGATTGCCGAACAGCAGATTTATGATTTGGCGTTTCTTGATCCACTAACAGGCCTACCCAATCGTCGCCTGTTTTATGATCGCTTACGTCAAGCACTACTGGGTAACGTTCGTTCTGAACAACACGGCGCACTTCTTTATATTGATCTGGATCACTTTAAACTGGTCAACGATCGTCAAGGCCACGCCACCGGTGATTTGGTATTGCAAAGCGTTGCTAAACAACTCTCCCTGTGCATTCGCGTCGGGGATACGATTTCACGGATAGGCGGCGATGAGTATATTATTTTATTAGACAACCTAGGAAAGGATCTTGCGACCGCCTCGTTCATCACCGAGGCGATAGCAAAGCGAATACTGTCATCATTTTCTACACCACAAGAGCAGGTTGATCACGGTTGGGCCGGCACCTTTAGTATCGGAATTACGCTTTTTTCAGGGGATCAATCACGCACTCTTGAAGACATCGTCACAGATGCCGATCTGGCGATGTACCAAGCCAAGGCGATGGGACGCAATCGCCTGCAATTCTTTGATGAAGATATGCAACGGGCTAACGTTGAAAAGAATTCACGCTTAGAGATTTTGCACAAGGCTCTAGAACAAAACTGGTTTGTACTTTATTTTCAGCCGCAGGTCGATCAGCATGGCATCATTAAAGGGGTTGAAGCGTTAATACGACTGCAACATCCCACACTTGGGTTGTTACTGCCTGACACGTTTATTCCGCTAGCAGAATCGTCGAACTTGATTACGCAAATTGGCAAGTGGGTAATCACTCAAGCCTGCCTGCAGTTGGTACGTTGGGCGACTCGACCAGCATTGATGGCCTGTCGCCTGTCGATCAATATCAGCATTATGCAGCTTCAAGATGTCGATTTTGTCACCGACTTACTCGCCAAACTAAAAAAAACTGGAGCTAATCCAAAACTTTTAACGCTTGAGATTACAGAAAGTCTGTCGCTGACACAATCGAATCATGCAATAGAAAAAATGCGGTTGTTAAAACAATACGGTATACGCTTTTCACTCGATGACTTTGGCACGGGTTTTTCATCACTGTCTTACCTGAAAAACTTACCGTTTGATGAACTAAAAATTGATCAGTCGTTTATCTCGGATATCACGACCAACCCCACAAGCGCGAGCATCGTTCAGGCCACTATTAATTTAGGCCAGGCACTTGGTTTGACGGTCATCACTGAGGGCGTAGAAACTAAAGAGCAGCTAGATCTGCTGGTACAAGCTGGTTGCCGGTCTTTTCAAGGCTATGCGTTTTACAAGCCCCTGCCGCTCGAAGCGCTCGAAGAACGGTTGCAAGAAGCGCTAGAAGGCAACAAAAAGACAGTCTAAGTCTCGCTACGCTCAACATTCCGCGAGCTCTGATATAATTTTTGCCCAAGCCGGTGTAGCTCAGTTGGTAGAGCAGCTCATTCGTAATGAGAAGGTCGACAGTTCGATTCCGTCCATTGGCACCAAAAACTCTTATGCAGAATTGCTGTGTAAGAGTTTTTTTTTGCAAAAATATCATCTGCAATTGGGCGCGCATGAACGTGCTTTGACGGTATCATTACTCCAAATACAAAAAAGCCAAATCTTTGACTGATTGTCAGAAAGTGTTTGAATGACTATCAGGGCTTGGCATACACGGAGACAGACCTCATGCGCCCATTCGGTTTTTTTTGGGTTGCGCGGCCGCTGGGGCGCCGCCTTGCAACGGCATTATTGACCTTGCTGGTAGCCTTGGCCTTAGCTGGCTGGCTGGCCTTCTCTGCGACGGCACAAGCACAGCAGTCGCCCTACCCCAACAAGCCTATCCGCCTAGTCTTACCGTTTGCGGCGGGCGGCGGAGCCGACAACAACGCGCGCATCATTTCCGAACCCCTTGCGCAACGACTCGGCCAACCCATCATCATTGACTACAAACCCGGGGCGGGCGGTACTCTCGGCGCCAATATCGTAGCCAATGCGGCACCTGACGGTTATACCCTGCTGTACGCCACACCCGGTCAACAGATGACCAATCCGCATCTGATGGATAAAATGCCCTACGATGCACTCAATAGTTTTGCCTCAGTGTCGCAAGTGATTGAGGGCAGTAACGTCTTGGTTGTGAATAAAAACTTGCCCGTCAATTCGGTGGCAGAATTAATCGCGCTGGCTAAAGCCAAGCCCGGCACCATTAACTTTGCTAGCTCGGGTATTGGTTCGTCAAGTCACCTTGCGGGCGAACTGTTTAAGTCGATGGCGGGTATCGATATCGTACATGTTCCGTATAAAGGTTCAGGGGCTGCGATCACTGAAGTGTTGGGCGGATCGATTCAAATGACCATAGACACAGTATCTGTTTATCTGCCACAAATTAAGGCAAATAACGTTAAGGCACTAGCAATCTCAACGCTTGAACGTAACCCGATATTGCCAGATCTGCCGCCCATCGCTGATACCTTGTCTGGCTTTGCCGCAGCCCCTGTCAACTACATCACAGCACCTGCAGGTACGCCTCGACCCATCATCGAGCGACTGAATCGTGAAATCAATATCGTGCTAAAGCTGCCAGCAGTACGCGAACAGTTTGCTCAAAACGGCGCAACCGAAAAAGGCAGCAGCCCCGAGGCGATGGATGCCCTGATTCGCTCTGAGTCTGCTAAATGGAAGAAAATAATCGATCAGTCGCGTGCGACTGCAAACTAGCGTAAGACTCTCACCGAACCATCTCAAGCAACCGACCATCCGGCATCTGACACAACCCATGAGAACACTTTGTCGCGCACTGACTTTTGCACTGTTAGGTTGGTTAGCAGCGTCAAACGCTGCGAAGGGTGCTGTGTATCCTATTAAGCCAGTGACGATCGTCGTGCCTTATACAGCGGGTGGTGTCACCGACGTGTTTGCGCGAGCGATTGGCATGAAGCTCTCACAAAAATGGGAGCAGACCGTAGTGGTTGACAACCGTGCTGGAGGGGGCACAGTCATAGGCACTCAACAAGTCAGCCGAGCCACGCCAGATGGCTACACTCTGCTTCTGACCGGCTACGGTTTTACGTCGAACCCCGTCTTACGCAAGAGCCTACCTTACGACCCCGCCTTGCTCACACCTCTCTTACTGATTGGCACTTCGTCAAATATGCTGGTCATCAATGCCAAATTGCCTGTCAGCGATTTGGCAGATGTTTTGAAAATGGCGCGCGAAAAACCGGGTGCGCTAATACTTGCCTCTTCAGGCAATGGCTCAAGTCCTCATGTTGCGGCTGAACTTTTTGCCAAAGCCGCTTCAGTACAAATTACCCATATCCCTTACAAAGGGACCTCACCCGCAATGAATGACCTGTTGGGCGGCCAAGTACACGGGATCTTTGATGGCACATCAGCATTGGGTAACGTCACGACTGGCAAGCTTCGTGCCATCGCGATTGCGTCAGCCCAACGACACCCCAGCGCCCCAGAGGTACCAACCTTTCGCGAACTAGGTGTAGATTTAGTGTTTGGCGGGTGGTTTGGCTTTTTTGTACCCAGTGCAACGCCTCAATCCTTGCAAGACTTTATTTTTAAAGATATCGAAGCTGCAATCGCCGACTCAGAGGTACACGCGCTGATCGCCAAAACAGGTTTAACCATTGAAAATAAAAATCAAGAACAATTTAAAGTGTTTTTAACAAATGAAAGTACGCGCCTAAGGCAACTCACCGAATCGGCTAACGCCACCATCACCGTTGAGTAAGCGCTAGAGACCTCATGATGATCAATTTCAAATAACAAGCACCGGAGCACCCTATGACCTTAGAAACAACCACCGTCTCAATCGCTGAGAACATTGCCACCGTCACTCTCAACCGACCTCCTGC
>JBAWWV010000087.1:0-13536 GCA_037146575.1 Alcaligenaceae bacterium | reverse complement strand
CACCGGACTCGTGGGCTTTAAGTGCACCCTTGGCTTGATTCCAAACCCTTGGGGGTTTCCGGATCCGAGCCACGACCTCTCAACGATTGGTGTGGCCGCACGTGATGTGCAGGACTGCGCCTTGATGCTCGATGCTTTAGTCGAACACCATCCAAACGATCCGCTCTCGCACCCTTTACCGATGGCGATGGTCGCGCCACAACCTTTTACAGCAGCACTGAACGCCCAGTCGGATCAAACGCTCAGAATTGGCTTTTCGATGGATTTAGGCTGTGGCTTTGCAATTGATGATGACGTGGCGTTGGCCATCGATGCTGCCATCCAACAATTAAGGCGTACAGGCTGGAAGATCGACATGTCGCATCCAACCTGGCCTCCCAAGACCAATGAATACCCCTTATTGGCGCAGCAACAAGCGGGCTTGGCGGCATTGTTTGGGCAAGCGTATCAAGAGGCCCCACAGATCTTTGATCCAGATATCGCGGTGCAAATCGAAGCAGGGCAAAAGGCAACGGGCCCAATGATTGCCGGCTTGTCTTTGCAACGTAATAAGTTACGCGAGGCCTTTAACACCTACTTTGATTCTTACGACTTGCTGCTTTGCCCAACGGTACCAGTTGAGCCCTGGGCATGCGAGGGCGCGCCGCCGAACATGATTGGTGGTCGGCCGGCCACCGCACGCGGGCACGCTCCCTTTACCCCGTTATTTAATTATTGTGACGCGCCTGCTTTATCTGTGCCTTGTGGCTTCGGTAAAAATGGCTTGCCGCTTGGTTTGCAGATTGTTGGCCCACGCTATGGAGACCTGCGAGTCTTGCAGTTTGGCTTTGAAGTTCAAAAGGTGTTGAATCTGAAGATGAACTCGCCAATGATTTTGGCGCAGACGCAGCAAGAATATGTACAAGGATCAAACCGATAATTGTGGGACCGGAGCAGCAGGAATATGCAAGAGTCTAAATAATGATTGCGGCACCGACACAACAGAATTATCTTCAGGATTGGCAATGAGAGACTTTTACGGCTACGGCCCTACAGCCCCTAACGTTAAATGGCCGGGCCATGCGCCACTCGCCATCTCGTTTGTTTTAAATATAGAAGAGGGCGCAGAGTTTTCAGTGACCTCGGGTGATGCGTACAACGAAGATACGCACGAGGTACGCAATCGTATCGAAGGCGCGCCTGATTTGTGTATGGAAAGCCACTTTGAATATGGTTCCCGCGCTGGCTACTGGCGCATCATGAAAGCCTTTGAACAAGCCGGTATCCCAATCACCCTAAACGCCTGCGCACGCGGGTTGCTGGCAACACCTTGGGTCGTTGAAAAAGCTGTGGCGCGCGGTGACGAATTATGCTGCCACGGTTGGCGCTGGGAAGCCCATGCGGGTATGGCGCTTGAGGATGAGCGTCGCTTGATTGCGAAATGCGTCAAGACGTTTATCGAACTCGGCGGCAAAGCGCCGGTGGGTTGGCATACCAAGTCATCGGCCTCGGTGAATACACGTGCCTTGCTGGTTGAGCACGGCGGGTTTTTGTATGACAGCGACGCGTATAACGATGATTTGCCGTATTACTTAAACGTAGCGGGTCAGCAGCACTTGGTCTTACCCTACGGTTTTGATACCAACGACATGCGGTTTTTTGTGAACCACGATCTGGTGCTGGGTCAGCATTTTTGTGACTACACGATGGATGCCGTGCGTGCCTTGATCGACGAGGGCGCTGACGCACCGAGGATGCTCACGATTGGGTTACACACCAGAATCATTGGGCGTCCTGGGCGTATTGCTGGCCTGCAGAATCTAATTCTCGCCCTAAAGCAGCTACCCGTGTGGTTTGCACGACGCGAGGATATTGCCCGGCACTGGCTCGCTCATTGCCCACCAACATCACCGGTCTAATTAAATCCTTCAGCCCTGTCAATTTTGCCAAGCCAGCCGCTGACGGGTAGTTAGGCCCGTGCGTGATCTTGACGCAACCCGTCGCATCGGTAGCAAAGTTAAGTTTAGCTATCGTCACAGCAGGTTTTTGATACAACTGACAATCAATCGGCTGGCTTACTAGTCCGTTGCTCAAAGGAATATTGCGCAACCGCTACCAAGAGCACCATCAAACAAAACTTTACGCCGACTGTGTAAAATCCTTACCTATTCGATCATAATTTATCATTCCTTTAGTCTGACAAGTAAAGACGACAGGCTAGGCCGATTAAAAGTGCGCAATTGTCCAATCCCTAGATAAGGTTTGATCTGTAATGGCTGGTCAACGACTTGTTAGCGGTAATCCCCAAAATTACAGCGCGATTGGCGAGGCTGGACAGCCTATTTATGCAGTCGCTTTTCAACTCAGAGAAGCGGTACGGCTGAAAGCCGGTGCTGACGTAGCGAATTGTCTGGCGCTACCTCAGCGCAACGAACAAGGAAGTGTGATTGACTGGTATGCGCCCGAGAGCGGCGATGTCATACCGTGGTCAGCTGCTACATCTGAAGAGCGCGAGCACGCCCTCATTATGCTAGACGCGGCTCAACGTAAACTCGACGAAGCGGTGCGCCAAATGGCCAGCACCGAAGCACGTACCGACCACGCAACACGTGAAAAGAAAACAGCGCTGCCTTTGCTGGACAAGGTATTTATCTTTCCAGATTCAGATTTCATTTTTTTGGTAAACGGTAAGCCCGTGGTGACGTTTTGGGGCTTCAATGCGCAGGGTGCATCGCTGCCCACTGATCCCTTCGTAAAGTTACGACCCGTTGTCCCGGCTCCTGGTGTAGCTCAGCCGCTGGTTCCAACAAAACGTCGCGCTTGGTGGTGGTGGCTGCTACTTTTGCTACTGCTGTTAATGTTATTGCTGTTGCTGTTACGCAGCTGTGGCGCGCCACCCTGGCTAGTGCAGGCGGTTCCGTTGCTCGAGCACCTGCAGCTTGCACCTGACAACGCGGTGACACCTCAACGCCCAACTGGCACGCCTTCGATACCCACAAGCCCGACAAATAAACCCGAGGTGTTGCCTGAACGGCGCGTTGGGGTGCCAGGTGGTGTCGGTGTTCAAACAGACAGTACAACCATCATTACCAACGGTGGGCCAAACTCGAACCCGGGTGTTGGGCCAAACTTGAACCCGGGTGTTGCGCCACCCCCCGCACTTGTTGACCCAGCCAATACTTTGAAAGAGCTGCGCCCCAATCCGTCTGCTGTGCCTGAGGCCTCGGGCTCTTTACCGGTCACGAACCCTCAAGGGTTGTTAAGCACGCCACCAAACTTGCCGCTCGAAACGGGTCGTCAGACTGAAAATAGCCGGCCTGAGCTGAACACGACTACGCCACAATCTAATGCCGCCAACGGTACCAATACCGCGACGCCTATTGCCACTTCTCCAACGCCTAATCCAAACAATCAAGTACCTGGGGCTGGAGCTACCGGGCAACAGGGCAATCCAATGTTGATACCCGATTCTGCGCTCAATAGCGGTTCGACGCGTTTTCTTGAGGGCTCATGGAGCGCTGGGGCGGGTATACAAGACGCTGCCACCGGCAAACCCGTTCGCCTTGAGTACGACTTCAGCCAAGGTAATGGGCAAGGGCGTGTCACGGTGAAACGCGGCGATGGCGTACAGTGCACAGGCTCGGTCGGGGCGCAGATGCAAGGTCGTACCGTGCAAATCAATGACCGCGGTACTGCCAAATGTACGGATGGCAGCACCATGGCGCTACCCAAAGTGACCTGCACACCTGGCGCCGGTAATCAAGCCGCGTGTCAAGGACAGTACGACAACGGTACCTCGTTTCCTGTGTCGATGCGACACTTACCTAAATAGCAGGACCTCACTTCATGCTTGCAGATATCAACGCGTTCGAAGAACAGACCACGCTTATTATGGGTAGTGGTGTTCAGTTTCTGGATTTTGCTGCAACCTTTGTGATCAAAGGTCAGTCGGGTGAGTTTGCAAGAATGGGCGACGCGGGCCCCTTAGCCAGGTTGCAAGAAGACGAGCGCACCGGCAAGCTACATTTTTCGTACGACGACAAAAAGCAAATCGTGGCCTCGCGCTTTGATGTGAGCCTGGATCAGTCGCTACGTTTATTCATTGACACCTGGTTACCTGTTCCGTATTTTCGTTTCAGTCCACCGGCACGTTTTGAAGAAGGCCCATCGAATTGGGCGCGCGTACGCATCACAGAAGTTGCTGCAGGGATGGATCCTGCAGGCAATACTCACCGTATTACCTTTGCGTTTGATACTAAGGTCATCGAAAGTCGCAGCGATACTGCGTATATGGGGCCTTCGACTGACGATATCAAAGCCGGAACGAGTTTTGCTTTCGCCCACCGCTCGCATGAAATGGGCTGGTTTCTTGATCAACAATGGCTCAATGCCTGGCTACAAGAGCTGTTCAGCGATCTTGCAAAACCCAGATTAAAAAGCGACGCTGAAGACATTCGGGTTGAGACCGCTGAGTTACATCATCAGGCCCACTATCTAAATATTCTGCATCTTCTTGGCACTCAATTAGCGCTGCCCGAGATCAAGGTGATCTCTAACCAAGCCAACGATCTATACAAGCCAATTGAAGTCGACCTGGTGCTTGACGTTGGCAACTCACGAACCTGTGGCATCTTGATTGAAGATCATCCTCAAGAAAATGATGGCTTACGTCGCCGTTATGAGCTTGAGTTGCGAGACCTTTCGCATCCTGAACACGTGTATCACGAGGCCTTTGAAAGCCGCATTGAATTTGCACAAGCATCGTTTGGTAAAGATCATTTTTCGGTACAAAGCGGACGCAATGATGCGTTTCTTTGGCCAACGATTGCCCGTATTGGGCGTGAGGCGTCTCTCTTGGCGAGTCTGCGCCGAGGGACTGAAGGCGCTACTGGGCTATCGAGCCCTAAACGCTACTTGTGGGACCAGGACAGTTATGAGCCAGGATGGCGTTTCAACACCTCATATGTCAAAACTGAAACCGAACCGCATGCAACAGCGGCACCTGTCTCACGTCTGATTAATGAAATGGGCGAGGCACTGTATACGCTTGACCCCTTCGAGCGTATGCCAGTGTTTCATCCGCACTACTCGCGTAGCGCATTGATGACATTTATGCTGTCTGAAGTTCTTGCTCAGGCGCTGGCTCAGATCAACAGCCCAGCGCAGCGCTTACGCCAAAGTCATGGAAGAGTTCCACGTCATTTGCGCTCAATTATTTTGACCGTGCCTCCGGCGATGCCGCAACCCGAGCGCAAAATCTTTGAACAGCGCATGCGTCAAGCGATTGGGCTGATCTGGAAGAGTATGGGTTGGCACCCCGAAGATGCAGGCGTTGACACAAAAGAAGAACGAGATCTCGCGTTTCCACCGTTTCCTGATGTACATGTGCAATGGGATGAGGCGACTTGCGGACAAGTGGTCTATTTGTTTAGTGAAACGCAAAATAATTTTGGTGGACGTCCTGAAGAGTTCTTTGCAGCTTTGGCGCGCCCTGACCAGCCTCCGCGTTCGGGTTCGTCCGATCCGTACATCTCGATCGCGACCATTGATATTGGCGGCGGCACCACTGATTTGGTGATCAACGAATACTTTTTGGATAAAGGCGAGGGCAATGCGGGGCGCGATGTCGGCGGCGGGGCTTACATTTTGCCTGAGCAGCGCTTTCGAGATGGTTTTAAGATCGCCGGAGATGACATCGTGCTCGATGTGATTCGGGCAGTCGTATTGCCAGCGGTTGTGAGTGCCTTTACGACTGCGGGTGTTGCCGAGCCTGATGCGCTTGTCTCAAAATTGATGGGCAGTGAGTCACTTGACGCACAGGTCGCGGTGCTTAGGCAGCAATTCGCGTTACAAGTGCTATATCCAATAGCCCTGAGTATCATTAAAGAGTACGAAAAATACGACCCACTTGAGCCGGGTAATCTGGGTTCGAGGCTTGTGTCAGAACTGCTGAGCGAGGCGAGCCGGCCGACGCGTGACGTGCTGGACTATCTCAACACAGCGGTGCAACGCTCAGGTGGTACGCAGGCCATCGGCTTTAGCATTCTCGATATTGGCATACCGATTAATCTGCGCCGCTTACATGAGCTTTTTTTGCGCGGTGAGATGAACATCTGCAAGACCTTAAAGGCGATGTCTGAAGTGGTCTACGCCTATCAACCTGACGTGTTGCTGTTAACCGGACGACCCTCGCGTATGCCAGGTGTCTTGGCATATGTGCGTTCGCTGCTCGCTCTGCCTGCGGGGCGCATCCTACCCATGCATCAGTATCGTACCGGTCCTTGGTATCCCTTTCATAAAAACGGACGTATCGATGACCCAAAGAGCACCGCAGCGGTTGGTGCCATGCTGTGTTTATTGAGCCGCAGTTTACGTTTGCCTAATTTCTTTTTTAGATCGGCTGCGTTTAAGCCTTATTCAACCGTCCGTTTTATTGGCATGATCGATAACAATAACGCGATTAAAGATGCCAACTTGTTTTTTCGAAATATTGATCTTGATAATGAGGATTATGAGTTTCCGGATACGACCTTCGAAATGCGAGGCTCAATGCGCTTAGGGTTTAGGCAACTCGAAACTGAACGGTGGCCGGCCTCGCCTTTGTACACCTTAAGTGTCGATGATCGAGAGCTGCGCGAAAAGCTCGCTTCGAAAGGGGTTGTATTAAAAGTGTCGCTTAAACGCAGCGAACGTACGGGCCCCGAGAGTTTTGAGTTGGCCTCGGTAGAAGGGGGTTCAAAGAGCAAAATTAAATTCAGACTCAACACGATGGTAGATGCGGGCTTGGGTGATTCGCAGTATTGGCTCGACAGCGGCAGCGTGAGGTAATCGGCATGACTATTCAACGAGCAGATAAATTAGTGGCAGGTTGGGCCACCATTCATCAAGAGTCAGGGCAGGCGATTGACTGGATTACTCGCGTTCGCGGTAACGCGCGCAGTGTCGATAGCGAAGCGGATGGTCTGATCTATCGGTTGCGAAGGGTACGTAACCAAGCCAAGAGTTTGGGCGTGGCGGCAGGCTTACCCTCAACCGTTGGTTTCTTCGGCCTATCTCAAGCGGGTAAATCGTATTTGATTTCTGCGCTGGCAGCAGGTGGAGACGGCAAGCTTGAAACGGTTGTCGATGGTCAGCGTCTAGATTTTATTAATCACATCAATCCACCCGGCGGCGGAAAAGAGGCAACCGGCTTAGTGACACGGTTTAGTTTTCGCGCTAAACAAGGGCCAGCTGGTTTTCCATTAGATTTGAAATTATTTGAAGAAATTGAGCTTGTTAAAATCTTAGCCAATTCTTTTTTTAACGATTTCAATTTTGAAAAAATTGGTAATCCGATTGATGCCGCTGCGGCAAAAAGAAAGTTAATCGAGCTTGAAACACGAAAGCGTGGGCAACGTGTGCTCGGCGTCACTGAAGATGACATGGTGTCGCTTTGGGAGTACTTAAAAGAGAGCTTCGGCAATTCAATTAGCCCCTTAGCGCCAGAGTTTTTGCCGCGCGCGGTGAACTTAGCGCCTTATCTCAGCATTGAAGATCGTGCTGAGCTCTTTGGCTGCTTATGGGGGCAGGCTGCCGCACTTACGCAGGCATTTCTCAGTTTGGCGCAAACCTTAGCCCAGCTTGGGCATCCCAGCCG
Source organism: Alcaligenaceae bacterium (assembly GCA_037146575.1). Taxonomy (GTDB): domain Bacteria; phylum Pseudomonadota; class Gammaproteobacteria; order Burkholderiales; family Burkholderiaceae_B; genus Zwartia. The sequence goes on along the minus strand of JBAWWV010000087.1, from coordinate 5,921 downwards.
CGTCTTTGCACCGATTGAAGCCTTGGTGCGAAAGGCTGAGAGTGGAGTGTTATCGCAAGCTGATAGCATCATGAACGTTGATATGCTGCAGCGCTTAGGCAGGCCGCAAGACTTACCAATCAATGTGCTGCCAATGATTGATGGGCAAACACGTGCGCAGCAAAGTGTCACGATGGCGCAGCTCGCCGCACTCACCGCCGAGTTGACGTTTCCGCTTGTCAATCAGCCTCAGCAAAAGATTTTTCAAGATGTCGATTTACTGGATTTTCCAGGTTACCGCGGACGCTTGGGCTTAGATTCTTTAACGGATATCAGCGCTGCGCAAAGCAAAGAACAAGTGGGCAATCCGATCGCCCAATTATTGCTGCGCGGTAAGGTAGCTTATTTATTTGAGCGCTATACCGAGTCGCAAGAGATGAACGTGTTGGTGGTATGTACCGCCTCGCATAAGCAATCTGATGTGACAGAGGTTGGCCCAGTGTTATCAAAATGGATTGATAAAACACAAGGCAAGACCGCTGAAGAGCGCGCACGGCGCGACCCCGGTTTAATTTGGGCTGTGACGATGTTTGACATCAAGATTAACGATTCGTTAACTAAAGATGAAGACATGCTGCACACGGTGTGGAATAACCTTGTACAGATGACCATGCTTGAACGCTTCGGTGATCGCTCTTGGATGCAAGACTGGGCGAAAGGCGTTGAATTTAACAATACTTTCTTGGTCCGAAAGCCCCGCAGCCCGGTATCATTTTTGGATGTTGAGGGTGGACAAGAGCAATCGATTACCCAAGCCGTGGCATCGCAGTTATCGTTAATGGAAAAGACCTTCATTCATGCGCCGCTCATCACAACGCATGTCGGTGAACCTGCTCAGGCTTGGAACGCCATGATGACCCTGAACGATGGCGGCATTGAGCGTTTGAGTCAATATTTATCAAAGGTCTCGACCCGCGAACTCAAGCTTGAGCGCATCAATGAATTGCTCGATGAGGTCTTGCATGAGCTGATCGATAATCGGCTAGGGCGATGGTTTCATCAGGATGGAATGGGCGAAGTCGAGGCCAAGCGCAAGATCGCCCAACAAGTCGTGACAGCGTTGACACCTCGTATTCGGTTGCTGGGTGAAATTCAACAACAGTTACAGCTGTCTGACAGTCAACTGCAAAGTCTGTATTTGGGCGCAGGGGTAGATGCGCAAGACGGCATCTCTGAAGCCACCGCTGACAGGCCCTCTGCTGTGAATCTTGGTGATGACCCGTTTGGTTTAGGTGACGGGCTCGATCTTTTTGGCGATGCCGCGACAAAACCTGAAAGCACACAAAAGTCAGCTCCGATTGGGAGTGACGCCCGTTTTGCGAAGTTAGTGCTGAGTGCCTGGTTTGAGCACTTACGTAGTGTGCCCAGCGACGAGCAATTATTGACATATTTTGGTTTGCAAAAAGCCGTTGCTGAAATGCTCTGTGACGAAGTGTTGACTGCTGGCGCACGTGTCGACTTACAAGACCATCTCTTCAAAGTGGTAAGTCGCACAGAACAGGTTGGTACGAAACGCGACAAACTGGTTGACCGACAGGTGTTGGCGGCAAAGACTGTTCTGGCAGATTTCATCGCCTGGCTGGGCTACATCGATCAGCCACTAGACAGTCGCCCCGACAGCCGCGTCAATAAAGGGCAAAAACTGTTTGCCCCGCCTGCACGTATCGGACAAGGTCAATTGCCGGCGATTGGTAATGAAGCGATTGATCACACCCGAATTTATATGGGCGACTGGTTGGTGGGCCTGGCTCAGTTAATCGTCGAAAATGCCGGCCATGATGGAGGGCGTGAAATCAAACCCGAACAGAATGCTGAACTTGGCGCCATGATCGCTAAGTTCAAAACCGCACAAGTGGCTGAACAATGACGAAAACCTTACCAGAACTCAAACCTGCGCTCAACCAAATACCGGGCTACGGGCTGTTAACCCTTCAGGGTTGGGAGACACCCGCTGCATCGTTAGATTGCAGTTATGAGGTGTGCGTGCAACGTAATCAAGACAGTCGGTTTTTAGGAGCCGACAATCAGTGGACAGCCACGCAGACTTGGCATCAGGTGGATGCGACCGAGAGCCAAAATCAGTTTGTTGCGCTGACACTTGGCCCAAATATTGTCGACCCGTTGGTTGAGAATCCACAGATGACCTACCTGTTGCAGGCGCGTTATGGTGCCGAAATTGCGCAAGGCGTGATGCGAATACGAGAGGGGGTTTTATCGTCCCATGCCTCGGGTCAGACCGGCGAGGCAGTATCGCGTGTGGCAAAACCGATCCAGGCGGTACCGCCAGGTGCCACTGTCTCAACAGCGGCACCCGAGCCATTGCCTGTTGTCGAGCAAACGGCTGTTTCTGATTCAGGCCAACAACCAAAATCGAAGTCGTCACAAACTTTGCTCATCGTAGTGGTTGTGTTGGTACTGTTGCTGATCGCCGCTTACTTTGGCTGGCGCTGGTACCAAGGCCAGCAGGCTACGCCGGTGGCGACAACGGTGACGACACCGCCAGCAACTGCTCCCGCATACAATACAACCGTGCCGCCAACGCCTGCATTACCTGACGCTGCGCCAGCCTGCAGCAGTGAAGCGCTTGCAGCGACCAAAGATGACTTGGCGTTCATTCAAACTTGTCTGAAAACTAATCCTGATACCGCTCTGGTCTTAGCCGTGATCGAGTTGGCGAAGACTGCGAAGCGTTGCGACGTTGCGCAACGTATCTATGCCTTTAAAGGCCAAGGCGGTGATGTTGTGATTGCTTTAGCCTACGCGAAAGAGTTTGATCCAAAATTCTTTGTGGCAGGTTGCCTTGCAGCCGCTGACAAAAACACAGCACTGTACTGGTACGACTTGGTACTGGCAAAAGATGCCAATCACGCAGAGGCAAAAGAACGTGCTGAAGCTTTAAGAAAATGAAGAATAGCCTAAGCGCCTGAAAGGAATATCAATGAAACGCTACATCAAAAGCGGCTTAAGTTTTTTGTTGTTGTTTGGACTGCAGTTCACTGCATGTGCAGCCGATAAGCCTTTGCTACAAGCGGGCAAAAAAACTTTGTACCAGCGTGTCTTGACCACACCAGGCTGTAAGCTGGTGGTCAAGCCTGGCGATCAGTCGGGCGCGGCTCAAGAGGCTTTCAGTCGCTACTACGTGTATCAACGCCAACAAGTTACGGGTAAAGACTGGATCGAGGTAGGTACTGACACGGTAGGCAAAAAAATTGGCTGGCTAGACAGTGCCTGTACGGTTGAGTGGAAGATGCAACTGTCTTTGGCATTCACGAATCCTGCCGGACGAGACTTGGCGTTATTTTTTAAAGATCGCGCCAGTATCGAAAAAATCACTGATTCTGCGACGCCGGCTCAAACCTATTCGCCTATCTTAGAAAATATGAAAAAATCCGGGCGTGACCCGGCCGTGGTGGCGCGTGAGCCCGAATTGTTTGTCGATTTAAAAAAGAACTTTTACCTCTTACCGATTTTGCAAGCCGAAGACATTAAATCTGATGCGGGCTTTAATCTTCGAGTGCTCGAAGTGGCCTCGGTGAGTAAGCAAGACCCCAATGCAAACCCTGCTACGAGTCCTCAGGTCGTGCAAAGCTCGATCAAAGCCTTTAACGCTGGGGTCGTCTTTGTGTTGGATTCAACATTATCGATGGATCCCTATATCGAGCGAACCCGTGAAGCGGTGCGTACTGTCTACAACAAGATGGAAAAAGAGCAGCTTGGCGACAAAGTGAAGTTTGGTTTGGTCGCCTTCAGATCAAATATTCAAGCGGTTCCTGGACTCGAGTATGTTTCCAAGATGTATGTGGATCCAACTAAGGTTAAAGACGGTGCAGATTTTTTGGCTAAGATTAAAGACTTGAAAGCGACTAATGTGTCGAGCGCAAAGTTTGATGAAGATCCTTACGCTGGCATTTATGATGCGTTGTTCAAGATCAACTGGAACGACTTTGGTGCGCGCTATATTGTCTTGGTGACCGATGCTGGTGCGATAGATGGTAATGATCCTTTAACGTCGACAAAATTAAATGCCGAGCGCTTGCGCGAATTTGCCAAAGAAAAAGGCGTTGCCATTTACGTGGTGCATTTAAAGACCTCAGCGGGTATACAAAATCACGCTTCGGCAAAAAGGCAATACGACGTTTTGTCGTTTAATGCCGTAGCAAACAAATCGCTTTATTACCCTGTCGAAGCCGGTAACGTAGGTGCGTTTGGTCAGGCAATTGATACGATGGGCGCGTCTTTAGTCAATCAGATTAAGATGGCCTCGACTGGAGAAGTGGTTGCGGGTAGTGCCGCAAGTGCCACAGGGGCTGCAACGCCACCCCCCCCCGCACCCGCGGCTGTCGCACCAAATTCAATGGCCGCACAAATGGCCCGCGACGCTGAGCTGATGGGACGTGCAATGCAACTGGCGTACTTAGGCGACGTCACAAACGCTAAAGCACCACCGTTTTTCAAAGCTTGGATCAGCGATCGTGACTTGGTACAACAGAATCTGCCGACAACCGAGGTGAGGGTGCTGTTGACGAAGGCGCAACTTAGCGATTTAAGCAGTGTGGTGCAGCAGATTGTAGATGCAGCCAACGCTTCGCTTGTGTCGCCCGGGGATATGTTTGAGCGCTTGCGTTCGGTTGCAGCCACGATGGGGCGTGATCCCAATGACTTGCGGCAAGCCAATGCGACCAAACTTGGAGAGATGGGACTCTTGGGCGAGTATCTCGATGGCCTGCCTTATCAAAGCGATATCTTGTCGCTCGATGAGGACGGCTGGAAAAGCATGTCGGTGTCGGCACAAACTCAGTTCATGATGCGCTTGAACACGAAACTGCGGCAATATCAAATTTATAATCAAGACGTCGCCGCTTGGGTGTCTTTGGCAAAAGACAGCCCACCTAGCGAGCATGTGTATCCGGTTCTACTAGAGTCGTTGCCCTAGCGTGCAGGCACCGGTTCTCTCTGTGGCCGATATGCATATTTCTCGCGGGCGCGAGGGGCAAGCCTATCGTGTTGAGTTATCGTCATTAACGCTGTGGGCTGGCGAGGCGGTTGCCATTGTTGGGCCAAGCGGGTGCGGCAAAAGCACTTTACTTGAAGCACTGGGCTTAATACTAAAGCCCGAACGGGTGAGTCGGTTTCAATTATTGACTACAAACCTTGCAAATGATTTAGCCTTGCGGGCAGGGCACAGAGAGACGCAGTGGGCGCGCTTGCGCCAGCATCAATTGGGTTATGTTCCTCAAACCGGTGGCTTACTGCCTTTTTTGACAGTTAGGCAAAACATCGACTTACCTGCGTCAATGTCAGGGCGTACAACCCAAGGCGACTTGCTCGATCGGTTGGTTGAGCGCTTAAAGCTTAAAACACTGTTAAATCGTTTTCCGCGCGAACTGTCGATTGGTGAACGCCAGCGCGTGTCATTCGCACGGGCAGTGGCCCATCAACCTGCTTTAATTTTGGCCGATGAACCGACTGCAGCCTTAGATCCGAACTTGGCGCATGAACTATTTGCGTTGATCTTAGAGATCGTGCACGAATTTAATATCGCCGCCTTGATTGTCACGCACGAATGGTCGCTGGTGGCTGAAAGCAAACTTCGTAAAGTCGTTGCGATTGTGCAAGCGGATCACAGAACGGTGTTTGATGAGCAGCCATAGCACCTCACCGCGCATCGGTGTTTTACTTGGGCTTGCCTTGCGTGATCTTGTTCATGATCGCAAGGTCTCAGCTTGTATGGTGGCCTCGGTGGTCGCCGTTGTCGCGCCCTTATTGCTTTTATTTGGGTTGAAATTTGGAATCGTCAGCCAAATGCGACACGACTTGTTATCAGACCCACGTAACAAAGAAGTCAAAATGATTGCCAGTGATAATTTAGATCAAGCCTGGTT
>JBAWWV010000086.1:0-13622 GCA_037146575.1 Alcaligenaceae bacterium | reverse complement strand
CTACTAGGGCTTCAAAATCTTTGATAATCCCAAGACCCCCGCGTTGGCGTCCGGCGCCACCAGAGTCACGCGCCAGCGACACCTGATGGATTCGAATCGGAGCCTCCATCTCCATCGCCTCAGCCGGAAGATTCATACAGTTTGTCGCGTCCGTTTCAATGACATCCACGCCATCTGAACTCAAGCTCGCACCCGAGCCTGCGGCAATCAATTCTCCAGTAACAAACGACTCACCATTCGGTTGCCGCCCACCGAAGGCAATGACCAGCAATTCGCAACCCGAATCAGCAGGCACTCGGTCGGGCAGTACATCTTTGAACGCTCCTAGTATGCAACCCGTGATACGTTTAATCGTTGCTGTGCGTGACCCAACCGGAGCAGGCGCCCTGGGATTAACGAGGGACCCCTCTGGCAGAAACAGGCTTACGGGACGAAAACAACCGGCATTGGTCGGTATCGTCGGGTCCGTTAACGCCCGCACCGCAAAATACGCTGCAGCCTGTGACCCCGACGGTACACAATTAAATGGCCCCTTAAGTTGATCGCCAGTGCCGGTAAAGTCAACATGAATACTGGCATCTTTTACAGTCACCGTGACTTCGATCGGAACTCTGCGATCAAGTTCTATCCCGTCGTTATCAAGGTAGTCGCGATAGTGGTAGACCCCCTCAGGGATGGCACGAAGCGCTTCACGAGTCATCTTTTCAGAGCGAGCCAGCAACTCACTGAAGATGCTTTCTAGCAGCTCGACCCCAACTGCTTGCGCAAGTTCAGAGAGCCGACGACCACCAATCTGACAACACGCAATCTGTGCATTCAGATCACCCATCAAAGTGTCTGGTATCCGAACATTCAAGCGCAACATCTTCACTAACGTGTCGTTCATAACTCCCGCGTCGCGAAGCTTCAAGGGCGGGATGCGGATCCCTTCTTGAAAAATCTCGGTCGCGTTAGTCGGAATAGAGCCTGGCGTCATACCACCGACATCCTGATGATGCGTCATGGCAGCGGCAAAGGCCAACACACGCCCCTCATGAAAAATCGGTGACACCAGCGCGATATCAGGCAGATGGGTTCCGCCTAAATAGGGGTCATTCATGATGTAAACATCACCCTCGCACATCGTATCGAGCGGGAATTCGCGCAAAAAGGTCTGCACCACCGGAATCAGCGTCGCCAGATGAATTGGCACGGCGCAAGCTTGCGCAAGAGTCTCCCCGCTAACTGTGAATAAACTCGCTGAGGCGTCCAAGCCTTCTTTGACAATCGGTGAGAACGAACTGCGCAAGAGAGTTGATTCCATCTCATTGGCAATGCCTTCGAGTTTGTGCCGCACCACCTCAACGGTAATCGGGTCAAGCGTGGCTTGTTGCGTTGCGTCTTTCTGCAAGGCGTTGGTCTTAAACATGTGATGACTCCGATTTAAGTTGCAGAATGATGTTGCCCGCCTGGTCCACTCGCCCCTCCCAACCCGGTTCGACTAACGTCGTCGTATCCGTCTGTTCGATGATGACCGGGCCATGAAATACATAGCCAGAGGGCATCGCTTTGCGGTCCAGCACCTGAGCCGACACAAACTCTGTGTGTCCGGCAACAAGAATCGAACGAACACCCTTGATGGGATTGCCGATCTCTGCAACATAATCGTGCTCATCAATACGCTCGAGCCCACCGGCTTGATGAACCGCGCGCAGATTCACGATTCGTGCAGGCGTGCGCGTACTGTGTCCATAGATACGTGCGTGTGCAACGAGAAAATCGTCGTATAACTGCTCCAAAGGCGCTGAGGCCTCTAGGCAGATTAAGACCTCAATCGTGTAGGCTTGACCGATATAACAAATATCAGCGTAGTACTGACGCGTGATGGGTAGTTCGCCGATCGCTTCCTGCGACATCAACTCATCGGCCTGCTGATCGAGGCCTGCGAGCGCATGTCGCACTTCGTCGACACGCAAGTCCTTCAAAGCGCGTCCGAACGCATCTGACACCTCGTGTTCGACCGGTGCCGCAAGCAGCCCTGCTGCCGCTAAAACCCCAGGAAAGCGCGGCACCACAACGCGGTCGATAGAGAGATCGCGAGCTAACGCAGTGGCATGCATACCCCCACCACCACCAAGCGGCAATAAGGCAAACTGACGGGGGTCCAGACCTTGACGAATCGAGACCATCCGAATTCCCTCGGCCATCTGAGCATTCAGTACACGATGTATGCCTAACGCGGCATTGTGCAACGACATTCCCAGAGGTTCAGCAATATGCTTGAGGATTGCGCGCTCTGCCAGTGCCGGGTTTAAGGTTAAGGTCCCGCCGGCAAAATAGGTGGGGTCGATATAACCCAACACAATCGAAGCGTCGGTCACAGTCGGCAACTCTCCGCCACGACCGTAACACGCAGGGCCTGGCTCGCTCCCTGCAGATTTCGGTCCAACTCGCAGTCCTCCGGCCGTATCCAACCAAGCGATGCTGCCCCCACCCGAGCCGATCGAATTGACGTCAACCATCGGCACCCGTATCGGATAACCATCGATCAGTCCGTCTGCACGCACCATTGCCTTGCCTTGACTGATCAATGCAATGTCACAACTTGTGCCACCCACATCGACCGTAATGAGGTCTGTTAGACCTGCTGTAGCCCCCGAAATTTTTGCCCCGATGACCCCTGCCGCAGGTCCAGACAAAAACAACCGCACCGGGCGTCGACGCGCAATCGGCGAAGCCATCAATCCCCCGCGCGACTGCACAACTTGTAAGTGTGCCGCTACGCCTGCTTTCGCTAAACCTTGTTCGAGCCGTTCAAGATAACGATCAATGACTGGTTTGACGTACGCATCAAAGGCCGTGACAACCGTACGTTCATATTCACGAAAAGCGGGGTCAACCTCGTGTGACACGCCAACATAAATATGCGGAAACTCGGCCTTGATAATGTCACGTGCGCGTCGCTCGTGAATTGAGTTCTTAAACGAGAACAGAAAACAAATCGCGATGGCCTCAACGCCTTGTTCAGCCAAAGCACGAGCGGCTATACGCACGCCCTCTTCGTCTAACTCGACAACGATGGCTCCTTGCGCGTCAATGCGCTCACGCACTTCAAGGCGCCGCGCTCCGGGCGCAAGAAAACCTGGTGTCTCTGGCTTAAGCACGATGTCATACATTTGGTGGCGCATTTGACGGCCAATCTCTAGAACGTCCGCAAAACCTTGTGTCGTCAGTAAACCAGTGACAGCCCCTCGGCGTTCTAATACCGCGTTGGTTGCAACAGTTGTGCCGTGGGCGAAACGTGTGATCGTGCTCGCCGGTTGCCCACGATCGCGCACCATTTTTTCGACAGCTTGCAACACTGCGAGACTCTCATCCTTGCGTGTGGTCGGCACCTTGAAATAACTTAAGCGACCATTCTCATCTCGGCAAACAACGTCTGTAAACGTGCCCCCGATGTCGACACCCAAACTCAACATTGCGTCTCCTCATACTGGCCAGCATATCGCATATCGATATGCTTGTATCGCTATTCAACGCAAAATTAACAGCGTTCAACCGCAAAGGCAAGGACTTATTTTTTTGTTCGCGACAGTTTTTTTCAAGCACACCTAGTGTGCAAGCGCAGCAGATAAGCGACAGAAACAAATTAATGTTCAAGCACCGATACCGACTCGTGCTGTTCGCCCCGATTGCGGTGGCAAGTGAAAGACGCTTAGCGAAGACGTCATGCTTTTCTCTGTGCTTTTAGGCCCGACAAAGTTTCTACTGCCTTATGTTTGGGCCCATTTGGCAGCGCTAGTCAGAAGCGTTATTCTTCCCGTAAAGATCCAAACTAAATTCCAATACTCACAAGGGGGTTATGATGCCGTTTTGCACATTCTGCGGTGGGCAAGTCACTATCGAGCAAAAGTTTTGCTCCGCTTGCGGTAAATCAGTCTTGGCGCCAGCAGTTGAAAACAACAACGATGCGACGGCCTTGAAATACTCTGGATTCTGGAGAAGATTCGCTGCACTCAGCATCGAAATCTCTTTTTATAATCTTGTTTTTGGCACCCTTGTTTATTTGGGCGACATAGACATACAGAGTCTCCATCTCAGCGCAACATATTGGGTAGTCTCTTTAACGTTTGGTTTTTTGTACTACACCTTGATGACTTACAAATATGGTGGAACCCTTGGTAAGCTATTTGTTGGGCTCCAAGTTCGCAGAGCGACGCCCGACGGCACATTAAGTTACCTACGTTCCGTTGCCAGATACGTCGCATATTTTCTTTCGCTCTTCACCTTAGGCATCGGTTTTTTTATACAACCGTTTACGAAAAAGAAACGCGCTCTTCATGATTTGATCGCTCAGACAGAAGTGGTCGATCTAAAAAGACGACCAGCGGGCCACATCTGGCTGATTAATTTAGTGTATGTGGTGACAACATGCTTTATGCAGGCAGTTAGCTTTACAGGTCTTGACTGATACCGTGCCTCACATGGCGGCCCCTCAAACTAGAGGTTATTAGGCCGCCAGCACTGACACAAATTAAGTTGCAATCTTTGCTTCGGGGCAGTTACCCCAGACAAGACCGGCCTCAATCATCGTCATCATCATCGTCTGTCGCGGTATCACGTGACTTGGGCATAGGTTTAGTGGCGGGCGCCGTGACAGCACTTTTCGGGGTTTTCGTAATGACCGCATTTGTTGTAGGTTTCGTGACTACCGCGGTTAGTGCAGGATTCGTCACTCCCGAGCTTGTCGGAGAATTTTGAGCGGTTTCACACGCTGGATTTCCATAACGTTTTACACATATCTGTGCCGTACAACTTTGTAAGTAAGCGTTGCGCGCCTGAGTGTTCGCATCCACCCATTCTAATGATTGGTACGGCACTGACCTCATTCTCATTTCAGGCTTGCAACGGGTGTAGGTTCGATTACCCTCTGTACGGCTCTCGCACTCTTCAGCACCCGTTGCCACCTGGACAGTCCTTGTGCGCTCAACATATATTTGCATGTTCTGAACGGGATATTGTCGATACGCCGAAGGTGAGCATTCATTTTGCGCATTAAGATATTCTTTTGTTGCGCAGCCAGACAGCAAAAGCGAAATGCAAATTATTAAAAAGTGTCTCATGTTTATCTCGTTTTTTGTTTTACTGAGAAGGCCAAGCCTCACCAACTTGCGCTAGCAATTATGTTATCTCATCCATATTTTGACTGCTCACGAAGGCTGCAACACCTCGTAGGCAGTCTCGACCCATGCGCAAGTATGCCACTAGACTCGTCACAAACAAACAAACAAACAAACAAATAAATAAACAAAAAGGGTTAGCCTCTTGTGAAAGCTAACCCTTTGATATATCTGGTCGGAACGGAAGGATTTGAACCTTCGACCCCTTGCACCCCATGCAAGTGCGCTACCAGGCTGCGCTACGCCCCGAAAGAACGTAAGTATAGCAGAGCGACGACCTATCTGAGATCGAGCTGGCCGGGGTGAGTTGCAGAGATACAGGCTTGATTGAGTAACTCTTGAATACTGTGTAATTCGGTGCGCAAGGCATGAAGCTCAGCTGCGGTTAAACGTACGGCTGCATCTGGATCTTGGGGGATTTCGCGCCCTTCGCTTAAGCGATTGCGGGCACCACTGATGGTGAACCCTTGTTCGTACAACAGCTCGCGAATCTTACGAATCAGCAACACCTCATGGTGCTGATAATAACGCCGGTTACCACGGCGTTTCACTGGCTTTAATTGGGTAAATTCTTGCTCCCAATAGCGCAGTACGTGAGGCTTGACACCGCAGAGGTCGCTGACTTCACCGATAGTGAAATAGCGTTTTGCGGGTATGGGCGGCAAAACGATGGACGTATCAGAAAGGATCATTTGGATGCGTATAAAAACGTTGCAATGGCGCGCAATCGGCAATATCAAACAACGAAAATACCGACTCGAATAAGATAAACAAAGGTTCGAATCAATGCAACACAGAGTCTATCAAATGGCAAAGACAAGCTTGAGCCTAGTCTTATAACTCAGAATGCGGCGCTTCGGTGTGCTCGACCGCCCCTTTTAACTTTTGACTGGCATGAAACGTAACCACCCGACGGGCCGCGATCGGAATCGTCTCGCCTGTTTTCGGGTTGCGCCCGGGGCGCGGTGGTTTATTTCGCACTTGAAAATTGCCAAAGCCAGAGAGTTTGACGGGTTCGCCACGCGCCAAGGCATCGCGAATTTCTTCGAAAAACGTATCAACGATATCTTTGGCCTCGCGCTTATTCAAGCCCACGCGGTCAAACAGCATCTCGGCTAACTCAGCCTTGGTCAAAGTACGCGATTCTGCTAAAGAATGCTCATTTGTCATTTTTTAATTTCCGACATTCTGGTTTAACGTGAACGAGCCTGATGTGCGCTTTCGAGTGCAGCACGTATCTTGGTCATGCACAGATCAACTTGAGCCTCGTCAAGCGTGCTCTCAGTGTCTTGCAATGAGACTCTAAATGCAAGACTCTTTTCATTAGAGTCAACTTTTGCTGGGTCGCGCCATAAGTCAAACAAACCAACATGCTGCACCACAGCAAGCGATGGATCTGCCGCGATCGTTTGATAAATCGTGTCGAGCAAGGCTTGTACAGATTTGTCAGCCGAAACCCAGATTGCCAAGTCGCGCTGCACCATGGGTTGACGCGATAACTCATGCAAACTGGGCATTGGCAAGGTTGCCAACGAATCCAAAGACACCTCAAACAGCACCGGGGCCGTCGCAAGCTCTTGCTGTTGCACCCAACGAGGATGAAGCTCACCCAGCCAGCCGATAGCGGCTTGACCCAGTTCGATGCGAGCACTAGTGCTCGCATCGAACTGGGTCAAGCCGCTATCGGCTGGCTGGGTGAGCTTCATCCTCGTTGGGTGCAACAGCAAGAGCTTGCGACGGCCCCGGTGCTGTTTGAGGTGTCTTTGGATTCGTTGGCAACCTTGCCAATGCCCAGTTTGCATGAGTTATCGCGTCAACCCATGGTGCAGCGCGACTTGGCAATCTGGGTTTCGGCTGACAAATCTGTACAAGCCTTGCTCGACACGATTTATCAAACGATCGCGGCAGATCCATCGCTTGCTGTGGTGCAGCATGTTGGTTTGTTTGACTTATGGCGCGACCCAGCAAAAGTTGACTCTAATGAAAAGAGTCTTGCATTTAGAGTCTCATTGCAAGACACTGAGAGCACGCTTGACGAGGCTCAAGTTGATCTGTGCATGACCAAGATACGTGCTGCACTCGAAAGCGCACATCAGGCTCGTTCACGTTAAACCAGAATGTCGGAAATTAAAAAATGACAAATGAGCATTCTTTAGCAGAATCGCGTACTTTGACCAAGGCTGAGTTAGCCGAGATGCTGTTTGACCGCGTGGGCTTGAATAAGCGCGAGGCCAAAGATATCGTTGATACGTTTTTCGAAGAAATTCGCGATGCCTTGGCGCGTGGCGAACCCGTCAAACTCTCTGGCTTTGGCAATTTTCAAGTGCGAAATAAACCACCGCGCCCCGGGCGCAACCCGAAAACAGGCGAGACGATTCCGATCGCGGCCCGTCGGGTGGTTACGTTTCATGCCAGTCAAAAGTTAAAAGGGGCGGTCGAGCACACCGAAGCGCCGCATTCTGAGTTATAAGACTAGGCTCAAGCTTGTCTTTGCCATTTGATAGACTCTGTGTTGCATTGATTCGAACCTTTGTTTATCTTATTCGAGTCGGTATTTTCGTTGTTTGATATTGCCGATTGCGCGCCATTGCAACGTTTTTATACGCATCCAAATGATCCTTTCTGATACGTCCATCGTTTTGCCGCCCATACCCGCAAAACGCTATTTCACTATCGGTGAAGTCAGCGACCTCTGCGGTGTCAAGCCTCACGTACTGCGCTATTGGGAGCAAGAATTTACCCAATTAAAGCCAGTGAAACGCCGTGGTAACCGGCGTTATTATCAGCACCATGAGGTGTTGCTGATTCGTAAGATTCGCGAGCTGTTGTACGAACAAGGGTTCACCATCAGTGGTGCCCGCAATCGCTTAAGCGAAGGGCGCGAAATCCCCCAAGATCCAGATGCAGCCGTACGTTTAACCGCAGCTGAGCTTCATGCCTTGCGCACCGAATTACACAGTATTCAAGAGTTACTCAATCAAGCCTGTATCTCTGCAACTCACCCCGGCCAGCTCGATCTCAGATAGGTCGTCGCTCTGCTATACTTACGTTCTTTCGGGGCGTAGCGCAGCCTGGTAGCGCACTTGCATGGGGTGCAAGGGGTCGAAGGTTCAAATCCTTCCGTTCCGACCAGATATATCAAAGGGTTAGCTTTCACAAGAGGCTAACCCTTTTTGTTTATTTATTTGTTTGTTTGTTTGTTTGTTTGTGACGAGTCTAGTGGCATACTTGCGCATGGGTCGAGACTGCCTACGAGGTGTTGCAGCCTTCGTGAGCAGTCAAAATATGGATGAGATAACATAATTGCTAGCGCAAGTTGGTGAGGCTTGGCCTTCTCAGTAAAACAAAAAACGAGATAAACATGAGACACTTTTTAATAATTTGCATTTCGCTTTTGCTGTCTGGCTGCGCAACAAAAGAATATCTTAATGCGCAAAATGAATGCTCACCTTCGGCGTATCGACAATATCCCGTTCAGAACATGCAAATATATGTTGAGCGCACAAGGACTGTCCAGGTGGCAACGGGTGCTGAAGAGTGCGAGAGCCGTACAGAGGGTAATCGAACCTACACCCGTTGCAAGCCTGAAATGAGAATGAGGTCAGTGCCGTACCAATCATTAGAATGGGTGGATGCGAACACTCAGGCGCGCAACGCTTACTTACAAAGTTGTACGGCACAGATATGTGTAAAACGTTATGGAAATCCAGCGTGTGAAACCGCTCAAAATTCTCCGACAAGCTCGGGAGTGACGAATCCTGCACTAACCGCGGTAGTCACGAAACCTACAACAAATGCGGTCATTACGAAAACCCCGAAAAGTGCTGTCACGGCGCCCGCCACTAAACCTATGCCCAAGTCACGTGATACCGCGACAGACGATGATGATGACGATGATTGAGGCCGGTCTTGTCTGGGGTAACTGCCCCGAAGCAAAGATTGCAACTTAATTTGTGTCAGTGCTGGCGGCCTAATAACCTCTAGTTTGAGGGGCCGCCATGTGAGGCACGGTATCAGTCAAGACCTGTAAAGCTAACTGCCTGCATAAAGCATGTTGTCACCACATACACTAAATTAATCAGCCAGATGTGGCCCGCTGGTCGTCTTTTTAGATCGACCACTTCTGTCTGAGCGATCAAATCATGAAGAGCGCGTTTCTTTTTCGTAAACGGTTGTATAAAAAAACCGATGCCTAAGGTGAAGAGCGAAAGAAAATATGCGACGTATCTGGCAACGGAACGTAGGTAACTTAATGTGCCGTCGGGCGTCGCTCTGCGAACTTGGAGCCCAACAAATAGCTTACCAAGGGTTCCACCATATTTGTAAGTCATCAAGGTGTAGTACAAAAAACCAAACGTTAAAGAGACTACCCAATATGTTGCGCTGAGATGGAGACTCTGTATGTCTATGTCGCCCAAATAAACAAGGGTGCCAAAAACAAGATTATAAAAAGAGATTTCGATGCTGAGTGCAGCGAATCTTCTCCAGAATCCAGAGTATTTCAAGGCCGTCGCATCGTTGTTGTTTTCAACTGCTGGCGCCAAGACTGATTTACCGCAAGCGGAGCAAAACTTTTGCTCGATAGTGACTTGCCCACCGCAGAATGTGCAAAACGGCATCATAACCCCCTTGTGAGTATTGGAATTTAGTTTGGATCTTTACGGGAAGAATAACGCTTCTGACTAGCGCTGCCAAATGGGCCCAAACATAAGGCAGTAGAAACTTTGTCGGGCCTAAAAGCACAGAGAAAAGCATGACGTCTTCGCTAAGCGTCTTTCACTTGCCACCGCAATCGGGGCGAACAGCACGAGTCGGTATCGGTGCTTGAACATTAATTTGTTTCTGTCGCTTATCTGCTGCGCTTGCACACTAGGTGTGCTTGAAAAAAACTGTCGCGAACAAAAAAATAAGTCCTTGCCTTTGCGGTTGAACGCTGTTAATTTTGCGTTGAATAGCGATACAAGCATATCGATATGCGATATGCTGGCCAGTATGAGGAGACGCAATGTTGAGTTTGGGTGTCGACATCGGGGGCACGTTTACAGACGTTGTTTGCCGAGATGAGAATGGTCGCTTAAGTTATTTCAAGGTGCCGACCACACGCAAGGATGAGAGTCTCGCAGTGTTGCAAGCTGTCGAAAAAATGGTGCGCGATCGTGGGCAACCGGCGAGCACGATCACACGTTTCGCCCACGGCACAACTGTTGCAACCAACGCGGTATTAGAACGCCGAGGGGCTGTCACTGGTTTACTGACGACACAAGGTTTTGCGGACGTTCTAGAGATTGGCCGTCAAATGCGCCACCAAATGTATGACATCGTGCTTAAGCCAGAGACACCAGGTTTTCTTGCGCCCGGAGCGCGGCGCCTTGAAGTGCGTGAGCGCATTGACGCGCAAGGAGCCATCGTTGTCGAGTTAGACGAAGAGGGCGTGCGTATAGCCGCTCGTGCTTTGGCTGAACAAGGCGTTGAGGCCATCGCGATTTGTTTTCTGTTCTCGTTTAAGAACTCAATTCACGAGCGACGCGCACGTGACATTATCAAGGCCGAGTTTCCGCATATTTATGTTGGCGTGTCACACGAGGTTGACCCCGCTTTTCGTGAATATGAACGTACGGTTGTCACGGCCTTTGATGCGTACGTCAAACCAGTCATTGATCGTTATCTTGAACGGCTCGAACAAGGTTTAGCGAAAGCAGGCGTAGCGGCACACTTACAAGTTGTGCAGTCGCGCGGGGGATTGATGGCTTCGCCGATTGCGCGTCGACGCCCGGTGCGGTTGTTTTTGTCTGGACCTGCGGCAGGGGTCATCGGGGCAAAAATTTCGGGGGCTACAGCAGGTCTAACAGACCTCATTACGGTCGATGTGGGTGGCACAAGTTGTGACATTGCATTGATCAGTCAAGGCAAGGCAATGGTGCGTGCAGACGGACTGATCGATGGTTATCCGATACGGGTGCCGATGGTTGACGTCAATTCGATCGGCTCGGGTGGGGGCAGCATCGCTTGGTTGGATACGGCCGGAGGACTGCGAGTTGGACCGAAATCTGCAGGGAGCGAGCCAGGCCCTGCGTGTTACGGTCGTGGCGGAGAGTTGCCGACTGTGACCGACGCTTCGATTGTGTTGGGTTATATCGACCCCACCTATTTTGCCGGCGGGACCTTAACCTTAAACCCGGCACTGGCAGAGCGCGCAATCCTCAAGCATATTGCTGAACCTCTGGGAATGTCGTTGCACAATGCCGCGTTAGGCATACATCGTGTACTGAATGCTCAGATGGCCGAGGGAATTCGGATGGTCTCGATTCGTCAAGGTCTGGACCCCCGTCAGTTTGCCTTATTGCCGCTTGGTGGTGGTGGGGGTATGCATGCCACTGCGTTAGCTCGCGATCTCTCTATCGACCGCGTTGTGGTGCCGCGCTTTCCTGGGGTTTTAGCGGCAGCAGGGCTGCTTGCGGCACCGGTCGAACACGAGGTGTCAGATGCGTTCGGACGCGCTTTGAAGGACTTGCGTGTCGACGAAGTGCGACATGCGCTCGCAGGCCTCGATCAGCAGGCCGATGAGTTGATGTCGCAGGAAGCGATCGGCGAACTACCCATCACGCGTCAGTACTACGCTGATATTTGTTATATCGGTCAAGCCTACACGATTGAGGTCTTAATCTGCCTAGAGGCCTCAGCGCCTTTGGAGCAGTTATACGACGATTTTCTCGTTGCACACGCACGTATCTATGGACACAGTACGCGCACGCCTGCACGAATCGTGAATCTGCGCGCGGTTCATCAAGCCGGTGGGCTCGAGCGTATTGATGAGCACGATTATGTTGCAGAGATCGGCAATCCCATCAAGGGTGTTCGTTCGATTCTTGTTGCCGGACACACAGAGTTTGTGTCGGCTCAGGTGCTGGACCGCAAAGCGATGCCCTCTGGCTATGTATTTCATGGCCCGGTCATCATCGAACAGACGGATACGACGACGTTAGTCGAACCGGGTTGGGAGGGGCGAGTGGACCAGGCGGGCAACATCATTCTGCAACTTAAATCGGAGTCATCACATGTTTAAGACCAACGCCTTGCAGAAAGACGCAACGCAACAAGCCACGCTTGACCCGATTACCGTTGAGGTGGTGCGGCACAAACTCGAAGGCATTGCCAATGAGATGGAATCAACTCTCTTGCGCAGTTCGTTCTCACCGATTGTCAAAGAAGGCTTGGACGCCTCAGCGAGTTTATTCACAGTTAGCGGGGAGACTCTTGCGCAAGCTTGCGCCGTGCCAATTCATCTGGCGACGCTGATTCCGGTGGTGCAGACCTTTTTGCGCGAATTCCCGCTCGATACGATGTGCGAGGGTGATGTTTACATCATGAATGACCCCTATTTAGGCGGAACCCATCTGCCTGATATCGCGCTGGTGTCACCGATTTTTCATGAGGGGCGTGTGTTGGCCTTTGCCGCTGCCATGACGCATCATCAGGATGTCGGTGGTATGACGCCAGGCTCTATTCCGACTAACGCGACCGAGATTTTTCAAGAAGGGATCCGCATCCCGCCCTTGAAGCTTCGCGACGCGGGAGTTATGAACGACACGTTAGTGAAGATGTTGCGCTTGAATGTTCGGATACCAGACACTTTGATGGGTGATCTGAATGCACAGATTGCGTGTTGTCAGATTGGTGGTCGTCGGCTCTCTGAACTTGCGCAAGCAGTTGGGGTCGAGCTGCTAGAAAGCATCTTCAGTGAGTTGCTGGCTCGCTCTGAAAAGATGACTCGTGAAGCGCTTCGTGCCATCCCTGAGGGGGTCTACCACTATCGCGACTACCTTGATAACGACGGGATAGAACTTGATCGCAGAGTTCCGATCGAAGTCACGGTGACTGTAAAAGATGCCAGTATTCATGTTGACTTTACCGGCACTGGCGATCAACTTAAGGGGCCATTTAATTGTGTACCGTCGGGGTCACAGGCTGCAGCGTATTTTGCGGTGCGGGCGTTAACGGACCCGACGATACCGACCAATGCCGGTTGTTTTCGTCCCGTAAGCCTGTTTCTGCCAGAGGGGTCCCTCGTTAATCCCAGGGCGCCTGCTCCGGTTGGGTCACGCACAGCAACGATTAAACGTATCACGGGTTGCATACTAGGAGCGTTCAAAGATGTACTGCCCGACCGAGTGCCTGCTGATTCGGGTTGCGAATTGCTGGTCATTGCCTTCGGTGGGCGGCAACCGAATGGTGAGTCGTTTGTTACTGGAGAATTGATTGCCGCAGGCTCGGGTGCGAGCTTGAGTTCAGATGGCGTGGATGTCATTGAAACGGACGCGACAAACTGTATGAATCTTCCGGCTGAGGCGATGGAGATGGAGGCTCCGATTCGAATCCATCAGGTGTCGCTGGCGCGTGACTCTGGTGGCGCCGGACGCCAACGCGGGGGTCTTGGGATTATCAAAGATTTTGAAGCCCTAGTAG